>DASSQQ010000106.1:0-11978 GCA_035702425.1 Gemmatimonadales bacterium
ATCGCCCGCGGGTCGTCCAGCTCGGCCAGCGCGTCCACCGCGTTGGAGCGGACTTCGCCGTCCGAGTCCGCGAGCACGTCGATCAGCGGCAGCACCGCGCGCGCGTCACCCAGCTGGCCCAGCGAATGCGCGGCGGCGGCGCGGACGCTCGCGTTATCGTCCTTGAGCCGGGCGATGAGGGCCTTGACGACCGTGGTATCCTGCTCGGCCGTCGCCGTGCCCTCGCGCCGCGTAGCGGAGAGGGGGCCCGGGGCAGAGGACTGCGCTCGCGAGACGGGGGCGGACGGAGAGGATTTGGGACCCGAGGCCGGGACGCGGGAGGACGTCGAGTCCGCTCCGGCGACCCGGTTTACGGTCACCGGGGATGCGGGCGACGACACGTGCGGCGCCGCGGCCACCGTCGCCGCCACCGCCAGCGTCGCCACCGCCGCCCAGCCCCGGCGGGACGCCGCGCTCGCGGGGAGCTTCCCGTCGAGGAGCCGCGCGATCCGCGACACCAGGAGGGAACGCCGCTCGGCGAGTCCCGCCACCGGGACCCCCAGCGGGGACGCCTGAATCCATTCGGCCACCGTGGCCAGGCACTTCGCGAGGGAGACTGCGGATCCGGTCTTTCTCATGGCCCACTCGTCGCTCAGGTATTCAGCCGTGGTTTCGAGCTCGCGGCGCGCGAGCCGGTTCAGCGGCTGGAAGAAGAAGAAACGTTCGATCAGACTCGCGGAGAGCAGCCACAGCGAATCCCTCCGCGCGAGATGCGCCAGCTCGTGCGCCAGCATGCTCCGCTGCTGCTCGGCGCCCAGCTCTATCGCCAGCTCCGGCACGCAGATCTCCGAGAGACCGAGGGCGACGGGACTGGAAATCGTCCGCGCCATGGTCAGCTCCACCCGGCGCCGGTATCCCGTGGTGCGCTGCAGCTCGGCGAGGGTCGTGGCGAGGGGACCGTCCGCCACCGCGCGGCGATCCGCGAGCCGGCCCACCAGAATGAGCCGCCGGGCCACGTAGTAAAGGCACGATGCCAGAGCGATCACGCCCCACAGCAGCACGAGCACGAGGGGCAACCAGCGCGCGGCTAACCCCGGGCGTGAGCCCGGGGTGGCGGAAGCGAGCGCCGTGTCGGTTGCTAACCCCGGGCGTGAGCCCGCGGTGCCGGAAGCCAGCGCCGTGTCGGTAGCCAACCCCGGGCGTGAGCCCGCGGTGCCGGAGGCGAGGGCCGTGTCGGCGGCCGACCCCGGGCGTGAGCCCGGGGTCATAGCCGCGACGTGCAGCGTGACCGCGGTGTGGGACGCGATGGCGAGCCGAGACTGAATCGTCCCGGTCACGAGCCCCGCGAGGAGCGCCACCTTCCACAGGAGGTCGCTCGCCGCGGGATCGAGCCGGGCGCGGCGGGTCACCGCCCAGGCGATGCCCAGGAGCACCGTGCTGTGGATCGAGTAGGTGAGGAGCCAGGCGAACAGGGTGGTGGAGAGTGGAGTGCTCATTTGGACTCCGGGGCGTTCGTTTCGACGCGCTCGATCATGTCGCGGATCTTGGCGATGTCGCCGGGGCTCACGGCGTCGCCCTTCAGGAGGTGCTGGACCAGGGCGGTGACGTCGCCGTCGAAGAGCCGTTCGGTCAGCTCGCCCACCATCGAATGCTGGACCTCGGCCTCGGTCACCGCGGCGCGGTAATGGAACTGCCGGGACTGGGCGCGGCGGGTGACGACCCCGCGGCGCTCGAGCCGCGACAGCATGGTGGCGACGGTGGTTTGGGCGAGCCCGCGCTCGGGGTGGAGCGCTTCCCAGATTTCCTGGACCGTCGCTTCCCCTTTGTCCCAGATCACGCGCAGGATCGCGAGCTGCAGCTCGGTGAGCTGATGGCGACTAGGCATCCTCGACCTCTCGGGTTATTCTACAGGCGTAGATTTACAAGTGTAGTAGTAAAGTGTCAAGTCCTCACCCTGACCCGCCTTCGCGCTAGCCCGACGCCTTCGATTGACCCCCGACCCCGGCCGAGCGGCGGGCTTGGTCGTTGCTCCGCAACCGTGCCATGCTCGGCCTCAAGTTTCGCCGCCAACACATCCTGCAGGGCTTCATCGTGGACTTTTATTGCGCCGCGGAACGACTCGTGCTGGAGCTCGAGGGCGATGTCCACGACGCGAGCGATCGGCGCGCGTCCGACGACGCCCGCGCGGCATGGCTTGAGACCGCCGGCTATCGAGTCGTTCGCCTCAGGAACCGCGACGTGACGCGGGCGCGCCTTGAGAAGGCTCTAATCGCTGGGTCGGGCCCCAGGGCGCGAGCCACGACGAGTCAGTCAGGGAGTCAGGGGGTGAGGACCCTAACGCCCTCACCCCGCTCCCCGTATCATTACCGTGCCGCCACACCTTCACTCCGAGAGAGTCGACCACATGTTCGCACGCACGTCCGTAGCACTCCGGATCTCCGGTCTCTTGCTCCTGCTCGCGAGCCTCGGCGCCTTCGGACCCACCCCCGCACCCGCACCTCTCCCGGCGAGCCTCGTGTCCGGCCTGGTGTGGCGGAACGTGGGCCCCTTCCGCGCCGGTCGAGTCGCCGCGGTCTCAGGCGTCATCGGCCAGCCGAACGTCTTCTACATCGGGCTCCCTCTGGGCGGGGTCTGGAAAACCACCTCGGCCGGTGAGACCTGGTTCCCGGTGATGGACGCGGTGAAGGAAGCCTCTTCGGTCGGCGCCGTCGCGGTGGCGCCGTCCGACCCGAACGTGATCTACGCCGGGATGGGAGACCTGATCACCGGCGGCGGCATCAACGAGGGGAACGGAGTCTACAAGTCCTCGGACGCGGGGAAGACCTGGCAGCACCTGGGCCTCGACGCCACCAGGCAGATCCCCTCGATCCTCGTCGATCCGCACGATCCCAACCTGGTGCTGCTCGCGGCCCAGGGTGACGTGCACCAGAAGAGCGAAATGCGCGGCGTCTTCCGCTCGACCGACGGCGGCGCGACCTGGACCAAGACCCTTTACGTGGACGACACCACCGGCGCCCAGAAGATCGCCTGGGCCGACGACCACCCCGAAGTGGTCTTCGCGACCACGGTCCGGCACTACGTGACGCCGCAGTCGGGTCCGTTTCTGGTTCCCGCGCAGGGCGCGGGTGGGGGCGGGGGCGGGTTCGGCGGCGGGGCCAATGGCCCCACCCAGACCCACCTCTTCAAGTCCACCGACAAGGGGCTGACCTGGCACGAGATCACCGGGGGCGGGCTCCCGCACCTGAACGGCCGCACCTCGCTCGCCGTGGCGATGAACACCAACGCCCAGCGGGTCTACCTGATCGGAAACTTCGGCCTCTACCGCTCCGATGACGGCGGGACCACCTGGAAACAGATGGATCCTTCGGACCGCCGCATCGGCAACGGGCAGGGCGGCTACAACTGCGGCGTCTACGTGGACCCGAAGAACCCCGACATCGTCTACACCATCAACACCTCGAGCTACAAGTCCACGGACGGCGGCAACACCTTCACCGGCTTCAAGGGCGCGCCCGGCGGCGACGACCCCCAGCAGATGTGGATCGACCCCACCAACGGTCAGCGCATGCTCCTCGGCCTCGATCAGGGCGCGGTGGTGTCGCTCGACGGGGGCGGGACCTGGACCTCCTACTACAATCAGTCCACGGAGCAGGTCTACCACATCACGGTGGACAACTCCTGGCCGTACTGGATCTACGCGTCCCAGCAGGACGCCGGCGCGATCCGGATCCGGAGCCGCGGCAATCAGGGCGCGGTGACCCCGCTCGACTGGAACCCGGTCCCCGGATGGGAGTGGGGCACCACGATTCCCGACCCCTTGAACCCCGACATCGTCTACGCGTCGGGCTCCGGGATCCTGAAAATCACTTATCCGTCGGAACAGTGGATCAATGTGAGCCCGTCCATGGATCCCGCGCTCTACGCGCGGACCACCGTCTCCCAGCCGCTCGCTTTCGCGCCCTGGAATCAGCACGAGCTGATCGCCGCGTTCCAGTTCCTGATGGCGACCACCGACGGCGGCGTGCACTGGACCAGGATCTCGCCCGACCTGGGCTTTCCGAAGGGCGTGACGCCGCCGCCGGACAGCATGCGGGGCCGCGGCGCGCCGGGGACACCGGTGGGGAGCGCGATCGAATCCATGTCGCTCTCGACCGTGAAGCGGGGCGTGATCTGGGTGGGCACCAACCTCGGTCTCGTGAAGGTCACCAAGGACGAGGGGAAAACCTGGGACGACGTCACCATCCCCGATCTGCCCCCCCGGGCGGACATTCTCTCGGTCGAGGCCTCCCATTTCGATCCCGCCGCGGCCTACGTCGTGGCCGACCGCCACACCTCGGGGGACTACAAGCCCTACGTCTATCGCACCCGCGACTACGGGAAGACCTGGACCCCCATCGTGAACGGTCTCGCCGCCGATCAGCCGAGCGGGAGCTTCGCGCGGGTGGTGCGCGAGGACACGAAGAAGCAGGGACTGCTCTTCGCGGGCACCGAGAGCGGGATGTACGTGTCGTTCGACGACGGGGACGACTGGCAGTCGCTCCAGCTCAATCTCCCCAACACTTCGTTCCGCGATCTCGTGGTGAAGGGGAACGACCTCGTGGCCGGCACCTACGGCCGCGGGATCTGGATCCTGGACGACATCTCGCCCCTGCGGCAGACGAGCGCCGCCATCGCCAACGAGCCGGCGCATCTCTTCCAGCCCGGCGACGCGATCCGGGTCCGCCGCAACGTGGGCGCCGACACGCCGTTCCCGCCCGAGGTGCCGCACGGCCTCAACCCGCCGGAGGGCGCGCTGATCGATTACTACCTGGCCCAGAAGCCGGCGGGGGAGATTTCGCTGGACGTGGTGGACGCGGCCGGGACCGTGGTCCGGCATCTATCGAGCGCGCCCATCACGCCGGTGAAGGAAGCGGCCCAGCCTCCCGAGCCCAACTTCTGGATCGCGACGCCGGAGCCGATGCCGACCGCAGCCGGCGTGAACCGGATCAACTGGGACCTGCGCACCGACGATCCGCCCGCGTTCTCGCACAGCTTCGAGATCAACGCCAACCCCGGCCTCACGCCCCCGTCGCCGGAGGGTCCGCTGGTCCCGCCGGGCGCGTACACCCTGAAGCTCACCGTCGACGGGAAGACCTACACTCAGCCGGTGACGGTGCAGAACGATCCGCGCTCGCCGGCCACCACCGCCGACGTCCGGGCGCAATACGCGCTCCAGATGAAGCTCGTCTCCGCGATGCGGATGACGTGGGACGGCTACCAGCAGGTTGCCGCGCTTCGGGGCCTGGTGCAGGCGGACACCGCGTCCAGCCTGCCCGCGCCCGTGATCGCCGCGGCGAAGACCCTCGATTCGACTCTCGCCGCCATCGGCGGGAACCCGGAGGGCGGGCGGGGATTCGGTGGATTCGGGCGTCCCCAGCCCCCGCCGACTTTCGTGGGCGTGAACGGCACCCTCACCGGTCAGGTGAACACCCTGGAGAACGGCGACATGGCTCCCACCGAGGCGATGATCCGGGACTACCTCGCGGCGTGCGGGCAGCTGCGGACGGTGGCGACGAATTGGAGCGGGGTCGGTGCCGCGGTGACGGCGTTCGACGCGGTGCTCGCGCAGAACAACTTGAAGGCGATACCCGCGCCGGCGGTGATGACGGTGCCGGGGTGTAACTAGCCGCGGGCTACGAACCCGGCACCGGCTTGGCTGACCCCGGGGCGTGGCCCCGGGGTCAGCGGCTCACGACCTCTTCCGCCTCTCCTTCTTGGACTCGTGCCCTTCTTCGGCTGCCTCTTCCTCTCGCACCACCGTCGCGGGGAAGAGCTCCGAGCGCAGCCACACCCCGGGGATCGGCAGGGTGACCGAGCTCTCCTGGAAGACCCGGATCTGGCGCACCGCGTCGTCGGTGAGCAGGGCGCGCCACTTGGCCGGCGCGTGGGCGATCGAGCGCAAGGCGAACGCGACGTAGTTTCCCACCCGGCCCACCACCACGTTCTCGATCACGTCGGTGAGCGGGCGTCCTTCCGGGTCGAGCAGTTTGGCGAGGGCGAAGAACCGCTCCGCCGGGTCGCCCGCCGCGATGATGGTGGCCGAGTAGTAGGGGAGGTGGGCGCTGATGTGCTCGTAGAGCCGCCGCTCCACGTCGGCCGGCGGATCGCCCGCCAGCACCTGGTCGATGTCGGGGCCGAACGCGCGGTCCAGCGCGGCGCGGCGCAGGGCGTGGCCGAAGCGGCGCACCACGTCCCGGGTCGCGATGTTGGGGAGCCGGAAGGGGACGAGGACCGCCGGGCGGAGCCGCGGGGTGCGGACGATCACGTGGTGGCGTTCCACCGGCTCCACCAGGTGATAACTGAGCACGCCTTCGGAGCGCAGGTTGCGCACGGTGCGCACCGAGGCGCCGGGCGCGGGATCGCCCGCGAGCTCGGTGACGCCGAGGGGGCGGTGGCGCAGGGCCTCCGCCGCGCGGGTGGTGCGCTCGGAGAGCAGGCGGACCGTGTCTCCCGCCACCGTCTTGAGATCGCTCGCCACGCAGGGGTCGAGGGGCAGGGCGTCCATGCTGTCGGCGAGCTGGCGCGCGGCCACCATCCGGGCCACGATCTGGAGCGGGCGCTCGCGGGCGTCCGGCTTCTTGCGCCACCTCCCGTCGGCCACGACGAGCTTCATCTCCTCGCCGGGGCCGAGGGACACGGTGTAGAGCAGCTCGCCCGCTTCCGCGCCCTGCGACTGCCAGACCGCGTCCACCTCGAGCACCACGCCGTAGCGGACGGCGCTGGAGTCGACGGCGGCGCCGGTCGCGCCCACCAGCGTGGGGTCCGGCGTCATGATGACGTCCTGATCCTCGGGGAGGACGGCGAGGCGCGCGAAGCGCAGGATTTGTCCCGGCCGCGCGGACGCCGGGGCGGGGGCGCGGTGCGCCGCCCCTGATTCCCGCGGCGCCGGCTCGGCGACGCCCACCGGACCGCCCCGCGGCGCGGCGAGGGAGACCGGATCGTCGCCCAGGGCGCGCGCGTCCAGCTCGATCACTTCTTCGTTGCGGAGACCCACGCGCAGGCGGAGCCGGGCGTGATCGGTTTTGGGCACCCGGACCAGGCCGTCGGCGTCGCTCACCCAGTAGCCGCCGTCGTCCTTGCCCTCGGGCAGGACCGTGAACGGGACCCCGGCCACGGCGGCGCCCGTGTCCTGATCCACGATTCGGAAGGTCCAGCTGTCCTGCCACGGAGCGGTCATGACGAAGCTCGAAGGGGATAGCCTGTTCCGGGGCAATTTCGGGGCCAGCGGAAAAGCCCCAGAAGCCTGGGCCGCTGGGGTTTAGGGGGTCGTGCGTCTTGCGCTTTTCGCGCGCCTTTTGCAGTCGGTGGGTCCGCCCTCGCCTCTTCGCCCTTCGCCTCTTCGCCCCCTTTTCTTATTCGTATCGCAACGCCTCGATCGGATCGAGCCCCGCCGCCCGGCGCGCGGGCCAGACGCCGAAGACGAGACCCACCAGCGCGCTGAAGGAGAAGGCGAGCGCCACCGCCTGGGGGGAGATCAGGGTGTTCCAGTGGGCCAGGCGCGCCAGCCCCTCCGCGCCCAGCCACCCCGCCACGATGCCGATGGCCCCGCCCGCGAGACAGAGCACCACCGCTTCGGCCACGAACTGAAAGAGAATGTTCCGCCTGGTCGCGCCCAGCGCCTTGCGCACCCCGATCTCCCGGGTCCGCTCGGTGACCGAGACCAGCATGATGTTCATGATTCCGATCCCGCCCACGACCAGACTCACCAGCGCCACCCCGGCGAGGAGCGCCTTGAAGGTCCCCGTGGTCTGCTGCAGGGTGGAGAGCACGTCCATCGCGCTCCGGATCCGGAAGTTGTCCGGCGCGCCGGGGGCGATCTTGTGCTGGCGGCGGAGAATGCCTTCGATCTCGATCATGGCGAGCGGAATCGAATCCACCGAGAGCGCCTTGGTGGTGATGGTGCGCAGGCGGTCGGTGCCCGCGATGCGGTAGCGGGCGACGTCGAGCGGAATCAAAAGATCGTCGTCGCTCGAGCCGAACCCGGTGGCGCCGCGCGCGGCGAGCACTCCCAGCACCGTGAAGGTGATCCCGCGGATCTGCACGTCCTGTCCCACCATCGCCGCCGCGGTGGTGTTGAAGAGCTCGGGGATTTGCGCTTCCACCACCACGTAGCGTTTCCGGGCCGCGTTCTCGCCCCAGGTGAACATCCGGCCCGCGGAGAAGGTGTAATTGCGCACCGTGATGAAATCGGGCGTGGTCCCGATCACGTCTTCGTTGATGTTCTGGTCGCCGAAGTGGATCTGGAAGCCGCGCTGCAGCTCCGGCACCACGGCGGTGAGATAGCGCGAGTTGTTGGCGAGGGCGGTGTCGTCGGCGTAGGTGAGCGAAATGCTCCCGCTCACCGCCACGCCGTTACGGAACTCCTGCCCCGGGAGCACGCTCAAGAGGGTGGGGCCGAGGGACTGGATCCGGTCCTCGATCGCCTGCTCGGCGCCGGTGCCGAGGGCGATCATGGTGATCACCGCGCCCACGCCGATGATGATCCCCAGCGCCGTGAGAAAGGAGCGGAGCTTGTTGGCCCGGAGCGCGTCGAACGCGATCCGGAGGATTTCGCCGAAGAGCATAAAGGAAATCTAGAAGAAGTCCCCCCGTCGGTAAGGCGCCGGGGACCGCTTCCCATCGTCTTGACGTAGCGACCTGGCACTTAGAGCCTGAAGCTCGCTCCCACCGACACTCCGGCGCGGCTCGCCCCGACCGACCAATGGATCCCCTGTGCCGGCACCCGCCGCCAGCGCTCGGAGTGGAAGGGCAGCGCCGCGAGCAGGCCCAGGGCCCCGCCCGCCACGCCGCCGATCACGGCGCCGATGAGCGGGCGCACCACCAGCCGCGCCACGGGAAACGCGACGCAGTACTCCGGGGAGTAGGGATTGCGGGGATCGAGATGGCACGACGACTCGGGACCGGTTCCCGCCACCACCGCACCCGCCACCAGTCCGCCGATGGCGAAGGCGGGCACCGTGACTTCGAAGGGATGGTGCCAGCCGCGGCTCACGTCCACGTGGCGGAGGGTCGCGCCGGGAATGCTCACCCGCCCGCCCGGCACGTCCCCGGTGAGAACGACCGCTCCCGAATCGAGCGCGGCGACCACTCCCACGATCGCCTGCTTGCCGTAGGTCACCCTGACCCGGGCGCCCAGGGCGATCGAGTCCTGAGCCGCCAGGCGGCCGAGCGCGGCCAGGCAGAGGAGCGGGACGAGCATCAGGCGGTTCATGTTGGCCTCCCTTGTTGCCCGGAAGCTCACGGCCAGGCATCAAGCGGCGCTCAAGCGGCACCCCCTGCCGCGCCGCCGCTTCAGGCGCCGCCCCGATTCCACGCGGCGACGGCCCGCGGGTCCCCGCTGCCGCCTGCAACGGGTTGGCACCCGAGTTGCAACCACGTCGCGCAACCGCTTCAGGAGGAGTCCCGTGCATCACCGCTGGCTCTTCACCGCCTGCTGCGCGACGGCGGCAGGACTCGCGATCGCCGCCTGCCGGCCCGACTCGAGTCTCGCCCCCAACGCCCCGCCGGCGTTTGCCCAGGAGCATCCCCATCTGCACCTGATGTTGCCGAAGGGGCAAGCGCGTCCCGGCGGCGCGCCGGCGCGCGGGGCGACCGCGGACAACGGCATTTACTACCACGGCGGGCCGATCATCTACGCGCAGAAAGTCGCCGCGATCTACTGGTCCAGCCGCACCATCTACAGCGGCGGACCCGCCGCCGGCGGCACCGGGCCCGGAAGCGCGGACGGCTCGCTCGTCGGCTATTTCCTCAATCACCTCGGCGGGTCGCCGTACTACAACATCAACACCACCTACACCGACGGCGCCGGAACCCCGGTCCAGAACAGCGTGACCTATACGCAGTACTGGGCCGCCAACACCGGCGTTCCCCTGCCGCTGGTGCCGGTCACCGACTCCCAGATGCAGTCGCTCATCGTCTCCGGGTTCTCGAGCGGCAAGCTGAGCTACGATCCCGCCACCCTGTACCTGATTTTCAGCGACGCGATGGTGAATCTGGGCGGGGAGTTCGGGAGCGTGTACTGCGCCTACCACGGGAATTTCACCTGGAACGGCAACGACGTGAAATACGCGGCGATGCCGCACGATAACGACTTCCCCGACTGCACCGCGCTCAACGGATCGCCGAACAACGATCCCGCGGCCGACGCCGAAGTGAATACCCTGGCCCACGAGACCGAGGAAACGAACACCGACGAGGATCTGAACGCGTGGTACGACAACTCGGGCAACGAGAACGCGGACAAGTGCGCCTGGAACTTCGGCACCACCTACACCACGTCCAACGGATCCACCGCCAACATGAAGATCGGCACCCGGGATTTCCTGGTGCAGATGAACTGGGTGAACGCGAACGGGGGAGGCTGCAAGACCAGCTGGTAGGACGACTGGAACCCGGGCGGGGCGGGCCCCGTAGGGTCGGAGGTCTCGTTCCCGGGAAGATTCCATGAAACCGCTGGTGCAGCTCGCCGCCGTCGGCGTCGTCGGCTTCGCGGTGCTGAAGGTGGTCTCGATTCTGCTCCTGCCGCTCCTCGGCGCGTTTCTCGGCATCGTGCTCACGGTGCTGAAAGTCGCCCTGATCGTCGGCCTGGTGTGGTTCGTCTGGTCGTGGCTCAGCAAGCGCAAGAACGACGGAGAAGCCCCCGCGAGCTAAGCCGCTCGCTGCAGCGATTCGTCAGCCCGCATCGGACACCCGCTCACCCGTCGTGGGCGGGTGTCGTACGTCGTGCCCCCCGCGCACGTCTAACGGGGTTCGAACGTCGCCCTACGCCCGCGTCACCTTCCAGTAGATCGCGTAGCGCTCGTCGAAAATCTGGTGAAACGGGACGAACTCCACGTTCTGCGCCTGGCCCGTGGTGTGGAAGGTGAGGGGCTTCGCGCCCGCCGCGATCCACGACCCGGGATCGTCCGACGGCGCCGCGAACGCGGGCACCGGGACCGGGTCGGCCTTGTACTCGGGGATGTGCCGGGGCTGGGTCGGCTCGGCGCGGAGCGTTTGCGGCGTGAGACCCGCGGTGCCGAGTCGCCCGGCGAGCACCAGGGGCCCGTACATCGCGGCCTGGAGCGACGGATCGTCCGGCGTGGGGTCGAGGTGCAGGGACATCGGGAAGCGGGCGGACAGTTTGTCGCCGTCCCGCCAGGTGCGATTGAGGACGTAGTAGCCCCCGGGCGCCGCGAATCCCTCGAGCGGACGGCCGTTCAGGGTGGCGGTGTTGTTTCCGGTCGCCCACCAGGGAACCCGGAGCCGGAGCGCGAAGGCGGCGGGTTTCGCCGCCCGAACCGTGAGGGTGATCGAGTCGCTCTCGGGGAAACGGGTCTCCTGGGTGAGCCGCACGCCGCGCTCCTGCCAGTCGAGCTCGGAGGCGATGAAGAGATTGACGTAGAGTCCCGCGTCGTCCTGGAAGTAGATCGAGTCGCCGAGTTTGGAGAACGCTTCGCTCATGGTGCCGGTGCAGCACCAGTAGTCCTGTCCCGGGGTGCCGAAGAGCTTCCAGAGTCCGGGCGCGAGCGAGACGTAGTACATCTTCTCCCCGTCCGCCGGGTGCTGGCTCCCCAGAATCCCGTTCCAGAGCGCCCGTTCGTAGAAGTCCGCGCAGGCCGGGTCTCCGGTCCACCCGAACACGTGGCGGGTGAGCTTCAGCATGTTGTAAGTGGTGCAGTCCTCCTGGGTGTACCCGGACAGCTCGGTGGAGAGAATGCCCGGGTCCGCCTGCCAGCCTTCGCCGTTGGAGGTGCCGCCGGTGCAATAGGCCCGGCGGGTCGTCACTTCGCGCCAGAAGTACTCGGCGATGTCGCGATAGCGCGCCTCTCCGGTGAGCTCGTAGCGGCGCGCGGCGCCGATCACCTGGGGGATGTGGGTGTTGGCGTGCAGTCCCTTGAGCTCGTCGCGGCCCGCCGCGAGCGGCGCGAAGAACTTCTCGTGATCGAAGTGGTGCCCCACCCAGCGGTAGTAGTCGTCGTGGG
>DASSQQ010000107.1:0-110820 GCA_035702425.1 Gemmatimonadales bacterium
GCGGGGTCGGCACCGCCGGCCTCGCGGCCGCGGGGCAGTACGTGGCCGACGGCCTCCGCGCCCCCGGCGCGCGCCCCGGCGGAACCGCGGGTTCCTACTTCCAGAACTTCGTCATCGATCCCTCGGCCCCGGGCGCGATGCACAGCAACACCGGAGGCGACACCACCCGCAACGTCGTCGCCGTGCTTCGGGGCACCTCGCTTCCGGGCGAAGTGGTGGTGGTGGGCGCCCACTACGATCATCTGGGGCGCGGGGGCTTCGGCGCGCTCGACGATCCGGATTCGACCGGCAAGATCCACAACGGCGCCGACGACAACGCGTCCGGAACCGCGGCGGTGATGGAAATCGCGCGCCGCCTCGCCGGGAGCCGGCACGCGCGCACCATCGTCCTCCTCGCGTTCTCCGGCGAGGAGCTGGGGGACCTGGGCTCCGAGTACTTCGTGAAGCATCCGCTGGTCGAGCCGGTGGACTCGATCTACGCCATGGTCAACCTGGACATGGTGGGGCGGCTGCGGAACGAGAAGCTGCTGGCGAGCGGCGCCGCGACCGCGAAGGAGTTCCCCGCCCTCCTCGATTCGCTGAACCGGACGGCGGACGGCCACTTCGACCTGCGCGCGTCGGGCGACGGGTGGGGTCCCTCGGATCACGCGTCGTTCTACGCGGCGAAGCGCCCGGTGCTCTTTTTCTTCACCGACCTGCACGAGGACTACCACAAGTCCACGGACGACTGGCAGAAGATCAACGCCGCGGGCCTGGCGCGGGTGGCCGCGTTCGCGGGGGACGCGGTGCTCGCGCTCGCCAACCGGCCCGCCCCGCTCACCTTCGTGGACGCGCCGCAGCCCCAGACCAGCATGGGCGGCGCGGGCTACGGCGCGTACCTCGGCACCATTCCGGACATGAGCGAGTCGCCGGGCGGCGTGCGCATCAGCGGGGTGCGCGCGGCGAGTCCGGCGGAGAAAGCGGGGTTGCAGAGCGGCGACGTGATCACCGCCATCGGCGCCAAGACGGTCGCGAATCTCTACGACATGACCGACGCCCTGCGCGCGCACCAGCCCGGCGATACCGTCACCATCGTGGTCCAGCGGGCCGGGGCGCGGCTCACGCTGACGGCGGTCTTGGGAAAGCGCGGCGGATGAGCGCGCGCCTCGACACCAAGGGCATCATCCGCGCCCTGCGCGCGGCCCATCTCCACGACGCGCCGCGCCAGGAGCTGCTGGCCCGCGCCTGCGCGAGAATCCGCATCTCCGGCCCGCCCTACACGTCGGTCTACGCCTACATGCTGCACGGGGACGAGCTGGTGCTCGAGGCCTACGCGGGCCGGGACACCGAGCACGTCCGGATCCCCGTGGGCGCGGGCGTCTGCGGCACCGCGGTGGCGACGCGCAGCGACCAGAACGTGCCCGACGTGAGCGCGGTCGGGAATTACCTGGCGTGCAACCTCGACACCCGCTCCGAGCTGGTGGTGCTGATCCGGCGGGGCGACGTGATTCTGGGGCAGATCGACGTGGATTCCGATGTGCCGGCGGGATTCGGCCCCGATCAGCACGCCGACGTGAAGGAAATCGCGGACGCGCTCGCGGTGTTGCTCTAGGCCTCAGGCCTCGAGCACCGGCTCGATCAGGGAAATGCGCGCCGCCGCGGGGTCGTGGTCCAGCACCTCCGCGTAACGGCCCCACTCCACCAGGGTCCCGAAGAGCTGGTCCGCCGGCACGAACGGGAAGTGGATGGTGAGGTCCGCCAGCAGCTCTTCGTCCTCCAGCACCCCTTCGGATTCCCGCAGCATCGCGAGCACCCGCCCGAAGAGCGGCTGCTGGGCCAGCCGCTCGCGGGTGGCGGCCTGGCGCGCGGCGGCGTCACCGGTGAGCGCGTCCCGCGCCGTCGGGGTGAGGCGCACCGTCTCGCCCGGCGTGGTCACCCAGCCCAGCTGCTCCGCGCCTTTCACCACGGCGGACATCCGGTCGTAGTCCACGCCCAGCTCTTCCGCGATCTCGAAGACCTGTCCCTCGCCGCCGGCGCGGACCAGGAGGTGGTCCAAGAGTCCCATGACTTCGACCACGTGCACCCGCGGGAACGGCACCAGGCGGGACGGCGTCGCGGCCGCGCGCGGCTCGGGCTCGGGGAGGAGGGTCGCGGTGAGAATCGCGTGCAGGCGATCCACCATCGCCTCGAACTCCGGGCTCCGCTCGATCCGCGGATAGGGGAGCGAGTTCACCAGCTCCTCGCGCACGTGGCCGGGGTTCGATCCGAACACCACGATTCGGGACGCGAGGAACACCGCTTCCTCCACGCTGTGGGTCACGATCACCAGGGTGTTCACCCCGGTCGCGGGATCGCGCCACAGGTCCACCACCTGACTGCGCAGGGTCTCGGCGGTGAGGGGATCGAGCGCGCCGAAGGGCTCGTCCATCAGCAGGATCTCCGGCGCCACCGCGAGCGCGCGCGCGAACCCGACCCGCTGTTTCATTCCGCCCGACAGCTCCTTGGGATAGGCCTGCTCGAATCCGCCCAGGCCCACCATCCGGATCGCGCGCTCCACCGCGTCGTGCGCCGCGGCCGCGGGGACGCCGTGCCCCTCGAGCCCCATCGCCACGTTGTCGGAGACCGTGAACCACGGCAGCAGCGCGAAGGACTGGAACACCATCGCGGCCGACGGGAGGACGCCCTCGATCGGCTTGCCCCGATAAGTCACCGTGCCGGCGGCGGGCCGGGCCAGGCCGGCGAAGAGCCGCAGCAGGGTGCTCTTCCCGCATCCCGACGGACCCACCAGCGCCACCACCTCGTGCTCCCGCACCGCGAGCGACACGTCGCGGAGGGCCTCGAGGATCTGCCCGTTGGGGAGCCGGAAGCGCTGGCACACGCCGCGCGCTTCGAGCAGTACGGGAGCGTCGCTCACTGGGTCATCCCGTAGCGGTGCTGGGCCACGCCGGCGAGCCGGCGCCACACGGTGCGGTTCCATCCCACGACGATCATGCTCATCAGCGTAATCCCTCCCGCGAGGAGGGGAAAGTCCGCGTGGGCGGTGGCGTCGCTGATGAGACTGCCGAGCCCGGTGGTGGAGCGCAGGGTCCCCCCCGCCACCAGGTACTCGGCGACGATCGAGCCGTTCCAGGCCCCGCCCGCCGCGGTCACCCAGCCGGTGACCAGCGCGGGAAACGCCGCGGGGATCCAGAGTCCCCGCCAGGTCGCCCACGACGACAGCCGGAAGACCGAGGTCGCCTCCTTCAACTGCTCCGGCACCGCCGCCACGGCCGAGATCACGTTGAAGAGGATGTACCACTGGCCGGAGAGGACGAGCAGCGCCACCGAGCCCAGACCCAGCCCCACGCCCGCGCGGGCCAGGATCACGATCACGAGGGGGAAGAGCATCGGCGCGGGGAAGGAGGCGACGATCTGGATCACGGGCTGCAGCGCCTGCGACACCCGCGGGGAGCGGCCGATGATGATCCCCGCCGGCAGGGCCCAGGCGGTGGAGATCAGGACCGCGCCCATCACCCGCAGAAAGGTCAATCCCGACGCCTCGGCGAGGGATCCCCAGTCGCCCGGCTTGAGCTGCAGGAGGAGGAGCGCGAAGCGCCACACGCCGATGCCCGCGGCCGCGCCGAGCGCCAGCAGGCCGAGCACCACCGCGCCCCGCCGCAGCGTCGCGCCGATTCGCGGAACCCGCGGCGCCACCTGCAGCGCGGGGCGCACGAACTCGAACCCGCGCGCCAGGGGCCGGGCCATCCGGGCGGCGCGCCGGGCGGTCCGGGTGGCGCGCAGGCGCAGGTACTCCGCGCGGCGGGGGAGCCGGGACTGGCGCAGCAGGTCGAGCACCCAGGACCGCGTGCCCGAGGCGCCGGTGGTTTCGTCGAGCCGGTACTGCTCGACCCAGACCACGAGGGGCCGCCACAGGAGCTGGTCCACCGCGACGATCATCACCACCATCGCGAGGATGGCGAGTCCCATGGCGCGGAAGTCGCCCTGGTCCTGCGCCACGCTCATGTAGCTCCCGATGCCGGGGAGCCGGTAATCCTTGTCGCCGAGCCGGAAGGCCTCGTTCACCATCAGGAAAAACCAGCCGCCCGCCATCGAGAGCATCCCGTTCCACACCAAACCCTGCGCCGCGGCGGGGAGCTCGAGCTGGCGGAAGGTGCGGCCCGCTCCCCATCCCGCGACGCCGCAGGCGTCCCGCAGCGCGTCGGGAACGCTCTTCAGCGAGTTATAAAAGGAAAGCGCGAGGTTCCACGCCTGGGCGGTGAAGATCATCAGGATCGCGGCCAGCTCCAGCCCCACGTTGCGCGCCGGAAAGAGCGCCATCAGGCCGAGCACCAGGCCGGGAAGGAAGCCCAGTACCGGAATGCTCTGCAGGATGTCGAGGACCGGCAGGAGCAGCTGCTCCGCGAGCCGCGACTTCGCGGCCGCGAGGCCGAAGCCCAGGGCGAAGAGAAACGAAAAGATGAGCGCCGCCACGCCGCGCGACAGCGAGAAGAGCGTGTAGCGGATGAGCGCGGTCGGCCGAAGATCGATCTGTACCGCCTGGCGCAGCGGGGCCTCGAATTCCCGCGCGAAGCTCACCACCGCCGCGATGGTGCCGCCCACCAGGCATAGCACCACCAGGTCCGCGAGGCCGAAGCCCCGGCGAACCGGGCGAAAAGTCACCAGGGAGAGAAAGCGGCTCGGCCTCACGGCAAAAATGTATAGCTTTCGTGCCGAAATATGACGCTCGACGTGAACGGTGTCCGGCTTTTCACCCGCGAGGTCGGCGCGGGTCCGCGGGTGGTGGTGCTCCACGGCGGACCCGGGGCGCATCACGACTACCTCCTCCCCCAATACGACCTCCTCGCCGGCCGGCGCCGCCTGTTCTACTACGACCAGCGGGGCGGCGGGCGGTCGCCGGTGCCGCGCGACGTCCCGGTGGGGTGGCGGGAGCAGGTGGCCGACCTCGAAGCCCTGCGCGCCGCGCTCGAGCTTCCGCGGCTCACGCTCCTCGGCTACTCCTGGGGCGGGCTCCTCGCTCTCCTTTATTACCTCGAGCACCCCGACCGGGTGGAGCGCCTCGCGCTGGTCGCGCCGGCGTCCGCGAGCGCGGCCTATCGCGACCAGTTCGAGCGGGAGTTCGCGAAACGGATGCAGGCGCCCGCCGTGCTCGCCGCGCGCGACGCCCTGCGGGCGAGCGGGCTGCAGCACAAGGACCACGCGGCCTACCAGCGGCGCGCCTTCGAGCTGTCGGTCGCCGGATACTTCAAGCACCCGGAGGACGCGACCCGTCTCACCCCCTTCCGGGTGACCGCCCGGACCCAGCAGGCGGTCTGGCAGTCCCTCGGCGAATACGATCTGCGCCCCCGCCTGCGCGAGACCGCGTCCCGTTTCCCGCCTCCTGCCGCCCTCGTGCTTCACGGCACCGCCGACCCGATCCCCATCGAGGGATCGCGCGAGGTCGCGGCGATCCTCGGCGCGCGTCTGGTGGAGCTCGACTGCGGGCACTGCCCCCACGTCGAGGCCACCGACCGGTTCGTCGGCGCGCTCGACCCCTTCCTGCCGGCGGCCTGAATGGACCGGCGCGCGGTGACCGACGTGCTGGAGCAGATCGCCTCCTGCCTCGAGCTCGAAGGGGAAAATCCGTTCCGGGTGCGCGCCTACCGCACCGCGGCGGAAGCGATCGGCGGGTTCTCCGGTGACATCGCCCAGGGCCTCGAGTCGGGCGCGCTGGCCGAGCTGCGGGGCGTCGGGAAGGGAACCCTCGAAGTGGTCCGCGACCTCGTGACCACCGGGCGCTCGCGCCAGCTGGACGAGCTGCGCCAGAAGGTGCCCGCCGGTCTGGTCGAGATGCTCGAGATCCCGGGGCTCGGCGTCACCAAGGTGCGCCTGATCCGGGAACGCCTGAACATCACGACCGTCGCCGATCTCGAGGCCGCCGCGACGGACGGCCGGCTCGCGGCCCTGCCCCGCTTCGGCCAAAAGACCGCGGAGAACGTCCTGAAAGGCATCGCGCGGCTCCGCCGCTCGAGCGGCGCCCTGCTGCTCCACGACGCCGTGGCCGCGGCCGAGCTGCTGGCCCAGCGGGTCGCGGCCCTGCCGGGCGTGACGCGAGTCGAGATCGCGGGCAGCGTCCGGCGCCGGCTCGAGACCGCGCGCAGCGTGGACCTCGTGGCCACGGGCGACGTGATCACCGCCAAGGCCCTGGTGCCCCACGTCGCGGCCCTCGAGGGCGCGTCCGACGCGCGCGCCGAGGGAGACCGCGTCGCGTTCGCGCTCCCCGACGGCGCCGCGGGGAGCGTCACCGTCGCGGCGCCCGGCGCGTTCGGGGTGGCGTGGGTCGAGGCGACCGGCGCGCCGGAGCACTGGGCCGATCTGGTCGCGCGCGCGGCGGGACTGGGCAACGCGCTCGACCTCCGGGGGCGCTTTCCCGACGAAGAGAGCGTGTATCGCGCCGCCGGCCTGCCGTGGATCCCGCCGGAGCTCAGGGAAGACCGCGGCGAATGCGAGGCGGCGGCGCGGGGCGCGCTCCCCGCGCTCGTCACCGCGCGGGACTTGAAGGGCCTGCTGCACTGCCACAGCACCTGGTCGGACGGCAACGTCTCGGTCGCCGACTGGGCGGCGGCCGCGCGGGCGGCGGGTTATCAGTGGATCGGCCTCACCGACCACAGCGCCGCGGCGGCGTACGCGGGCGGGATGGGCGCGGACGACGTCCCCCGCCAGCACGCCGAGATCGACGCCGTGAACGCGGGCGGCGGCGGCGCCCGGATCCTGAAGGGCATCGAAGCGGACATTCTGGGCGACGGGCGGCTCGATTACGGACCCCAAGTCCTCGACCGCTTCGACTTCGTGATCGGCTCGATTCACTCCCGGTTCACGATGACGAAGGAGGAGATGACCGCGCGGGTGGTCGCGGCCCTCGACGACCCGCACCTCACCATCCTCGGCCATCCCACCGGCCGGATTCTGCTGGGGCGGGAACCGTACGCCCTGGACGTGGACACGGTCCTCGCGCGCGCGGCCCTGCGCGGCGTGGCGATCGAGATCAACGGCGACCCCCACCGCCTCGACCTCGACTGGCGGAAGGTGATGGAAGCGCGGGCCGCCGGGATCCTGGTGGCGATCGGATCCGACGCCCATTCGCTCGCCGGAATCCAAAACGTGGACTTCGGCCTCGCGCAGGCGAGAAAGGCGTGGCTCGAGGCCCGGCACGTGCTGAACGCGCTCAGCGCCGACGCCTTCCTCGCGTTCGCGCGCCGCCGGCGGGGCTAGGCGCGGAGCCGGGCGGCGGCTATTGTCGTGGGATGGACGCCCCGAAGCGCCGGTTCTCACTGGGATGGAGCCTGCCCGCGCGGATTCTGCGCTGGGTGCTCGGCTGCGCGGTCAACATCGTTCTGTTCCGGGTGATCGCCGGCCGCTGGGACCTGCCCTGGGTGTGGATCTCGATCGCCGCCGGGTCCATCCCCACCCTCGCCCTGGTCCTCACCATCGACCCGAACCTGATGCGGGAGCGGATGCGGCCCGGTCCCGGCGCGCGGGACCGCTCGACCAACTGGATGCTGATGGTGCTGATCGTGCTCGAGCTGGTCCTGTCCACCCTCGACGTGGGACGCCTCCACTGGTCGGACCGGGTGCCCACCGCCGTGCACGTCGCCGCGCTGCTCTTGAACCTCGCCGGCCTCAGCATCGTCGTCTGGTCGGTGGCGGTGAATCGGTACTTCTCCTCGGTGGTGCGGATCCAGTCCGATCGCGGCCACACCCTGATCACCAGCGGTCCCTACGCCTGGGTGCGCCACCCCGGATACCTGGGCATGCTGCTCGCGTACCCGACCTTCGGGCTGGTGGTGGGATCCTGGTGGTCGGCGGTGCCGGGGTTCCTGTGCGGCCTGCTGGTTCTTCGCCGGGCGATCATCGAGGATCCCTACCTCACCCAGAATCTCCCGGGCTACGTCGAGTACCGCGCCCGGGTCCGCTTCCGGCTCGTGCCCGGCGTGTGGTGATGGCCGCCACCCGGAAGCGCCGCGCCGAGACGGCGGTGGAGCGCAAGGCCCGGGCGAGGAAAATCGTGGCGCGGCTCCACCAGGAGTACCCCGACGCGAAGTGCGCGCTCGACCACTCCAATCCCCTCGAGCTCCTCGTCGCCACCATTCTGTCGGCCCAGTGCACCGACGTGCGCGTGAACCTGGTGACGCCGGCGCTGTTCGCGAAGTACCGCCGCGCAGGCGACTACGCCGCGGCGAATCCCGCGGTCTTCGAGCGCGAGATCAAGAGCACCGGATTCTTCCGCAACAAGACCCGGTCCATCATCGGAATGGCGCAGGCGCTGGTGGAGCGGCACGACGGCCGGGTGCCCGACACCATGGAGCAGTTGACGCGACTCCCGGGCGTCGGCCGGAAGACCGCGAACGTGGTCCTGGGCAACGCGTTCGGAAAGAACGACGGCGTGGTGGTGGATACGCACGTCCAGCGGCTCAGCGGCCTGCTCCGGCTGTCGCGCGAGAAGACACCGGAGAAGATGGAACGGGACCTGATGGCCCTCATCCCCCGCGGCCAGTGGACGGTCTTCTCCCATCTCCTCATTCTGCACGGCCGCCGGATCTGCATCGCCCGGCGGCCGAAGTGCGAAGAGTGCGCGATCAGCCGCTGGTGTCCGAGCTCGCGGGTATGACGACCACCGTCCCCCCCGTCGATCGCGACTCCCTCGTCGCCACCCGGCGCGACCTCCACCAGCACCCCGAGCTCGGCTTCCAGGAGACCCGGACCAGCACCCTCGTGGCCGAACGGCTGGCGAGCCTGGGATACGGCGTGAAGAGCGGCGTGGGGCGGACCGGCGTGGTGGGCGTGAAGGGGAAAGGCCGCTGCGTCCTGGTCCGCGCCGACATGGACGCGCTCCCCATCGAAGAGGCGAACGAGGTCCCCTACCGCTCGCGGCACGCGGGCCGGATGCACGCCTGCGGCCACGACGGACACGTGGCGATCGGACTCGAAGTGGCGCGGCGGCTCGCGGGCGTGGCCCTGCCCGGCGCGGTGAAGCTCGCCTTCCAGCCGGCCGAGGAGATGTCGAACGGCGCGCAGGCGATGATCGCCGACGGCGCGCTCGAAGCCCCCGCGGTGACGGCGGCGTTCGGCCTGCACCTCTGGAACGATCTGCCGGCGGGCACCATCGGCATCACGCCGGGTCCGATGATGGCCTCGGTGGACGAGTTCGAGATCGCGATCCTGGGCCGCGGGGGACACGCGGCCGCGCCGCACCAGACCCGCGATCCGGTGCTCGTCGCCGCGCACCTCGTGACCGCCCTCCAGAGTCTCGTGTCCCGGCGGCGGGACCCGCTGGAAGCGGGCGTGGTCTCGGTGACGCAGCTGAACGCGGGACACGCGTTCAACGTGATTCCGGGGCGGGCCGACCTTCGCGGCACGGTGCGGACCTTCGGCGGCCGCTTCTTCCAGGACGCGCCCGCGCTGGTGGAGGAGACGGCGCTTGGTATCGCGCGCTCCTTCGGCGCGGAGGCCGAGGTGCGCTACCGCAGGCTCACCGGGCCGCTCGTGAACGACGAGAAGATGAGCGCGCTGATGCGCGAGGCCGCGGTGGCGCTGGTCGGGGAGTCGAACGTGCGGGCGGGGGTCCGTACCATGGGCGGCGAGGACATGTCGTACTTCCTGCAGAAGGTCCCCGGCTGCTTCGCGTTCGTCGGCTCGGCGCCGAAGTCCGGCGCCGCCTCGCCGCACCACAGCCCCACCTTCGACATCGACGAGGAGGCCCTGGTGATCGGGGCGGAGCTGCTCACCCGGACGGTGCTGGCGTTCGCGCGCGCGGACGGGTGAACGCGCCGCCTTCGCTCCGTGGTACATTCCGACCCAGATGCCGAACGCTCTCGCCGCCGCGCCATCCGCCTATCTCCAGTCCGCCGCGCACCAGCCGGTGCAGTGGCTCCCCTGGGGCGACGCGCCCTTCGCCCGGGCCCGCGCCGAGCGGAAGCCGGTGCTCCTCGACATCGGCGCGGTGTGGTGCCACTGGTGCCACGTGATGGACCGGGAGAGTTACGAAGATCCCCGCGTCGCCGAGATCCTGAACCGGGACTTCGTGTGCATCAAGGTGGATCGCGACGAACGCCCGGACGTGGACGTCCGCTACCAGCGCGCGGTGCAGGCGCTCACCGGCCAGGGCGGCTGGCCCCTCACCGCGTTTCTCACCCCCGAAGGCGAGGTCTTCTTCGGGGGCACCTACTTCCCGCCCGAGGAGAATCCGTACGGCCGGCCCGGCTTCCGGTCGGTGCTCGCCGAAATCGCGCGACTCTACCGCGAGGACCCGTCCAAGGTCCGCGGCAACGCGTCGGCGATCCGCAAGCACGTGGTCGAGGCGCTCGATGAGGCGAAGCCCGGCGCCGTGGACGGCGCGGTCCTCGCCGCCGCCGCGGATCAGATGGCGCGTCTCTTCGACGTCCGCTACGGCGGCTTCGGCGGCGCGCCCAAGTTCCCCCACCCCGCCGCCTGCCGCTTCCTGATCGCGCGCTGGCGCGACGGCGGACCGGACTGGCAGCGCGAAATCGCGGAGAAGACGCTCCTCGGCATGGCGAACGGCGGCGTGCGCGACCACCTGGGCGGCGGGTTCCACCGTTACTCGGTGGACGAGCGCTGGGTGGTCCCCCACTTCGAAAAAATGGCCTACGACAACGCCGAGCTGCTGCACGCGTACCTCGACGGCTACGCGGCGTTCGGCACGCCGGTCCTTCGCGACGTGGCGAACGGCGTCGTGGACTGGGTGCTGGAGATTCTCTCCGACCGCGAGGCCGGCCTCTTCTTCGCGTCGCAGGACGCCGACGCCGGACCGGACGACGACGGGGACTACTGGACCTGGACCGTGGACGAGGCGAAGGCGGCGCTCGCGCCCCGCGAATTCGAGATCGCGGCGCGGGTGTTCGACATCGACGCGGTCGGCGAAATGCACCACAACCCCGCGAAGAACGTCCTCTGGCGCCGCCGCGATCCCGCGGGCGACGACGAGTGGCCGATCCTGCAGGACGCGATGCGGAAGCTCAAGGCCGCGCGGGACCGCCGCCCGCCGCCCTTCGTGGACCGCACCGCCTACACCGGCTGGAGCGCGATGCTGGCGTCGGCCTTCCTCGACGCCGGCGCGGTGCTCGACCGCCCCGAGTGCAACACCCTCGCCCTGAAGGCGCTGGAACGGATCGCCACCGAAGCCTGGGACGAGCGCGCCGGCTTCCGCCACGTCGTGGATCGCGATTCGCCGCGGGGCTTTCTGGAAGACCACGTCCACGCCGCGAGCGCGTTTCTCGACGCCTACGAAGCGACGGGAGTCGCCGCCTGGCTCGAGCGCGCCATCGGCGTGATGCGCTACGGCGACCGCGCGTTCGCCGACGCGAAGCTGGGCGGCTACTTCGACCTCGCGGCGGACGCCACCGGCCCCGCCTACCTCGCCGATCGCGCCAAACCGGTGCAGGACGCGCCGACACCGTCGGGGAACGGCGTCGCGGGTCTCGTCCTGGCGCGGCTCGCCGCGCTCACCGGTGACCCGTCCTGGCGCGAGCGCCTGGACCGCGCGCTCCGCGCCACCGGCGGCGGCGCGGCGGACCTCGGCCTCCACGGCGCCACCCTGCTCCGCGCCGCGGACTGGGCCCGGGGGGACGGCACCCGCATCGAAGTCGCGGGGCCAAGGGGGGACGGGCCCGCGTGCGCGATGCACCTCCTCGCCCTCCAGACCTACCGTCCGAGGAAAGTGGTGATCCGCAAGGAAGCCGGGCGCGCCGCCGCCACGGTCTGCGTGGGGACGACCTGCTCGCTCCCGGTGGCGACGCCGGACGCCCTGCGGGACCTCCTCGCGTGAACACCCGGGTGCTGGGCCGCACCGGGATCGCCGTGAGCGAAATCGGCTTCGGCGCCTGGGCCATCGGCGGGAATCAGTTCGGCAACTCCTACGGCTCGACCGACGACGCGGAGTCCAGGCGCGCGGTGCGCCGCGCCTTCGATCTGGGGTGCACCTTCTTCGACACCGCCGACGTCTACGGGCACGGGCATTCGGAGGAGATTCTGGGAGAAGCCCTCGCGGACGTGCGGCCTCGGGTGATTCTCGCGACCAAGGTCGGGGGGAACTTCTACAACCGCGACGTCCACCCGCTGCTCAAGGAGCGGCTGGCGCAGGCGGTGGGCGGACCGCTCGACCAGGTTCCCGAGAACGCGCCCCTTCCCGTCACCCACGACGCCAACTTCACCCGCCCCTACCTGCGCTTCGCGGTGGAACAATCGCTGCGGCGTCTCCGCACCGACTACATCGATCTCCTGCAGCTGCACAACCCGCCCGAGAACCTGATCGGGGACATGGGTACTTATGAGGAGCTGGAGCAGCTGAAGCGGGAAGGCTTGATCCGCGCCTACGGCGTGTCGGTCCATCCGCCGGAGGAGGGGCTCGCGGCGATCACCGCGACCATGCCGGACACGGTGCAGATCGGTTACAGCATCGCGCGCCGCGAGGCCGAGGACGCGTTCTTTCCGGCCGCGCGCTCGGCCGGCGTGGGCGTGATCGCCCGGGAGCCGCTGGCCAACGGGTTCCTGGCCGGACGCCGCGCGCCGGACGCGGTGTTCGAGAGGGGCGACATCCGGGCCCGCATGCCGCGGCCCTACGTGGCGCAGCTCGCCGCCCTGGGCCAGCGGGTGAAGGAGCTGGCCGCGAAATCGGGCATGACACCCGCCCAGCTCGCCCTCAAGTTCGTGCTGGACAACCCGGCCGTGTCCGTGGTGATTGTAGGAATGAAGACGGTGCAGCAGGTCGACGACAACCTCGCGTAAAGGAATCCGATGCCGAACAAGAAAGCCGTGATCGAAACGGCGAAGGGGACCATCGAAGCCGACCTTTTCGCCGACGAGGTGCCGAACACCGTGGCCAACTTCGAGAAGCTCGCCAAGTCCGGGTTCTACGACGGCACCCGGTTCCACCGGGTGATTCCCAATTTCATGATCCAGGGCGGCGACCCCTACTCCAAGACCGGCAAGGGCCGGGTCGGCACCGGCGGCCCCGGCTACACCATCAAGTGCGAGACCGAGAAGAACACCCACCGGCACGTGGCGGGCACGCTCTCGATGGCCCACGCGGGGAAGGACACGGGGGGGAGCCAGTTTTTCATTTGTCACAGTCCCCAGCGCCACCTGGACGGCGTGCACACCGTATTCGGACAGGTCACGAAAGGACAGGACGTGGTGAACGCCATCGCGCAGAACGACGAAGTCAAATCCATCCGGATCTCCTGATGCGGACCTCCCTGCACGCGCTCCTGCTCCTGGCGCTCGCCGCGCCCCTCGCCGCGCAAACCGGGGAGCGGACCTTCGTGATCCGGCTGGGCCGGGACACCTTCGGCATCGAGCGCTTCACCCGCGGCGCCACCACCCTCGAGGGCGACCTGCTCTTCCGCACCCCGGGGAGCGTGCCGCGCCACTACGTGGTGACCTTCGACTCCACCGGACGGATGACGGGTTATCAGTTCGGCGTCCGCGACAGCCTGCGCACGGTGAACGTCTCCGATCCGCGGGCTTTGCCCTACCTCTTTCTCTCGGCGGGCGTCACCGAGGAGCTGACTCGTCACGCGCGCGCGACGCCGCAACCCGTGGACACCATGACCGTGGTCGCGCCCAGCGGCGCCGTGCAACAGCTCATCGCCACCGACGCCGGTGACTCGATGGCCGTCGTGCTGGAAGGGGACACCGCGCCGTTCATGCTCGCGGTGGCGCGCGACGGCACGGTGCTCGGGATCTCCGGTCTCCGCACCACCGACAAGGAAGTCTCGGAGCCGGCGCCGCTCGACTTCCCGGCGCTCGCGCAGGCGTTCGCCACGCGTCCGCTGGGCGCCGCTTCGCCCGCGGATTCCGTGCTCGCGGCGGTGGGCGGCGTCGCGGTGCGGGTCGATTACAGCCGGCCCTCGCTCCGCGGCCGCACCGCGGTCGGCGGGCTGCTGGTGCCGTGGAATCAGGTGTGGCGCACCGGTGCCAACGCCGCGACCCGCTTCACGACGTCCGGCGATCTCGTGGTCGGCGGTCACCAGCTGCCGGCCGGGACCTACACCCTGTTCACGCTCCCGTCGCCCGCGGGCTGGACGCTCATCATCTCGAAGGAGACGCGCGCGCCCGGCAATCCGCGGCGGCCGCTGTGGGGCACCGACTACAATCCCGACTCCGACCTGGTGCGCCTCCCCATGCGGGTGGAGACGCTACCGGACCCGGTGGAGCGGTTCACCATCGGCGTGACGCCGAAAGCATCGGGCGGGACCCTCTGGCTCTCCTGGGAGAAGACCCGCGTCTCGGTCTTGCTCGCGAAGCGGTGACGCCGCTCCGCGATTGAGATGCGTCTCGACTTCGCCGTCGTCGCGGACTACGCGCTGGTGGATCAGGCGGGGAAGGTCTCGGTGATGGGGATCTTCCAGCACATCTGGGTGCAGCAGTTTCCGGCGATGCACCCCCGGCTCCACCTGGTCCTGCGGCTCAAGGGCAAGCGGACCGAGGTCGGCGAGCACGGGGTGCGGATCCGGCTGGTGGACGAGCAGCGCACCGAAATCCTGGGTGGAAACGGGAACGTGGTGTTCGCCGAGCCGCCGGCCGGCGTGACCGACATCGAAGCCGCGGCGATCCTGGTGTTCGACGTTCCCTTTCCGCATCCCGGGTTGTACCGCTTCGAGGTGGAGATCGACGGACAGGAAGAGGCCGCCGTGCCCATCACCGTATCCCAGGCGCCGCCGCAAACCGCGCCGCCCGATGCGCCGAACCTGCATTGAGGCGCCTCGCGCGCTGATCCCTTCGGCGCCGCAGTAGCCGCCCGCTGGCACGCGCGTCAGCGCCCGAATAGCTTGCGTCGTGCCGCGACGCCCGTTCACGCGCCTGCCGATCCTCCTCGTCGCCTCCGGCCTCGCGCTGGGCTGGGGGATCGGCGGCTACCGGCTCCTCGACCCCGACGAAGGCCGCAACGCGGAAGTGGCGCGGGAGATGCTCGCCTCCCGCGACTTCGTGGTCCCCCGGCTCGACGGCCTCCCCTACCTCGACAAACCGGTCCTCTATTTCGCGGCCGAAGCCGTGTCCATGGCCGCCCTCGGCGCGACCGAGCTCGCGGCGCGGCTCCCCGCCTATCTCTTCACCCTCGGGTCGCTCGTTCTCGTGGTCTGGTTCGCCCGCAAGCGCTGGGGACCCGAAGCGGGGTGGATCGCCGGAATCGCCCTCGCCACCATGCCGCTCACCCTGGCCTACGCGCGAACCGCGATCTTCGACAGCACCCTTTCCTTCTTTATCACCGCCGCGATCGTCGCCATCGTCGAAGACCACCCGGTCACGGGGTGGGTGGCCCTCGCGCTCGGGACCATCACCAAGGGTCCGGTCGCTCTCGCCGTGGCGCTCGCCACACTCCTGCCCTGGGCGCTCCTCACCGGCCGCCCGCTGAAGCGCGTCCTCCCCCTCCGCGGCATCGCCGCGTTCCTGGTGGCGGGGCTCCCCTGGTTCGTCGCGGTGACCCTGCGGCATCCCGAGTTTCCGCACTACGCCTTCGTGCGGGAGACCTTCCAGCGCGTCACCACCCGCAGTTTTCACCGGACGGCGCCCTTCTGGTACTATCTGCCGATCCTTCCGGTCGCCGCGTTTCCCTGGATCGTGCCCGCGCTCTCGCGCCTTTCCCGCTGGCGCGAGGCCTGGCGCGCCCGGCGGGTTGACCCCGCGGCGGGCGAAGCGGTGCTGCTCGCCTGCTGGGTGCTCGGTCCGCTCGCCTTCTTCACGCTCAATCAGTCGAAGCTGCCGCAGTACGTGCTGCCGCTGATGCCGGCCTTCGCCCTCGCCGCGGCCCGGGTGCTCGCGCGGGACGGGATCACGGCCGGGTGGCGCGCGCACGCGATCGCCGCGGCCGTCGCCGGCGCCCTCCTGGTGTCGCTCACCCGCTGGCTGCCCGCGCCGCTCTCGCTCACCGGCGCCGAGCGCGCGGCGATTCCGCCGGCGGCGCTCGCGCTCGGACTGACGGCGCTCGCCTCGGCGGCCGTGGTCGCCTACGCCGCCTGGCGGGACCGCCCCAGCCTCGGCATCCTCGGGTACGCGGCGATCGTGATCGCTATTCCGCTCGCGGGGGGCCGGCTCCTGCAGGCGGTGGGAGAGGACCGCTCCTCCGCCTCGATCACCGAGACCACCGCCGCCCTGCTCGCAGAGACCCGGGGCCAGGTGCTCGGCGTCGCCGCGTATCCCACGTCGCTTCCTTTTTATCTGCGGCACCCCATCGACGTGGCGAGCGAGACCGGGAACGAGCTGACCAGCAATTACGTCGCCGATTACCAGGACACCTTCCGCGCGCAACCGGGATCGCCGCTCAAACCGGCCGACTACTGGCGCGGCGTCTTCGCCGGCTGCCCGGTCCCCACCGTCTTCATCACCCGGGCCAACGACCACCCGGCGCGGACCACCCTCGGCGCCTCTCTGCCGCTCCTCGCCGAAGACACGCATTACGCCGCGTACGGCCCCTGCCGGCCGGCGGCGGTGGACCGCTGATGTGCGGAATCTTCGGCGCCGTGTCGTTCACCGGCGCGCCGCTCCTCCACCCCGAGGTCATTCCGGCGATGGGGGCCGCCCTCGCGCATCGCGGGCCCGACGGGGAGCGGATCGTGGGGCACGACCGGGCCCGGATCGGCGCCCGCCGGCTCGCCATCATGGATCTCACCACCGGGGACCAGCCCTTCCAGAGCCCCGACGGCGCGGTCTGGATGGTCTGCAACGGGGAGATCTACAACGCGCCGGCGCTCCGCGCGGAAGCGACGGCCTGGGGCTATCCGTTCCGCTCCAGGGGCGACATCGAAACCATCGTCCCGTTCTACGAACGGCTCGGTCCCGACGCGGTGGCGCGGCTGGAAGGGATGTTCGGGCTCGCGATCTGGGACGACCGCCGCCGGCGCCTCATCCTGGCGCGCGACCGCGCGGGGGAGAAGCCGCTCTTCTGGACCCGGGTGCGGGGCGAGCTGCGCTTCGCCTCCGAGCTGCAGGCGCTGCTCGAGTTCCCCGACCAGCCGCGCCGCGTGGACCGCAAGGCCGCCGCGCTCTACGCCGCGCTGGGCTACGTCCCCGCGCCATACACGATGATCGAGGGGATCGCGAAGCTCGACCCCGCGCACCTGCTCGTCGCGGACGCGGGCGGCGTCAGCATCCGCGCCTACTGGGACGCCGCCGCGGCGGCCGCCGCCCCGTCCCGGCTCGATTCTCCCGCCACCCTCCGCGACGCGCTGCTCCGGGCGGTCGAGCGCGAGCTGCAGTCCGACGTGCCGGTGGGCGTCTTCACGAGCGGCGGCCTCGATTCGTCCTTCCTCGCGGGCGCCGCCGCGCGGGTGCTCTCCGGGGAGCGGATCCATACCTACGCGGTGCGCTTCCTCGAACCCGGCTACGACGAGAGCGCCTTCGCCGAAGCGGTGACCCACTCCATCCGCACCGTGCATCACGTGGTCACCGCCGACGACCGCGCGCTCGACCGCGCGTTCCATCTCGTCGCCGAGCGGCTGGGCGAGCCGGTCGGCGATCCGGCGATTCTGCCCACCTACCTGCTCGCCGAGGCGGCGCGCGAGGACGTGAAGGTGGTCCTCTCCGGCGAGGGCGCGGACGAGCTCTTCGGCGGATATCCGACCTATCCGGGCCACCGGATCGCGCTCGCCTACGGACGCGTGCCCGGTCCCCTGCGGGCCGCGTTCTCCTGGGCGGTGAACGCGCTGCCCGCCTCGACCGGCAAGGTCACCGTGGAATTCCTGCTGAAGCAGTTCGTGGCGGCGGCGGAGCTGCCGGCCCTGGAGCGCCACCTCACCTGGTTCGGCGCGCTGGGGCCGGGCCCGGGCACCGTGCCCGAGCTGGCCTGCAAGATCACGGCGTTCCCCAAGACCGACCCGCTGAACCGCATTCTGTGGCTCGACACCCTCACCTATCTTCCGGACAACCTCCTGGTGAAGGTGGACCGTGGCACCATGCTCGCGTCCATCGAAGCGCGGGCGCCGTTCCTGGACCGGGAGGTGCTGGAGCTGGTGCTCCCCGCGCCGTCGGCGATCAAGGTGCGGGGGCTTTCGACCAAGGTGATATTGAAGCGCGCGGCCCAGGGCCTGGTGCCGCCCGCCGTGATCCGCCGGCGCAAGCGGGGCCTCTCGGTGCCGGTGGCGCGGTGGCTCAACACCGGGCTCGCGCCGGCCGCCGATCGCCTGCTCGCGCGTCCGCGGCTCGCGGACGGCGCGCCGGTGGCGCGGCTGCTGGCCGAGCATCGCGCGGGGGCGAGAAACCACGCGCGCAAACTCTGGCCCCTGCTGATGCTCGAGCTCTGGGCCGAACGCTGGAACGTGGAGCCATGAACCGATCCGAAGCGCTGGCGCTCCTGGAAGAGCACACCCAGTCCCCCTCGCTGCGCCAGCACATGCTCGCGGTGGAAGCGGCGATGCGCGCCTACGCCGCGAAGTCCGGCGCCGATCCGGAGCTGTGGGGCCTCGCCGGCCTGCTCCACGATTTCGACTACGAGCGCTACCCCAACGCGGCCCACGCGCCGACCGAGGAGCACCCCTCCTGGGGAGTGCGGCTCCTGCGGGAGCGCGGCGTGTCCGGTGAAGTCTGCGACGCGATCCTCGGCCACGCGGCCTACACCGGCGTGCCGCGCGCCACCCCGCTCGCCAAGACGCTCTTCGCGGTGGACGAGCTCTGCGGCTTCCTCGTCGCCTGCGCGCTGGTGCGGCCCTCGAAATCGCTCTCCGATCTCGAGGTCTCCTCGGTCAAGAAGAAGCTCAAGGACAAGGCGTTCGCCCGCGGCGTGAACCGCGACGAGGTGCGGCAGGGCGCGGAGGAGCTGGGAGTGCCGCTGGACGATCACATCGCGTTCGTGATCGGCGCGCTGCGGCCGGTGGAGCGCACGCTGGGGCTCGGGGCCCCGCCCGGGTGAGCGTCCCCGCCGCCCGCGCCGCCGTGACGCCCGCGGCGGAAGACATCTCGCGCGCGCTCGACCGGGCGGCCGGCGCCCGTCTCATCGCCGGGAACGAGCTGACCCACCACCCCGACAGCGCCGCGGCGCTGGGCGCGATGCTCGACGCCATCGCCCAGGCGCGGCGCTGGGTCCATTTCGAGAACTACATCATCCGCGACGACCACACCGGCCGCCGCTTCGCCGACGCGCTCGCCTCCCGCGCGCGGGCCGGCGTCCGGGTGCGGGTGCTCTACGACGCGCTGGGTTCGCTCGGCACCAGCGGCGGCTACTGGCGGCGCCTGCGCGCCGCCGGCGCCGACGTGCGCGCCTTCAATCCCCTCCTCCCCACCCGGCCCTTCCGCGTGCTCCGCCGCGACCACCGCAAGGTGCTGGTGACCGACGGCGCGCTGGCGATGACGGGTGGGGTCTGCATCGGCGACGAATGGGCGGGCGACCCGCGCCGCGGCCGCATGCCCTGGCGGGACACGGTGGTCACGGTGCGCGGACCCGGCGCGGCGGCGCTGGACCAGACCTTCGCGCGGATCTGGCGCCGCACGGGCGAGCCTCTGCCGGCCGACGAGCTGGACGCGAGTCCCGCCGAGTGCGGCACCTCGCGGGTGCGGGTGGTGGAGGGCGTGCCGGGCGAGTCGCGGATGTACCGCGCGGTCCAGCTCTTCGAGGCCGCGGTGGCGGAGCGGCTCTGGATCACCGACGCCTACCTGATCGCGCCGCCTCCGCTCTTCGCGGGACTCCTGGACGCGGCGCGCGGCGGCGTGGACGTGCGCCTCCTCCTGCCCGGCACCAGCGACCTCCCGGTGGTGCGCACCTTCACCCGCATCGGGTACCGCGACCTGCTGGCCGCGGGGGTCCGCATCTTCGAGTGGAAGGGACCGATGCTCCACGCCAAGACCATGCTCGCCGACCACGAGTGGGCGCGGGTGGGCTCGAGCAACCTGAACCTCTCCAGCCTGGTGGCGAACTACGAGCTCGATCTCCTGATCGAGTGCGACCGGATGACCGCGCTGCTGGCGGAGCAGTTCCGCCGCGACCTCGCGGCGGCACGCGAGATCATCGCGCTGCCCCGGCGCCGCTTTCTGCCGGGCCGTCTGGTGGGCACGCCCGCGGAGGCGGTGGTCGAAGCTCAGGCGCACAAGCGATCGGGCCGGGAGATCCGGGTGGCGGCCACCGTCGCCCTGGGCCAGGTGGCGGGAGGCGCGCGGCGGGCGGTGGCGTGGATCGCGGCGCTGGTCCTCGCGCTGATCGGCGCCCTGCTGCTCGTCTTCCCGAGAGTGATGAGCATCACGCTGGCCGTCCTCACCTTCTGGCTCGCCTTCACGCTGATCCTCTACGGTTTCATGCGCCGACGCCGCCGCTCCGACGATGGCCCCTGACGTCCAACCTCCGGCCGGGGCCGCGCGTATAGCTGGCGAGGACGAAAGCGCCCTGATCGGACGCGCGCTGGCGGGAGACCGCGGCGCGTTCGGCGTGCTGGTGGAACGGTACGCGCCGCAGGCCCGTCGCGTCGCCCGCGCGGTGCTCGCCGATCCGGACGACGCGGACGACGCCGCGCAGGACGCGTTCCTGTCGGCGCTCACCAAGCTGCACCAGTACGACCGGCGGCGTCCGTTCGGCCCCTGGCTGCTCCGGATCGTCGCCAACGCGGCGACCGACCGGCGGCGCCGGCGGCAGGTGCGGCGGGTGGAGCCGCTCGATCCGGAGCTCGCCGGGGGCGGCGCGCGGCCCGACGTGGACGCGGAACGGAGCGCGCTGTCGCAGCGGCTGCGCGAAGCGCTGGCCCAGCTGCCGGAGCGCCGGCGCGTCGCGGTGGTGCTGTTCGACGTGGAGGGGTACTCGCACCGCGAGATCGCGGAGATCCTCGGCATTCCCGAGGGCACGGTGCGGTCCGAGGTGTTTCACGCGCGGCGGCGCCTGCGGACGCTGCTCGACGACTGGAAGGAGGGCTGATGACGCACGACCCGACGCCTTTCGATTCCCGGCGCGATCCCGAACTGGGCGCGGCGCTCTCGGCCGCCCTCGAGCCCCGGGATCACGCCGCGTTCGTGCAGCGGGTGGTCGCGAGCCTGGACCGCGCGCGGCCCGAGTCCTGGACCGTGCTCGCGGGCTGGGCCCGGCGCGGCGTCATCGCGGCGGCGATCGCGGCGCTGGTGCTGGGGCTGATCGACAATCGCGGAACGGCGCCGGCCACCGTCGCCGAGGAATCGTTCGCGTCGGGCACGGGGGACACGCTGCCGCCCTCCGCGCTCCTCGCGTCGCAGGACGCGCCGGACGCGAGCGTGGTGTTCGCGTCGCTGGTACGGCGGTGAGCCCGTGCCACGGGTTTCTCTCTTTCAAGGTGGGCCGTCACGATGTTCGATAAATCCAAGGTGTGGGCGGTGGCGCTCCTCGCGGCGGTCTTCGTCGCGGGTGGAGCGGCGGGATACGCGTTGTCGCTGCATCGCCACGACGACCGCCGGGGCGGTCCCGATCAGATGGTGCGGTACCTGACCAAGGAGCTGGGGCTCACCCCGCCGCAGCAGGACTCGGTGCGCGCCATCTTCGTCCGGCACCGCAACGAGATGGAGCAGATCTGGAAGGAGGTGCGTCCCAAGTACGACTCGGTGCGCGCCGAGGTCCATCGCGAGATCGACGCGCTCCTGACGCCCGAGCAGCGCCAGAAGAACGCGCGACTGATCGAGCAGATGGAGCATCGTCACAGGGGGGACAGCGCCTCGACCCGGACCCAGGGAGGAAAACCGCAGTGAAGGCAGTGATGACCTTGCTCCTCGCATCGGTGTTCGCCGGCCCGGCCGCCGCCCAGGCGCCGGCCACCTCGTCACCCGCGCCCGTCACCCTGCAGGACGCGGTGCGGCGCTCGCTCGCCGTCCAGCCCGCCATGGTGCAGGCCGTCGGCGACCGCCGCAACGCGGGCGCCGCGAACCTCTCGTCCTGGGGCGCGTTCCTCCCCTCCTTCACCACCGGGGTCTCCGCCAACCGGAGCAACGTCGGCACCATCGACCGCACCACCGGGCTCCCGGTGCCGCCGCAGTACTCCTATACCCTGAGTTTGAACGCGTCGCTCGACCTCTTCACCGGCTTCCGGCGGCTGGCCAATAAGAGCGCGGCCTCCGCGCAGGTGGACGCGGCCGACGCCGAGGTCACCAACCAGCAGTTCCAGACCACGCTCGCCACCAAGCAGGTCTTCTTCAACGCGCTCGCGACGGCGCAGCTGGTGGACGTCGCCGCCGCGCAGGTGAAGCGCACCCGGCAGGAGCTCGACATCGCCGCGGCCAAGATGCGCGCCGGCTCGGGGACCCGCTCCGATTCCCTGCGCGCGGCGGTGGACTACGGCAACGCCGAGCTCGCGCTGCTGCAGGCCCAGGCCAACCAGGCGACGGCCAACGCCAACCTGGCGCGGCAAATCGGCGCCGACGGCCCGGTGGCGCCGGTCGCGGACACCACCGTGCCCCCGCCCCCGGACACCACCGGACTTCGCGCCGCGGTGCTGACCTCGTCCCCGCAGGTCGAGCAGGCGGACCAGCAGGCGCGCGCCGCGCGCGCCGCCATCTGGACCGCGCGGGCCCAGTACTTCCCCACCATCAACGTGGCGTACGGGGACAACCGCCAGGGCATCGGGTCGGTGTTCACCAACCCGGAGTCCTTCTCCTGGCGCTTCGGGCTCCAGTGGACGGTGTTCAACGGGTTCAGCCGCGAGCAGTCCCAGACCTCCGCGGCGGTCTCGGCCGACGTCGCCGACGCCCGCGCGGTGGACGCGCGCCGCGGCGCCGACGCCCAGCTCACTCAGCAGATGGCGGCGCTCTTCACCGCCTACGCCCAGGTGGGGATCTCCCAGGCCAACGCCGACGCCGCCGCCGAGGACCTGCGGGTGCAGTCGGAGCGCTACCGGGTCGGCTCCTCCACCAGTCTCGACCTCCTCACTTCGGAAGCGGCCCTGGTGCAGGCCCAGGTCAACCTGGTGCAGTCGCAGTTCAACTACCGCATCGCCCGCGCCCAGCTCGAGGCGCTGATCGGACACGACCTGTGACGGCCACCCAGGCGGTTTCCTTCCGCACCGGCGACACGCCGCTCCCGGACATCGTCATTCTCGCCCACCACCTGGCGCGGGAATACGTGATGGGGGCCGAGGTGGTGCACGCCCTGCGGGGCGTGGATTTCCAGATCCGCCGCAACGAATTCGTGGCGATCATGGGGCCGTCCGGCTCCGGGAAGTCGACCCTGATGAACCTGATCGGCTGTCTCGATACGCCGAGCGGGGGCGAGTACTGGCTCAACGGCCAGAAGGTGAGCGATCTCTCGGACGACGAGCTGGCCCGCATCCGGAACAAGGAGATCGGGTTCGTCTTCCAGACCTTCAACCTGCTGCCCCGGGCCGACTCGCTCCACAACGTGGAGCTGCCGCTCATTTACGCTGGCGAAGGGGCGAAGTCCCGGCGCGCCAAGGCCAGCCGCGCCCTGGAGCGCGTGGGGCTGGCGGAGCGGATGACCCACAAGCCCAACGAGCTGTCGGGCGGCCAGCGCCAGCGGGTGGCGATCGCCCGCGCGCTGGTGAACGAACCCAGCATCCTCCTCGCCGACGAGCCCACCGGCAACCTGGATTCGGCGACGGGCAACGAGATCATGAAGCTCTTCGAAGAGCTGCACGCCGCGGGCCAGACCATCGTGCTGGTCACCCACGAATCGGACATCGCGGCGCACGCGCACCGGCAAATCCACCTGCTCGACGGCAAGATCGAGCGTGACGAGAGGACGACGAAGTGAAACCGATCCTGTTGACGGCGATGGGGCTGGCGGTGGCGGCCGCGGCCTGCAAGAAGCCCGAGGCCGCTCCGGTCTACATCAAGGTGCCGGTCGAGCGCCGCGACATCGTGGTCACCGCCTCGGCGGCGGGCGCGGTGCAGCCGATTCTCTCGGTCAGCGTCAAGTCTCAGGCCTCCGGCGCCGTCACCGAAATGCACGTGCAGACCGGCGACGACGTCCAGCCCGGCGCCCTGCTGGCCCGCATCGACCCGCGGCTCCCCAAGAGCGCGCTCGACCAGGCCCAGGCCAACGTGGATCAGGCGCAGGCGCAGTTCGACTACCAGGCCGCCCAATGGGCGCGCGAGGACACGCTGTTCAAGTCCCGCGCGGTGTCGGAGCAGGAGTACCAGAGCACCAAGGTGAGCTACGAGCAGGCCAAGGCCCAGCTGGTCAACGCCAAGGCCAACCTCTCCGACGCGCAGATCGCCTACGACCAGACCCGCGTGACCGCGCCCCTGGCCGGCACCATCATCTCCAAGAGCGTGGACGTCGGCACCGTCATCGCCTCGACCACGCACGACGTGAGCGGCGGCACCACCCTCTTCGTGATGGCCAACCTCGACACGGTGCAGGTGCAGGGCATGGTGGACGAGACCGACATCGGCAAGATCCAGCCCGGCCTGCCGGTCACCATCACCGTGGACGCCTACCCCAACCGGCCCTTCGAGGGCTCGGTGCTGAAGATCGAGCCCCAGGCCACGGTCAACCAGAACGTCACCATGTTCCCGGTGGACGTGAACATCCTCAACCCGGGACACCTGCTCAAGCCGGGGATGAACACCGAGCTCGAGATTCACGTGGGCGACCGGCCCGGCGTGCTCGCGGTGCCGACCTCGGCGCTGCGCACCCAGCAGGACGTGGCGTCGGCCGCGAGCGTGCTGGGCCTCGATCCCCAGCAGGTGATGGAGCAGCTCGCCTCGGCGCCGCAGCCCCCGCACGATTCGGGCGGGGCGACCCTGGGCGGCGGCGCGACCACCGCCGCGAAACCCACGCCGGGCGGGAAGAGCCAGGACACCCTCACCACTCCCGACGGCCGGAAAATTCCCCTGCCCCCGGGCATCACCTCGGCGCAGGTGCAGGCCGCGTTCCGCAAGCGCTTCAGCGGCCAGGAACTCACCCCGGCCGAGCAGGCGATGATGGCCCAGCTCCGCTCGTCGTTCGGACGCGGCGGGCAGGGTGGCGGGGGCGGGCGCGGGGGATTCCGCGCCGGCGGCCCCGGCGCCATGCAGCGTTCCAGTTACATCGTCTTCGTGCTGCGCGGCGGCAAGCCCGCGCCGGTCCAGATCCAGACCGGGCTCTCCGATCTCGACTACATCGAGGTCACCCAGGGTCTGACCCAGAAGGACACGGTCCTGGTGCTGCCGTCGGCGTCGCTGGTGCAGGCCCAGCAGGACTTCAAGAACCGGTTCCAGAACTTCACCGGCGGCGGGCTCCCCGGTCTGCGCCAGCAAACCCCGAGCGGCGGGGCCGCCAAGGCGCCGGGACGCTGAGTCATGCTGCTGGGCGAGATTTTCCAGGTGGCGCTGCAGGCGATCCGCGCCAACAAGCTGCGGTCGCTGCTCACCATGCTGGGCATCATCATCGGCGTGGGCGCGGTCATCACCATGATCGCGCTCGGCTCCGGGGCGCAGAAGTCGGTGCAGGACCGCATTCAGGCCCTGGGCCCGACCCTGCTCACGCTCTTCCCCGGCCAGAGCTTCCGCGGGGGCATCGCGTTCAATCAGCGGATCAGTCTCACCATGGACGACGACACCGCGCTCCTCAACAACCGCCACTATATCTCGGAGGTGGTGCCCGAGCTCTCGACCAACCTCCAGGTGCAGTACGGAGACCAGAACATCAACACCAGCATCCTGGGCAGCACCGCGAACTACGTTCCGGTCCACAACTACCAGGTGATCGCGGGGCGGATGTTCACCAACGGCGAGGACGAAGCGCGCCGGCGCTACGCGGTGCTCGGCGGCTCGGTGCCGGACATGCTGAACGCCAATCCCCAGGCGATGATCGGCCAGACCATCCTCATCCGGGGGATTCCCTTCGAGATTCTCGGCGTGCTGAACCAGAAGGGCTCCCAGGGCTTCAACAATCCCGACGAGCAGATTCTGGTCCCGCTGCAGACCGCGCGCTACCGGATCCTCGGCACCAACCGCCTCCGGACCATCACCATCGAGGCCCGGGACCTGAACAGCATGACTCTCGCGATGATCGAGGCGGAGAGCATTCTGCGCCGCCAGCACAAGATCCGGCCCGGCGCCGACAACGACTTCCAGATCCGGAACCAGTCGGACATTCTCTCCACTTTCCAGCAGACCACGCAGACCTTCGGCTTCCTGCTGGCGGGGATCGCGGCGGTGAGTCTCCTGGTGGGCGGGATCGGAATCATGAACATCATGCTGGTCTCGGTCACCGAGCGCACCCGGGAGATCGGGGTGCGCAAGGCGCTGGGCGCCACCCGGTTCAACGTGCTGTTTCAGTTCCTGGTCGAGGCGCTGGTGCTCTGCCTCGCCGGCGGCGGCATCGGCGTGCTGCTCGGGTCCCTGGGCGCCATCATTCTCTCGCATTTCGCCCACTGGAACACGTCCATCTCGCTCTTCGCGGTGCTGCTCGCCTTCCTCTTCAGCGCCGTGGTGGGGCTCTTCTTCGGGATCTGGCCCGCGCGGCGGGCGGCGATGATGGACCCCATCGTGGCCCTGAGATACGAATAGACGGCGCCGGGGGGTCCGGCGCCGCGAGGCACGACTTTTCGTAAGGCGCGGCGCCGCGCCGGCTACCGACGGCCCGCCTGTCCCTTTTTTCGTCCCTCTCGTCCCCGGCCGCTCCCCTGAAAAGGAGCGGCCGGTTTATCTTTTCCCCCTATGATCGCACCGGTCCTTCTCGCGCTGCTGCAGGCGCCGGCCGCCGACCCCGGGCCGGTGTACGTCGGCCTCGCGCGCCAGCTCGCGGTCCATCCGCCGCGCATCGAAGCGAGCATCACCGTGGACGGCGACCTGTCGGAGCCGGTGTGGGCCCAGGCCGCCCGGCTCACGGGGTTCTCCGAGTACCGGCCGGCGGACGGCCGCGCCGCCGACGATTCCACCGAGGTGCTGGTGTGGTACGCGCCGGACGCGATGTATTTCGGCATCCGGGCCTACGAGATTCACGGCTCGGTGGTCCGCGCCACCCTCGCCGATCGCGACAACATCGACGCCGACGACAACGTCCAGATTCTTCTCGACACCTACGACGATCATCGCCGCGCCCTGCTCTTCGCGGTGAACCCGCTGGGCGTGCAGGAGGACGGGGTCCGCAGCGAGGGCCAGGACGCGGGCGCGGCCGGCGGCTCCGCCTTCACCGGACGTTTCGACGGCGTGGTGGATCTCAATCCCGATTTCGTCTATCAGTCGAAGGGACACGTCACGCCCTGGGGCTACCAGATCGAGGTCCGGATTCCCTTCAAGAGCCTGCACTACCAGAGCACCGATCCCCAGACCTGGGGCGTGCAGGTGGTGCGCGAAGTGCAGCACTCGGGCTACGAGGACACCTGGACGCCCGTCCTCCGCGCCAACGCGAGCTTCCTCATTCAGTCCGGCAGCCTGGAAGGCCTCACCCAGCTCCACCGCGGCCTGGTGATGGATCTCTCCCCCGAGTACACCACCAAGGTGGACGGCGCGCCCGGCGCGGGCCGCTACGTCTACAAGGCGACGCCCGAGATCGGCGGCAACGTGCGCTGGGGCGTGACCCAGAACCTCGCGCTCTCCGGCACCGCGCATCCCGACTTCTCGCAGATCGAAGCCGACGTGGGGCAGGTCACGCTGAACCAGCGCTTCGCGCTCTTCTTCCCGGAAAAGCGGCCCTTCTTCCTCGAGGGGCTGGAGCAGTTCGACACCCCGAACACGCTCATCTACACCCGGCAGATCGGCCTCCCGGTGGCGGGCGCGAAGCTCACCGGCAAGGTCGGCGCCACCAACGTCGGGTACCTCCTGGCCGTGGACGACAAGCAGAACTCGTCCACCGGATCGAACCCGGTGTTCAACATTCTACGGGTGCGGCACGACCTCGGCGCCAGCTCCACCCTGGGGCTCGCCTACACCGACCGTATCGACGGCGATCAGTACAATCGCGTCCTGGGCGCCGACGGCCGCGTGATCTGGCGGAAGATCTGGTTCACCCAGGCCCAGTTCGTGGGCTCCTGGACCGACGACGCCGCGGGCGCGCGCGCCGGGAAGCTCTGGGATCTCACCCTCTTCGACCGGACCGGCCGCGCCTACGGCAACCACGCGGAGTTCCTCGGCGTGTCCCCCGAGTTCGAGGCGCGCAGCGGCTTCGTGAACCGGGTGAACTTCGTGAACCTGCGTTTCTTCAACCGCTTCAGCTGGTACGGAAAGCCCGGCGGACTGGTCGAGCAGCTCTCCACCTTCCTGGGCGTGGAGCCGCTCTGGCGCTACGACGACTTCTTCCACGCGCGGAGTCCGATCGAGGGCGGCTACGAGGACGACTGGTTCGCGAATCTCCGCGGCGGCTGGGGGCTCTCGGCGCAGTTCACGGACTTCGAGGAGGTCTTCGACGCCGCGCCCTACGCGGGCTACCAGGTGATCAACCCGACGGACACCACCGCGCTGGGCACCCCGCGCAGTCTCTACAACCTCCCCGCGGGCAACCTGGGCGTCACGTCGCCCAACCGCGCGCTCACGGTGAGCGCCAACGCCGCGTACGGCGCGACGCCGATCTTCGCCGAGGGCTCGCGCGGTCACGCCACCTCCCTCTCGGGGACGGTCGCCTGGCGCCCCACCGCGTCGCTCCGGATCGAGGCCCGGTTCGTGAACCAGCGCATCTCCAGAGCCCGGGACGGAAGCCATTTTTCGACCGAGAACATCCCGCGGCTGAAGATCGAGTATCAGCTGACGCGCGACATCTTCTTCCGGTACGTGGGGCAGTACACCGCGGCCCAGCAGGATTCGCTCAAGGATCCTTCGACCGGCCGGCCGATCCTGCTCGACTCCGCGACCACCGCGCGGGTGGGACCCGCGTCCGGGTTCACCTCCAACGCGTTCCGCAACGACGTGCTGTTCTCCTACCGGCCGGTCCCGGGCACCGTGATCTTCCTCGGCTACGGCGCGTCCCTCACCGAGCCCCGGGACTTCCGGTTCGAGTCGCTCACCCGCTCCTCGGACGGCTTCTTCCTCAAGGCGAGCTACCTGTTCCGGATGTAGCGCGGCGCTTCCGCCTCGCGGCCTCAGGGGCCATCTTCCCCGAGACATGAGCCCCAATTCCTTCCGAGCCCCCGGCCCGGGCGAGTTCGCCGTCGACACCGTCGAAGTGCAGCTCGCGGCCGAGCTCGAGTCCAAGCGCCGGCAGTACGTGCTCTCCAATACCCGGGCGCGCTGGGGCTTCGTGAGCTTCGCCATCGTGCTCCTCGCGGTGGTGCGGCTGGTGCACCTCGTTCCCGTCAGCTGGCTGTTCATTCTCGGGTTCAGCGTCGCCTTCGCGATCGTCAACTATCTGATGGCGGTCCTGGCACGGGACACCAGCTTCCAGGGCTGGTACGCGCATCTGAACGTGGCGATCGGCGCCGCGATGATCTCCGCCATTCTCTACGCGCTCGGCCCCACCGGTCACGTGCTCTACGCGGCGTACCTGATCGCGCCCCTCCAGGCCGCGCTCTACCTCGGCCGCCGCGAGGCCTGGGGCGCCACCGCCATCAATCTCGCGGGCTTCGGAATCGTCACCGCCCTCGAGGGCGGGGCCTGGGGACTCTTCGTCCAGGAAGCGCTGGTCCTGATCTTCGCCTGCGTGGCGCTGATCCCCATGCTCACCCGGATCACCGAGCGCCTCCGTGCCACCCGCGCCGTGCTGGCGCGCCTCGAGACCGGAGACCTGACGGTCCGCGTGACCGATCCCGAGCAGGACGAGCTGGGATATCTGGGCGTCTCCCTGAACCGCACCACCGAGGGGATCGCTCTGATCGTCGGGCAGATCCACGCCCAGGGACAGGACCTCGCCGCGATGGCGCAGCAGCTCGCCGCCTCCGCCGAGGAGCTGCAGGCGGCGGCCCAGGAGATCTCGGCCACGGCCCAGCATCTCGCGGAGGGCACCGAGCGCCAGCGGCGGCTGATTTTCAGCGGGCAGGAGGACAGCGAGGCCGCGGCGGCGGTGGCCGGCACCATGCACGACCGCGCGCGCGCGGCGGAGACCCGGATCGGAGAGATCGCGCAGAAGGCGCGGAGCCACGGCGACGACATCGCCCGGTCGGGAGAACTGCTCACTACGCTGGTGGCGCACATGGACCACGCGGCGGACGCCACCGCGGCCCTCGAGGACACCTCGCGGGAGATCGGGAAGCTGGTGGACTCGATCACCCGCATCGCGAGCCAGACCGACCTCCTCGCGCTCAACGCGGCGATCGAGGCGGCGCGCGCCGGCCAGCACGGGCTCGGCTTCCGGGTAGTGGCCGAGGAGGTGCGGAAGCTGGCGGAGCAGACCAGCCACGCGGCCGAAGAGGTCCGCGGCCGGGTGCGGCGCACCCAGGACGAGATCACGCGGGTGTTACAGGCGATGCACGAGGGGCGGGAGACGGCGCAGGGCGTGGGGACCGCCTCCGCGGGGATCCGTCGGGCGCTGGACGCGATTTTCACGGACCTGAACACCACGGTCCAGTTCGCCACCAGCTTCGCGGGTGAGACCGAAGGGCAGACCCGGCGGATGACCGAGGTGGTGCGGCGGATGAAGGAAGTTTCGGCGATCGCGGATCAGGCGGCGGAGGGAGCGCAGCAGACTTCCGCCGCGACCGAGGAGCAGATTTCGTCGCTGGGGGAGCTTACGACGACGTCGCAGCACCTTTCGACCGCCGCCGCGAAGCTGGCCGAGACGATTCAGCGGTTCAGCGTGGACGGGAATCACTCTCCCTAGGCGCCCACCACCCGCCGCAGCTGCCGCGCCTGTTTGTTCGCCTCCCTTGTGATCTCCTCCACCTTCGCCGTCCGGAGTCTCCCGTCCTTCACTACGATCTTCCCGTCCACCACGACGTGCCGTGCGTCCGAGGCCCGCGCGCTGTAGACGATCCGCGAGACCAGGTCCGCCTCATCCGGTAACGCGTGCGGGGCCGAGAGATCGAGCGCCACCAGGTCGGCCTTCTTCCCCACTTCGATGGAGCCGATCTCCGATTCGAGGCCGAGCGCGCGGGCGCCGCCCAGGGTCGCGAGCTCGAGCGCCTGCGCGGCGGGCAAGGCGTCGGGGCCGAGCCGCGGCTTCTGAATCAGCGCGGCGAGCCGCATCTCCTCGAAGCCGTCGAGCCGGTTGTTGCACGGCGCGCCGTCGGCCCCTATCGCGACGCGACATCCGGCGGCCAGCATCTCGGGGATCGGCGCGATCCCGCTGCCGAGCTTCAGGTTGGAGCTGGGGCAGTGCACCACGTTGGTGCGCTGGCGCGCGAGCCGCTTGATCCCTTCGCCGTCCACCCACACGCAGTGCGCCAGCGCCGCGCGCGGGCCCGAAATCCCGACCGAATCGAGATACGCCAGCTCATCGTCTCCCGTCTCTCGTTTCACGATCTGCAATTCGAGCGGCGTCTCCGCCGCGTGGGTGTGCACCACCGCGCCGGCCCGCGCGGCGAGGTCGCTCACGGCCCGCAGCAACGGCCCGGTACAGGAGGGGACGAATCGCGGCGCGAAGCCGTAGCGCAGGCGGCCCCCGGCCGCGCCGTGCCACCTGGCGCAGAGGTCCGCCGATTCCTGAAGCGCGCGATCGGTGGACTCTCGAAGCGACTCCGGGGCTGCGGGAGCGTCCATCAGACACTTCCCCGCCGTCGCGCGGATCCCGATGGACTCGAGCGCTTCGAACGCGGCGCCGGTGTGCCGCACCGTCTCCATATCGAGAATCGCCGTGGTGCCGCCCAGGAGCAGCTCCGCCGCGCCGAGCATCGCGGACCAGTAGACCGAGTCTTCGGTGTGGGCGGCCTCGAGGGGCCAGATGCGGCGGGAGAGCCACGCTTCGAGCGGGAGGTCGTCGGCGAGGCCGCGGAAGAGGGTCTGACAAAGATGAATGTGGGCCTGAACCAGCCCCGGTATGAGGACGAGACCGCCGCAGTCGAGTCTCGTCCCCCCGGCCGCGCGAGGCTGCTTGCCGATCGCGGCGATGCGTCCATCCCGAACCACGACGTCGGCGTCGAGGATGCGACGGGTCGCGTCCAGGGTGAGAACTCGCGCGCCCGAGAGAATGAGCGCTTTGCCGCTCAAGTCGTGATCTTCGGCCGGGTGGCCTCGGTCGAGTCCGGAAGGTCGAAGAACGCCTGCAGCTCGTCCCGCAGGTCGTCCTCCTCGTAAATCCCGGTGAGAATGCGCTCCGGCGTGCCGGGATCGATCAGCACGTAGCCGTACGGGAAATCGAGTCCCGACAGCAGAATCGCCCGCCGGTCCTTGTTGGGGAGGGTCACGAAGATCGTGTCGGCGCGGGTGGGAACCAGCGCGATGGCGTTGGCCTTGAGGGTCGGTGCCACGAGCGAGGCGTAATAGGTCAGGTCGTCGTACGCCGAGGCCGCGTCGCTCGAATCCATCGTGTCCGCCGCTTCCAGCCAGAACACCACCACCGTGGGCTCGGTCACCACCCGCGGCACCCGGAGCGCGCTGTCTCCCTTGCCCCGCGGGGCGGCGGTCACCTGCTCCCGATCGCGTCCCTCCTTCGGAGCGCGGCGATTGCACGCGGCCGCGATCGTCGCGGCGAGCAGTACGATGCAGGTGAGAGCGGAGCGCATGGGAGGAATATACAGGGGCCAAGGGGCGAGGAGGCTGAGAGGCGAAGTCACTTCGCCGCTTCGCGCCCTTCGCCCCTTAGCCGATGGCGGCCAGCGCGTCGTGCATCTGCGCCGCCGACAGGTAGCGCTCCCCCGCGTTCTTCGCCATGGCCTTGAGAATCACCGCCGCCAGCGGGCCCGGCACCTCGGCGTTGATGGCGCGGGGATCGGGAGGACTCTCCTCCAGGTGCTTCGCGATCAGCGTCCACGGGGTGTCCGCCTCGAAGGGCACCTTCCCGGTGACGCACTCGAAGAGCACCACCCCCGCCGAGTAGAGATCGCTCCGGGCGTCGAGCTCGCCGCCCGACAGCTGCTCGGGCGACATGTAGTCCGGGGTGCCGATGGACATCCCGGCCTCGGTGAGGCCCTTGCCCTTCGGCGGATTGGCGAGCCGCGCGATGCCGAAGTCCATCACCTTCAGGAATCCCGACGGCTCCACCACCATGTTCTGCGGCTTGATGTCGCGGTGAATCACGCCCTGCTCGTGCGCCACCTCGAGGGCGCGGCAGAGCTGCTTGCCAATGGTGAGGGTCACCGGGACCGGAAGTCTCCCCCGGGTCTCGATCAGCTGCTTGAGGGACGTCCCCTCCACGAACTCCATGGTGAGGTAGTACATCCCGCCGACTTCACCGAGATCGTAGGTGCGGACCACGTTGCGGTGCGCGATCTTCCGGGCCAGCCGGATCTCCTGCTTGAAGCGCTCCAGCGCCACCGGGTCCCCTGACATCGCTTCCGGCCGCAGGGTCTTGATGGCCACCGGCTCCTGGAGCTCGCGGTCGAGCCCGCGGTAGACCACGCCCATCCCGCCCATGCCCAGGATTTCCTTGATCTCGTAGCGGTTGGCGAAGACCGATCCCGGCTTCAGCAGATCGCCGACCCGTCCCGCGGCGGTGCGCATCCCGGTGGGGAGCGCGGCGATGGGCTGCGTCGCCGCGGCGCCGGTGGCGGTCATCATGTACTCCACCAGGTCGGCCTTTTCCTTCAGGTCCTCGATCAGACTCTTGAAGGCGGCCGAGAGCGCGCCGATCTCGTCGTTCGAGGAGACGTCGATCGCCACGGTGTAGTCTCCGCCCTGGACCCGGCGGGTCGCTTCCGCGAGGCGCTGGACCGGCCCCGCGATCTGGCGCGCCAGGAGGAATGCCGAGACCAGCGCCAGCACGATCCCCAGCCCCACCGCCCCGAGCATCGTCCGCTGCAGCGCCTTGAACCCGGCGAGCTCGGCGTCGCGCGAGCGGAAGGCGACGAATCCGCCGAAGACGTCGCCACCCGCGGAACGCACCGCGCCCGCGAGTCCGATCAGGTGCTCGCCCGCCATCACCGCCGACATCCGCATCCCCGCCGTGTCCTGGGCCAGCGAATCCACCCGCGCGTAGGCGGCGAGCGCCGGCGCGACCGAATCCCGCGGCAGGGTGCTGCCCACCACGTAGGGATGGTTCAGGGTGTCGAACGCGAAGAAGACCACGTCCGAGTTGGTCCCCTGCTTGATCGCGGCGGCGAGGGAGTCGTTCAGCTCGTAGGCGGCGACCAGCGCCCCCTGCGGCGCCGACGTGGTGTCGGCGCGGAGCGGGAGCGAGACCGCCATGTAGAGCCGGTGATTCACGTCGTCGGCGAAGGCGCCGGTGGCCGGCTCGCCGGACAGCGCGTCCGCGATCAGCGCCCCGTGAGAAACGTCCACGTCCGCCTGCTGGGGGAGATCGGTGCGCGCGATCAGGATCCCGTCCGCGTTGGTGACGAGCACCCACGCGGCTCCCGCCAGGTCCTTCACCTCGTTGGCCTGGTCGAGCGCGGGGTCGTGCTTGCCGAGGAGCCGCTCGCGGTACTGGGAGACGCTGGCGCTGGCGCGGGCGCCGGCGGCGAGCGCGCGGGCCCGGGCGGCGAGGGAGGTGCCGACCGCGCCGCGGGTGTTGGCGAGCGCGCGCTGGATGGACAGGTCCGCGGTGCGGTTCGCCTGGAGGCTCGTGACCCCGAAGGTCACGCCGAGCACCGCCACCACCAGCAGCGTCGAGGCGAGAAAGATCTTCCCGGCGAGACCGAACCCCCTAGTAGCGCTCGCGTCCGGCATTGGTCGGGTAGTCTTTTCCGAACTTGTTCTTGTGGGGCACCCAGTGGAAGCCGCGGGCGTCGAGCTGGATCTGAAGGTCCGCGACGCCCTGGAGCGGCACGACCAGGTCCCGGCTGACGCTGGGACTCCGTTCGTGCCAGGCGTGGAGGGTGTAGTGGCCGGGGGGGACGTGGCTGATGCTGAAGCTCCCGTCGCCGCCGGGCTGGGCGAAGAGCCGCGTCCCCATCACCTGGATGTACGCGACCATGCGCGGATGCACGTTGCAGAAGACCCGCACCAGCCCCGGCACCGAAAACACCCGGGACTTCGACTCCCCCCGGCCGTAGAGGCCGAGGTCGAACTGGTTCCGGTCGCTGACCGAGAAGGCGTTGTGGTCGAAGGGATCGTGATTCGGAAACGAGACGGTGGACCCGACGGTCACCACCGCCACCGACGGCACGAAGGTCTTGTCCGAGATCGCGACCTCGAACTTTCCGGCGGCGGGAGGGGCGGCGGGCCCGCCGTCCAGCCACACCACCGCGTCCCCCAGGTCCGAGGACGGCTTGTTGTTCTTTTCGAGGATCGTCACCCGCCCGGAGACGGTCCCGGTGGGGGCGCGCGCCACGATGGCCTGGGCGGCGCCATCGGTCCGGAGGAGGCCGCCCGCGGCGGCCAGCAAGCACACCCAACGCCTCATGCTTCGGAATCCCTGTCGCGAGAAGGCCGGTCAGCTTACTGTAAACATCGGAAAACCGCCAGGAGTCCGCCGTGACGCGAGCCCTTCTCGCCGCAGTTCTCGTCGTCGCCGGTCCGCTCGCCGCGCAGGATTCGACGGCCAAGCGGACGGTGCAACTCACGGGCGTGGTGCTGATCAACGCGTTCTACAACAGCGCCGCCGTGAACAACAGCGACGTCCCGCAGATCGCCGCCGCCGACACCATCGGCGTCCGCGGCGCCGGCGGCTCGATCCGCCAGACCCGCCTGGGCGTCCTGGTCGACGACCCCAACGTCCTGGGCGGGACCTTCAGCGGGGAAGTCGACGCCGACTTCTTCGGCGGCCAGCTTGCCGAAGGACGCACCTTTCCCCTGCTGCATCTGCGGCGCGCCACCGCCACCCTGAGCTGGACCCACGCCTCGCTGATGATCGGGCAGGAAACGCCCCTCATCTCCGACCGCAATCCGCGCTCCCTGGCGCAGGTGGGCATCCCCGGATTCTCGGGCTCGGGAAACCTCTGGCTCTGGATCCCCCAGATTCGCGCGACCGCGGAGTGGGGGTACACGCTCCGGCTCGCGATTCAGGGTGCGGTGCTCGCGCCCACCGGCGGCACGCCCCAGTCCACGTTCTCCACTCAGCCCGATTCCGCGGAACGCACCTCGCGTCCCTACCTCGAGGGACGGGTGCGCCTCGCCTGGGGTCCCACCGACGACCCGAGCGAGATCGCGATCGGCGGCCACCAGGGGTGGCTGCGCGGCCTCGACTCCACCAGCGGCGACACCATCCTCAACTCCCAGGCGCTCACCGCGGACACCCGGCTCAAGTTCGGTCCGGTCGAGATCCTCGGTGAAGGGTTCGTCGGCAAGGCGCTCGCCGGATTGGGCGGCGGCGGCGTGGGCCAGAACTTCGGCGCCCAGGGGGCTCCGGTGCGCACCAAAGGGGGCTGGGGCCAGCTGAATTTCCGCGCCACGCGCGCCTGGCTCCTGGGCGGCGGCTGCGGCCTGGACAATCCCACCGACGCCGACGTGCCCGCCGGGGGAAAGCTCGAAAACTTCGTCTGCGAAGGTCACCTGCGGTGGGACGGGGAGGGAGGCCTGGTGGCGGGGTTCGAGTTCTGGCATTTCCGCACCACCTACTCGACCGGCGATTTCACCGCGAACCATCTCAACTTCGCGGCGGGGTACCGCTTCTAACCCGCGCTCGCGCTCTTCACTCCGCCTCCGGCGGCCGGGGATGCTTCTCGCGCCGCCGGTATGCTTTGGGGGATCGAATCACCTTGTGCGAAGGTGTCTTGAGCCGCTCCCGCACCGGGGCGCGCGGGTTGGGCACCCGCACCGTGACCTTTTCCTTCTTCCTCTTCCTGCTCATCGGGCGAGGCGGGCCCGGATCTGCTTCGCGTGATGCCGGGCGTGGAGCACGTGGAACGCCTCCCACTCCTCGAGGGTGAGGTCGCCCAGCCGGGGATGTTTGACGTAGAGGTCGTGGGCCCGCGCCGGCAGCAGCAGGCCCTCGAGCGACCGGAAGCGTGCCACCCCTTCGCGGAATCGCGCTTCGGCCGCGGCGCGGTCGACGTGATCCGCCGGGACCGAAGCGGACGGCGCCTTGCGGCCCGGCGGGAAGAACCCGAGCCCCATCAGCACCAGCTTGGAGACCCGCTCCCGGAGTGACCGGGGACGGCGGGTCATCGGGTCGCGGGCGCGGCGATCTTCGAACCCCTTCCCGCTCCACTCGATCCCCAGGGCCAGATGCTCCACGATCTGCGCCGGGTTCCACTTGCCGGGTGGCGCCTGGTACCAGTCCCGGTCGGGGCGGCCCGCGAGGGGGCCCAGCACCAGCGCCGGAAGATCGGCGAACCGTGTCATGCCTCGCTCCGAGTGGTCAGGGACCCCGCCTGCGGATAGCTTCCACACACCTCACCATGCCGGATACTAAGTGCTGACGCTGGTGCGCCGCCACCCGATCGCCGTGGCCCTCGCGATTCTGGTGCTGGTCACGGCCATCGGCCCCCTCCCGCCGCTGGTGGACGCCGCGACCGGCTCACCCGCGGGAGACGGCGCGCTGGTCCGCCCCCTGCTCTACGTCTTCCTGGCGCCGCTCTCGGACGTGCTGGACGCGCTCACCTTCCTTTCCGTGGAGCGCGCCGAGGCCCTGCTCCTCACCTGGTCGGTGGTCCTCGCGCTGTGGTGGGGCCTCCGCTCCCGCGGCTGGCGGCGGATCGCGGGCGCGGTGGCGGGACCGGTGGTGGTCGTCGCGTTCGCGGCGGCGACGGTGGCGCTGCCCCGCCCGGTGCCGCGGCTCACGGTGTCGGACTCGTCGCTCGCGGTGGTGGACTACCACGCGCACACCCAGGCCTCGCACGACGGGCGCAAGGGCTGGACCGCGTCGGACCTCGCGCAATGGCACGCGCGGCAGGGGTTCACCGGGTCCTACGTCACCGATCACAACAGCATCTTCATGGGCGGAGTGCCGGGGACGTTCAATCTCCTGCAGGGCGTCGAGTGGAGCGTGTTCGACCAGCACGTCATCGCCCTCGGCCCGGTCCAGCCGATCGACCGCTCGCAGTTCGATCACTCCACGGCCGCGATGCTCCGGATCTTCGCCGAGCTGCACCGGCAGGGCGCGGTGGGCATCGCGTCGCTCCCCGAGTACTGGCGCAATCACTTCGACGAGCTGGATCAGTTCATCGGCGCGGGCGTGGACGGGTTCGAGATCGTCACCTGCGCGCCCAAGGCCCTCGGCTTTCCGGCGGGCGCCCGCCACGACGTGCTGGAGCTGGCCCAGCGCCACGACCTGCTGGTGATCGGCGCCAGCGACAATCACGGCTGGGGCGCCGTCACCTGCGTGTGGAACGTGACCAGTCCCGGGCCCAAGGGGTTCCGGACCAATCACGTCCTGGCGCGCCCCCTCGCCCTCCTGCAGGACGGACCAGCGGAGTCGGCGGGCGTCACCCAGTTCTGGTTCATGCTGCGCGGGCTCTCCTGGGCCGAACGGGCGAGCTGGCTCACGTGGATTCTCGTGATCGCGATCTATCTCGGCCTGCCGCGGCGGCGCGGCCAGCGCGCGGGCGTGGGAATTCTCGCGCGCTCGCTCTCGCTCAAGACCGAGCCTCCTCCGGTGCAACCCGGCGGTGGCGTGGTGGAGCGGCGCCGCTCCTCGGCGGGTCACACCCCGCCCGCCGAGTAACCCGTGCCCGCCGGTTACTCCAAGCAGTCGCTGGTGCAGAAGCTCGGCATCAAGGAGGGCACGCGAATCGCGCTGGTCTCCGCGCCGCGGGGCTACCGCAAGACCCTGGGCCCGCTCCCCGCGGGGGTGCGGGTGACCACCTCGGCCCGCGGAGCCCTGCCCTTCATCCAGTTCTTCGCCGTGGCGCGGCGCGACCTGGCCAAACGGTTCCCCGCGCTGGTGCGCTCGCTCGCGCCGCACGGCGGGCTCTGGATCTCCTGGCCCAAACAGACGTCCGGCAAAGCGACCGACCTGAAGGAAGACCTGATTCGAGAACTCGGCCTCGCCTGCGGCGTGGTGGACGTGAAGGTGTGCGCGGTGGACGAGATCTGGTCGGGGCTCAAGTTCATGCGGCGGGTGACACCATCGGACAAGGAGCGATGAGGTGCGGTTCTTCCTCGGAGCAGTGCTGGTGAGCGCGGCGACCCTCGCGGCCACGTGGCAGGCGCCGGCGGACCGGTTCCGGATCGCGGTCGGCAACGGCATCATCACCGGAAACGAGACCTACCGCATCGAGCGGAGCGCGGACGGCGTGCGCATTACCGGGACCACGACGCTGGTGCGCGCCGGGGCCCCCATCACGATGACGCAGGCCGAGACCCTCGCCGCCGATCTGTCGCTCCGGCACTACCGGCTCGAGGTCACGGCCCCATCGGGGCCGCAGACCATCGACGCGACCCGCGCCGGGGATTCGGTGGCGCTCCACGCCGTCGCGAACGGCCAGACGCCGAGCAAGACCCTCCCGGCCGGCGCGCTCGCGCTGGTCCTCGACAACCTGGTCGTCTCTCATTTTCAGGTGCTGCTCGATCTCGCGGCGCTGCACCCGGCCGACACCGCGTGGCAGATCGTCGTTCCCCAGGCCTTCGCGGTTCTTCCCGGAGCGCTGAAGCGCGAGGGGTCGGCGGCCGGCACCCTGGACGGGAAGCCGGTCCAGCTCGAGAAGCTTTCGCTGGTCGTGGGGGGGAACCTGGTGGAGGTCTACGCGGAAGCCGGCACCCACCGGCTGATGCGCGCGGCGGTCCCGATCCAGCATCTCGAGATGACCCGCGAGGGCTTCACGTCCGGCGCCGGGGCGGACGCGGCGGGCGCACCGGCCCCATCCGCCGGACCGGCCGCGTACCTGGAACGCCCGGTGACGTTCCCCAGCGCGGGGCTCGAGTTCCCCGGCACGCTGACGCTGCCCGCGAAACGCGCCGGCCGGGTGCCGCTGCTGGTGCTGGTGCACGGCTCCGGTCCCAACGATCGCGACGAGACCATCGGACCCAACAAGCCGTTCCGCGATCTGGCGTGGGGACTCGCGGCGCACGGGATCGCGACGCTGCGCTACGACAAACGCACCTTCGTCCCCGGATTCCGGGCCTCGCTCGACGTGCGGACCATGACGGTGGACCAGGAGACCATCGACGACGCGGTGGCGGCGGCGGCGTACGCGCGGACCGTTCCCGAGGTGGATCCCGCGAGAGTCTACGTCCTCGGGCACTCCCTGGGCGCGATGCTGGCGCCGATCATCGCGGATCGGGTGAAGCCGGCGCCCGCGGGCGTGATTCTCCTCGCCGCCGCGGCGATCGCCCTCGATACCACGGTGGAGCGGCAGATCGCGGCGCGGATGCGGACCGCGGGGCAGTCCGAGGCGGAGATCGCGGAGCAGGTGGACAGCCTGAAGCGCGCCTTCGCGCGGGTCCGCTCCGGGGAAGCGCCGGACACCGAGATCGTGTTCTTCGCGCCCACCCACTACTGGCGGGACCTTTTCGCCCGGCGGCCCCTCGACACCCTGGTGCGGCTGGGCATTCCGGCCCTGGTGCTCCAGGGCGGCAGCGACTTTCAGGTGACCAAGGACGACTACGACGTGATCGTGGCGGCGCTCAAGCCCGTGCCCCGCTCTCGCTGGGACGCGCATCTGTTCCCGGGACTGAACCACCTGTTCATGGCGGTGGACGGGACCTCGACCGGGGCCGAGTACGGCCGCGAGGGTCACGTGGACCCGGCGGTGATCGACACCATCGCGGCGTGGGTGGCCCGGAATCCCCGATGAACTCTGCAATATAAAGTACTTGACAGATTCCAAGTGACCCGCTAACCTGTCTCCCATGACCGGCCCCCAGCCGCTCCGCCCCGATCCCCGGGATCCCGCCGCGCTCCACGATCGCGCGATGGACAACCTGCGCTTCATCCGCCAGACCATGGAGCGCGCGGCCGCGTTCACCGCCGTGCCGGGCTGGGGCTCGGTGGCGGTGGGGCTCACCGCCTTCGCCGCGGCCTTCCTCGCCGCCCGGCAGCGTTCGCCCCTCGAGTGGATGGCGGTCTGGCTGGCCGAGGCGGTGCTGGCGCTCGCCCTCTCCGGCTTCGCGATGGCGCAGAAGGCGCACCGCTCCGACAGTCCCCTGCTCTCCGCGTCGGGGCGGCGTTTCGCGCTCGCGTTCGCGCCCCCGCTCCTGGCGGGCGCGGTGCTCACGCTCATTCTCTATCGCGCCGGCCTCACCGCCGATCTCGCCGGCGTCTGGCTCCTGCTCTACGGCACCGGCGTGGCCACCGGCGGCGCGTTCTCGGTGCGGGTGGTGCCGGTGATGGGCCTCTCGTTCATGCTGCTCGGCGCGGCGGCGCTGTTCCTGCCCGCCTGGGGCGACTGGGCGATGGCCGCGGGATTCGGCGGCCTGCACGTGCTGTTCGGACTGGTCATCGCCTGGCGGTACGGTGGCTAAGCCCGGCGCCGTTCGGAAAGCGGAGACGCCGCGCGCGCCCCGGGTCGCGCCGGTGGCCGGCGCGGCTCCGGCGGGCGCGGCCCAGCTGGACCGCGTCATTCACGAGCGGATGCGGCTCGCCATCGTGAGCGCCCTGGCGGTGAACGAGGCGCTCTCGTTCAACGACCTCAAGGCGCTGGTGAAAGCGAGTGACGGGAATCTCTCGGTGCACGCGCGCCGGCTGGAGGAAGCGCACTACATCACCTGCACCAAGTCGTTCGCGGGACGGCTCCCCCGCACCGAGTACCGCCTCACCGCCGCCGGGCGGCGGGCCCTGGAGAAGTACCTGGAGCACATGGAAGCCCTGATCCGCGCCACCCGCGGCACACCCTGACCCTCAATTTTTTTTGCACCTTAACTTTATGAAACAAAGTCAAAACCGCGCGCTTCCCGAACACGTCGCCATCGTGATGGACGGCAACGGCCGCTGGGCCACCCGGCGCGGCCTCCCGCGCTCCGCCGGGCACCGGGCCGGCGCCGAAGCCGTGCGGCGGGTGGTGCGCGCAGGCGCCGACGCGGGAGTGGGGGCCCTCACCCTCTTCGCGTTCTCGTCCGACAACTGGAAGCGTCCCCCGCTCGAAGTCGCGGCGCTGCTCCGGCTCTTCGCCCGTTATCTCCGGGACGAGACCCCCCGCCTCGCCGCCGAGGGCGTGCGGCTCGAAATCGTGGGCCGGCGCGACCGCCTCCCCGCGCCCCTCCTCTCGGCGATCGACGCGGCCCAGGCGGCGACGGGCGGCGGCGCCCGGCTCCATCTTCGGATCGCGATCGATTACTCCTCGCGCGCCGCCATTTCCCGCGGGGAGCTTCTCCCCGACGTGGATCTCCTCATCCGCACCGGCGGCGAGTACCGGCTCTCGGACTTCCTGCTCTGGGAGTCGGCGTACGCCGAGCTCTGGTTTTCGGACGTGCTCTGGCCCGACTTCACCGCGAGCCATTTCGCCCTCGCGCTCGCCGACTTCGCGCGCCGGGAGCGGCGGTTCGGCGCCCTGCCGCGACGGGCCGCCGGATGACCGCGCTCCCGGCGCCCGCCGTCCGGCCGGTGGCGCCGCTCCGCGTCCTCCTCGTCGCGTCAGCGATCGGAATCGCCGCGGACGCGCTCCTCCGGGCCGGACCCTGGGGGGTGAACGTCGCCATCGGCGCCGTGCTGCTGGTGACCGCCACCGGCTTCCTCGTGGCGCGGCATCGCGCACCCCTTCCCCGGGACGCCGCCTGGCTCGGCCTCACCATCGTCCTGCTCGCCGCCGCCTTCGTCCGTCGCGATTCCGCGACGCTCTCGGCGCTCGACCTCCTCGCCTTGATCGCCGCTTTCGGCGCGGCGCCGCTGGCGCTGGACGGCGCGCTGCGCCGCCGCGGAGTGACGGACTACGCGGCGACGATCGCCGGCACCGCCCTCGCGGCCTGGATCGGGATCTTCGGGTTCGCGAAGTGGGCGCGCCAGTCCGGTGCCACCATCCAGGCGCCGCGGCTGCGCGGCCTCCGGGGCGCGACCCTCGGCGTGGCGCTGGCGGCGCCGCTCCTCGTGATCTTCGCCGCGCTCTTCGCGTCCGCGGACCCCATCTTCGCGTCGGTCGTGAGCGGCGTGACCGCGATCGACCTGACCACCGTGGTCTCCCACGTCGCGGTGGCCGGCCTGTGCTCGGCGTTCGCCGCGGGGTACCTGCGCCGCTGCCTCGAGCACCGCGGAGCCCCGCCCCGGCCCGACGACAGCCCGTCGCTCGGCATCGTTCCGGTGGGGACCGCGCTCGCGCTGGTGAACTTCGTCTTCCTGGTCTTCGTGGTGGTGCAGGCCCGCTATTTCTTCGGCGGCGCCGCGCTGGTCGGGCGCGAGACCGGCCTGACCTACGCCGCGTACGCGCGCAGCGGGTTTTTCCAGCTGATGTGGGCGGCCGCGCTGGTCCTCCCGGTCCTGCTGGGCGGGGATTGGCTGGTGCGGCACGAGCCGGCCGCGGCAGTCACCACCTTTCGGCGCCTCGCGGTCCTGTTACTGGTCCAGCTCGCGGTGGTCGTGGCGTCCGCGTTCCAGCGGATGCGACTCTACGTCGGGGCGTACGGGCTCTCCGAGACCCGCTTCTTCGCCACCGCGGGGATGACGTTCGTCGCGGCCCTGCTCCTCTGGTTCGCGGCATCGGTCCTCGCCGGAAAGCGCGCGCGCTTCGCCTTCGGCGCGGTGGTGGCGGGACTCGGACTGTTGACCGCCCTCAACGTGGCCGACCCCGACGCGCTGATCGTTCGCTACAACCTGGACCAGACCGCCGAGCGCCCCTTCGACGCCGACTACGCGGTCTCGCTCGGCGGTGACGCGGTCCCCGCCCTGCTCCCCGCCCTGCCGCGACTGGACCCGCCCGCGCGCTGCCGCGCGGCGCGGCGTCTCGTCGCCCGCTGGGGATCGGCGCTCCGGCCCGACTGGCGAACCTGGACCCGCTCCCGCGGCGTCGCCCGGAGCCTGGTGCGGACCCGCGCGTCCGAACTCCTGGCGTCCTGCGCGAGCGAACCCACACCAGCTCGAAAGGATTCCCGATGATCACCGACGGCTTGACCCCGCTCGCGTTCCTCGCCTTCGCGGGCGCCGTGCTGCTCACCGGCGCGGGGATCGTGGCCGTCCTGGTGGCGTTCTACCTCGGCCGCCGCGATTTCGCGCGCCGGGTGACGATCGCCGCCGCTCTGTGCTGGGCCTCGTACGGGGTCGTCCTCGTCGCCACGTCGCTCGTCACCCGGGAACGGGTGCTGACGGTCGGCCAGGAGAAACACATCTGCGAGCTCGACTGCCACCTGGCGTACGCGGTGCAGGACCTGCGCACGGCTCAGGTGCTCGGCGCGGGCGCGCTCGCGGCGCGCGGCGCGTTCTACGTCGTCCGGGTCCGCGCGCGCTTCGACTCCGGAACCATCGCGACGTGGCGTCCGCGCGACGTCCCGGTCCGCCCCGGGCCCCGCGAGATCGCGCTGGTGGACGACGCGGGACACCGTTACCCGGCGGACGCCGCCGCGGGGCGTGGCCTCGCGGCCGGGTCCGGAGAAGCCGAGCCGCTTTCCCGATCGCTTCTTCCCGGGGAGTCGTACGTGACCACCCTGGTCTTCGACATCCCGAAGGACGCCAGGGGTCTGCGCCTCGACCTCGGCGCCCGAGCCGGGCCTCCGGACCTGTTCATCATCGGCTACGAGCACAGTCTCTGGCACAAGAAAACCCTCTTCGCTCTTCCCGCGCCGGAGGGCTGATCCGGCGGGCCATGGGGTGCCGGAGCACGGGCCGGCGCGTTTAGTTTTGGCTCATGGGCCGCCGCATGGTGCAGGTCGACGCCTTCACCCGTACGCCGTTCGCCGGAAATCCCGCGGCGGTGTGTCTGCTCGAACACGCCGCGGAAGACCGCTGGATGCAGAGCGTCGCCGCCGAGATGAATCTCTCCGAGACCGCGTTCCTCCACCCCGCGGAGGGCGGCTACCGTTTGCGCTGGTTTACGCCCACGGTCGAAGTGGACCTTTGCGGACACGCCACCCTCGCCTCGGCGCACGTGCTCTGGGAGGAGGGTCATCTGCCGCCGGAACGGGAGGCGCACTTCCACACCCGGAGCGGCCTGCTCACCGCCGCGCGGGAGGGTGACTGGATCGCGCTCGACTTCCCGGCGACGCCGGCCCGTCCGGAAGCGCCCCCGGCGGGACTGATCGACGCCCTGCACCTGACGCCGCCCCGGTTCGTGGGGCGGTCGAAGTTCGACTACCTGATCGAGGTGGACACCGAAACCGAGGTGCGCTCGCTGGCGCCGGACTTCGGCGCGCTGGCCCGGGTCGAAGCCCGGGGGGTGATCGTCACCGCGCGCGCCAGCACGCCGGGGTACGATTTCATTTCCCGCTTCTTCGGTCCCCGCGCCGGCGTGAACGAGGATCCCGTGACCGGCTCAGCGCACTGCGCGCTCGCGCCGTACTGGAGCGAGCGCCTGGGCAAGGACCGGATGATGGCGTACCAGGCCTCACGCCGCGGCGGCGAGGTTCGCGTCGCGGCGCGCGGGGAGCGGGTGGGGCTCTCGGGTCAGGCGGTCACGGTCCTCTCGGGCGAGCTGGCGTGATCGAGACGCGGGGGGTGACCGGCGAGCGGATCGAGCGTGCCTGGCGGCGCGCGTCGCCGGGCGGGAGCGCGCGTTGAGCGCCGGGACCCCTCCCGCCGCGCCCCGGAGCGGGCGACTCGCCGGCTACGCGTTCGCGCTCACCGCGGGGGCGATCTGGGGCACCACCGGCCCGCTCTCGACCGCGCTCTACGCCGCCGGCGAGGCGCTGACCGGGGTCGGATTCTGGCGCATCCTGCTCGGCACCGGCGGGCTCGTGGTGTACGGCATCGCGCACCCCGAGATTTTCCGCGTGGATCGCCGCGGCCTGCTGGTGGTGGGTCTGGGCGGCGGCGCGCTGGTGGCCCTCTTCGAAGTCGCGTATCAGTTCGGGATCGCCGGCGCGGGCGTCGCCGGGGCCGCCGCATTGCTCTATACCGCGCCGGTTCTGGTCGCGGTCCTGGCGAAGCCCCTCCTCGGCGAAGCGCTGACGGCGGCGCGTCTCGTCCTCGCGGCCCTGGTCATGGTCGGCGCCTTCCTCACCGTGCAGGGTGGCTCGCACGGCGCCGGTCTCTCGGGCGTCGCCCTGCCCAGTCTCGCCCTGGGCGTCACCGGCGGCCTCCTCGCGGCGATCTCCTACGCGGGGAGCACGCTGCTCGCGCGCTGGTCGGTGCCACGTTACGGCGCGGTGCGGGTCCTCCTGCTCGAGATCGCGGGGGGCACGGTGCTTCTCGGCATCATTCTCCCGCTCGCCGGTCACCCGCCGCTCCCGCCGCCGGCCGCGGGCGGATGGATCTATCTCGTCGCGCTGGCGATCGGGCCCGTGGTGCTCGCCAACTTCGCGTTCTTCGCCGGGGTCCGGCGCATCGACGCGGCGCCCACCGCGGTGGCGGCGACCATCGAGCCGGTGGTGGGCACGCTCCTCGCGCTGGCGCTGTTCGGCCAGCGCCTCACGGCGACGGGGTGGGTGGGACTGCTCCTGGTGGTGGGGGGCGTGGCGGCCGGCTACTTGAAGGAGGCGGACCCCGAGGCGCGGGGCTGACGCGTTCAGGGGAGCGTTATTCGCCAGAGATCGGGCCGCGAGCCGGGTGAGATCCCGTCCACCACCACGACGCGACCGCCCCCGGAAAGCGCCGGATGCGAAAAGCTCACCCCGGGCGCGCTGAACGGCGCGTCCCCGCCGCTCCCCAGGTCCACCACGTGCACCACGCCGCCCGCCACCGCGACCAGGCGACTACCGCGGACGGCCACGTCCGTCGGGGGCGCTCCCCCGAAGGTGTGCGCCACCGTCACCGCCCCCGAATCGATCTGCTGCCGGTACACGGACGGATCGCCGGACAGGGTGTAGTAGATCGCCCGGCCGCCGTCGGTCGCCACGGAGGTGGCGCCGGACGTACCCGCGACAGGAACCGCCACCGGAGCGGCGGCGGTCGGGTCGAGCCGCTCGATGTCGATCCCGGCTTCGGTCGAGTCCCAGGAGTTGGTCAGTCGATCGAAGGTGATGGTCAGCACGGCCCGAACGAAGACCAGGTCCGTCGCGTCGATCCAGCCCAGGTGCGTCGCGCCGTCCGTCACCACTCCCCCGCCGGATCCGCGCGACGACGGATAGACCGCCACCACCCGTTCGCCGCCCTGGAAGGGCCGCAAGGGGCCGACCACCAGCGACCGCCGGGTGGGGAACTGCGCGCCGACCACCGACACCGTCCACAGATACGCCACCTGCCCGTCGGCGCTCGCGGCCGGCCAGTCGAAGAAGTCCACGGAGTCATCCGCGATGGCCGCGGGGCGGCAGAGGGCGCGCTCCTCGGTCCAGCGGACGGCGCTGAAGACGCCCAGGCAGCGATCCCCGTCCGCTCGGTCTCCCGGTTCGGTGGCATAAAGGAGAGCGGTGTCTCGGGGCAGCCAGGCGGGCTCGGCGTCGACCCCGGTGCTCAAGGTGAGCCGCCCGGGAGAGCCGCCGTCGAGGGGCCCGTTGGGACCGTAGTAGCCCGGCGCCCAGGGATCGTCGTGAGCGCACGCGGCCAGGGCCAGGGCGAGGAGAGCGGCTCTAGAAGTCGAGCTCCACACCGAGGCGGACCAGGCGGGGGGGGCCGTAGAAGAAGAGCGGCTGCGTGAAGTCCCGCGCGGCCGCGATGTACATCGGCATCAGCTCGTTCGCGCCCGACACGTAGCCGTCGTGGTTCAGGTCCGCCGCGGCGCGATAGCGGGGCGACTCGAACGGAATCGGCTCCGGGTGCGCCGCGTAGGCCAGCGCCGCCAGCGAGTCGATCCCGGCGGTGGTGAGCGTGGTGGAGCCGTTGTCGCGACGCAGGGCTTCCAGGTTGGCCCGGTTCAGGAGATTCCGCACGTCCAGGTACACGCTCCCCGCCCGCCGCCCGAACGCGAGCGGCCGGCGGATGAGGAGATCCACGGTGGACTGCGGGGGAAGCCGGAAACTGTTGGGAAGCCCGATCAGCGTGTCGCCGGTGGCGTTGGTCCGGGAGTAGGGCAGCCCGGAGCCCCAGCGCACGATCGCCGCGCCTTCGAGTCGCGCGAAGGGCCGGACGCCGCCCACCACCGGACCGGCCTGCTCGCCCAGCTCGCCCTGGGCGACCACGGTGAGCGAATGCCGCCGGTCGTAGTCGAGCGGGAATTCCACCCGCGCCGGCGACAGCGTGTCGTTGGTGGGGAGCCGGACCCGGGCCAGAAGCCCGTAGGCGTTGGTCGCGGTCGCCTGCGCCTCCTGCAGGGTGTAGGACACCCGCAGACCCCAGCCGTCCCGCAACTCCCGCTCCAGGAGCAGCTCCACGCCGCGCACCGTGCCGAAGTCGTAGTTCCCGAAGATCGAGGAGTCCGCGTTCGAGCCCAGCGGGATCGACCCCACCAGGCCGTCGAGCATCTTGTTGAAGACGTTGATGCGCGCGCTGGTTTCCGGGGTGGGCCGGGCCCGGAGCGAGAACTCCCACTGGGTCGAGGTTTCGAAACCCAGGTCGGGATTGCCGCGCCGGAACCGGCCGGTGCGGAGGGTGTCGTCGAACGCCTGGTCCACGAGGTACTGGAAGTCCGGCGCCTGGTGGAAGCGGCCCCAGCTGGCCACGAAGGTCGCGCCCTTCAGCACCGTGGAGAACGCGAAGCGGGGGGAGACCGAGCCGCGGTTCTTCGGGGTCGCGAGCTGGACGTGGGGGTCGAAGGCATCGTAGCGCAGGCCCACCGTCAGCCCGAAATCGGGACCGCGCAGGGTGGACTCGATGTACCCGGCGATGCTCCGGGGCGCGAACCCCGACGCCGACGCGGGGGGCACGCTGTCGCCGGTGCCCACCGGCAGATACGCGAGCGCGCGCTCGAAGGTCTCCACCCGCTGGTGCGCCACCTCGCCGCCCGCGAACACCTCCAGCGCGGGTCCGGCGGCGAAGCTCGCGTCGAGGCGGCCGCGGAACTCCCGGAAGCGGTTCCAGTCGATGTCGCCGCGCGACCCGTCGCCGAGGAAGAAGGCCGGCACGCCCCACGGCGTGTTACTCGACCAGTCCGGCGTGCTGAATCCGGGCACCGCCCCCGCCGCGCCGGCGCTGTTCCGGTGGCGCGCCAGATCCTCGCCCACGAAGTGGAAGGTCGCGGTCCCGAAGCCGCCCACGAGATAGCTCGGCGCTTCGGTGAGCGTCCCGCGGAGGAATTCGCGGCCGAAGTAGCTCCCGCGGAGGTCCACGTTGAAGGGGCCGGTCGCGTGCTGGAGGTGTCCCGAGATCAGCGTGCCCGCCACCCGCTGGGCCGGCGCGAACTGGGGGTCGTACTTGAACGCCGGATCGAAGAGCAGGCGCTGGTTGACCGAGCGCAGGCCGAAGAGCCGGAGCGTGTTGTGCTCGTCCAGCGGCACCGTGAGCTTCCCCGCGGCGTCGAGCCGGGAGCCGCCGTTGTGCGGCAGAATCCAGGGCTCGGTCGAGCGCGGGTCCCGGGGGTCGGTGGGCGGGGGCGCGTTCACCGGGTCCGCGTCGAGCCGCCCCTCCGCGTCGAGGACGCCGACGAGGCCGATGCCGCGGCCCAGGGGACCGGAGCCGCTGACCACGGCCCGGTCGATGCCGTGGTCCCAGGAATTCCACAGCGGCCGGTCGGTCTCGTACGCGGCGCGCCCCTCCCAGCGCTCCCCCGCGTCCCGGGTGACCACGTTGATGAGTCCGGAGAGCGCCTGCCCGTAGCGCGCCGAGAACCCGTTGGTGATCACCGAGGCCTCGGTCAGCATGTCGGGCGGCACCTGGACGCCGAGGGAGCCGGTCGAGGCGTCGATCTGATTCTTCACGCCGATGCCGTCCAGAATGAACGCCTGCTCGCCGAACCGGCCGCCGCGATAGCTGTCGCCCACCGCGCCGGCCGAGAGCTGGACCGCCTCCTGCACCGTGGTCACGGGCATCCGCCGGAGCTCGGCGCCCTGCACCCGCTGCACGTCGGCGGTGACGAGCGGGTCGAGCACCGAGTCGGCGAAGGTCTGGACCACCACGGCGCCCAGCGTGACGGCGCGGCTCAGCGTGAAATTCACGATGGTCGTCTGTCCGGCGTCCACCTGCACGCTGTCCCGTTCCATCGGCTGATAGCCGATGGCCCGGACCGTGACCCGGTGCCACCCGGCACGCACTTCGTGGAAGCGGTAGGCCCCGGTGCTGTCGACGGCGGCGAACTGCTGGCCGTCGTCGAGCAGGACCCGCACGCCCGGCGGGAGCGGCGCGCCGATGGAATCCCGCACGTGTCCGCCCACGGCGCCCGCCTCCTGGGCGGCGAGGGGCGCGGCCAGGGCGGCCGCGAGGGCCAGGGCCGCGAGTCTCACGGGACGTCGAAGCGCCATAGATCGGCCACCGTGGTTCGGGTGGTGTCGCCCAGGTCGTCGACGGTGAACGCGTAGCCCTCGACGACGACGTGACCGGCGGCATCGAGGGCGGGATGCCGGTAAAAGTTGTCGCTCAACGGCGTGGCGACATCGGTCCCGGTCCCCAACTCCACCACGTGCAGGACCCCGCCCTCGTCGGACTGCACGAATTGGTCGCGGGTGCTGTCGAACGCGAAGCTGACCTGCCCGCCCACCACCGCGACCAGCCGGCCGTCGCGCACCTGGACGTCGCGCGCGATGCCCGCGCTCCCGAAGTCGAAGAGCACGCTGACGTCGCCGGTGGCGAGGGAGCGGCGGAACACCCGCGAGTCTCCGCCCAGCGTGTAGTAGATGACCCCCGCGGTATCGCCGACGGCGACCGAGGACGCCCACTGGGTGCCGGGCACGATGGACAGCGCGGCCCCGCCGCCCCGCAGATCCACCAGTCCGATTTCGAGACCGTAGATGAGGGTGTCGCCCTCAGGGAGCTCGCCCGGGGGCGGCTGCCAGGCCTCCGCGAGGTAGACGATGGTGCTGTCGTCCACCCAGCCGATGTCGGCCGCGTTCTCCTCGAGTTGACCCGCCGGAGACCGGAACAGGAACCTGGCGAGGACCCGGAACCGCTCCGGGTCGGACACGGTCGCGAGCGCGAGGTAACGGGTGCTGGGCGCCCGGTCGAACCGGAAGAGCGACGCCCCGCGCACGAAGGCGAGGCGGCCGTCCCGCGCCGGGGCCGCGGCCTCGTAGACGATGGTGGAGTCGGCGGCGAGCGGGTCGGGATCGCAAAGCGTCGCGAGACGGGCGCCGCCCCCGCCGGGAAGCCGGGCGAGGCACCGGCTGCGCGTCGAATCATCGAGACGCTCCACGGTGTAGAGGACCTCGGAGCCGGCGGGCATCCAGGCCGGCGCCAGGTCCTGACCGAGGTTGAAGGTGAGGCGCATGGGCGCCGAGTGCGTGTACGGCCCCCGGGGCTCGTACTGGCCGGGCCCGAAGGGGGCGGTGTGGTCGCACGCCAGTCCCAGGGCGAGCGCCGCGACGCCGACACGTGTTACGCTCCGGTGCACGGAGTCTCCCGGTGCCTGTGCCGCTCGGTCACGCCGTGTAGATTCACCCCTTCACCACCCACCGGCAAGGAACGAAACACCCATGTTCGTGATCCCGGTTCTCCTGCTCGCGCTCCAGCAGCCCGCGCCCGCCGCGCCACCCGCGCCCGCCCTGCCGCCGCTCCCCAGCTCGAGCGGCGACACCTCGGTCTTCCGCCGCCTCGATCTGCCCGCGCCCACGCTGCTGCGTGAGGGCTCCGGCGCGCCGGGACCGAAGTACTGGCAGCAGCGCGCCGATTACGTCATTCGCGCCGCGCTCGACACCGGCGCCCACGCCATCACCGGTCGCGAGACCATCCGGTACACCAATCACTCCCCCGATACCCTGCGCTACGTGTGGCTCCAGGTCGATCAGAACATTTACCGGGAAGACAGCCGGGGCGCCGTCATCAACCCCACCGACGCCCGCTGGTCGGCCCGCGGGTTCGAGGGCGGCTACGTCATCGACACCTTCGCCGTCCGGCACGCCACCGCGCAAGGCGCGGGCCGCGCCATTCCCCTCGTCACCACCGTGAACGGGACCATGCTGCGCGCCGATCTGGACCGGCCCCTCCCGCCCGGCGGCGTGACCACCTTCGACATCGCCTACCGCTTCCAGGTCCCGGCTCACGGCTCCGACCGGATGGGCCGCGAACAGTTCCCGGAAGGCTGGCTCTACGAGATCGCTGAATGGTACCCACGGATGGTGGTCTACGACGACGTTCACGGATGGAATACCGACCAATATTTGGGACAGGGCGAGTTCTATCTCGAGTACGGCGACATCGATTTCTCGGTGACGGTCCCGCGCAACTACATCGTGGCGGGCAGCGGCACCCTGGTGAACCCGCTCGAGGTCCTGACCGCGGCGGAACGCGGCCGCCTCACCAAAGCGTTGCGCTCGGACACCACCGTCGCGATCGTCACCGCCGATGAAGCGGGCAAGCCGGCCACCCGCCCGGCGGGCCGCACCCCGACGCTCACCTGGCACTTCAGCGCCAAGAACGTGCGCGACGTGGCCTGGGCCGCCGCGCCCAACTTCCGCTGGGACGCGAGCGGGTGGCAGGGGATCCTGCTCCAGTCCTACTATCCGCCCGAAGCCAACGCCGACTGGGCCAACTCCGACAAGTACGTGCACCACACCATCAGCCACTACTCCGACAAGTGGTTCCACTATCCCTACCCGACCGCGATCAACATCGCGGGGCCGGTGGGCGGGATGGAATACCCGATGATCGTCTTCTGCGGCGACCAGGCGGGCGGCCGCAACCTCTTCGGCGTCACCACCCACGAACTCGGCCACCAGTGGTTCCCGATGATCGTCGGGTCGAACGAGCGGCGGTACGCGTGGATGGACGAAGGGTTCAACACCTTCATCAACATCTACTCCGAGCGCGCCTTCTATCACGACACCCTGAATGAGGGCTCGGCGGGGATCGCCAACTGGGCCAGGTTCGCCGCCACCGGCCGGGAGGTCGCCTCGATGCTCCCCGCCGACCGGATTCCGCCCCGGCTCCTGGGCGCCGCCGGGTACGACAAGCCGGCGATCGGCCTCTACCTCCTGCGCCACGAGATCACCGATTCCACCCGCTTCGACGCCGCGTTCCGCGAGTACATCCGCCGCTGGGCGTACAAGCATCCCACGCCGTCGGACTTCTTCCGCACCATGGAGGACGGCCTGGGCGAGGATCTCTCCTGGTTCTGGCGCTCCTGGTTCTACCGGACCGACGTGCTCGATTTCGCGGTGGACTCGGTGGGCGCGGCGGGCGACACCACGGTCATCTATCTCGCGAACTACGGGGCGCTCCAGGGGCCGGTCCCCCTGCGCTTCACCTTCGCCGACGGGTCGACTGAAAACGTGAAACTGCCGGTCGAGACCTGGTTCCTCGGGAACCACTACGCCTACCGCCGGAACTTCGCCTCGCCGCTCGCCCGGGTGGAGGTGGACCCCGACCAGCACTTCCCCGACGTGCGGAGGCAGAACAACACCTGGACCAAGCCGTAGCGTCCGGAAAACAAGCGCGGCCGGTGGTGGGGTCCGCGCCCCGCCACCGGCCGTGTGGTGTCCGGGCCGATCAGCCGCGGTCGAACGCGCTGGGCCGGCCCGCGAGCTTCAAACCGGTGTGCAGGATCACTTCGAGCGCCACCAGAAAGACGCCGCCCCAGATCAAGGCCGGGAGGTCGGCGAGGTCGCGGCCCCAGCGGATCCAGAGGAACCGGGCCACCACGTAGCTCCAGAGCCCGCCCGCGAACCACGCGGTCACCCGCACCAGCCGGCCCGCGGCGGTGCCCACGTCGGGGAGCAGGAGCACCAGGCGCTCGACGTAGTAGCCGATCACGGTGAAGCAGACCACCACCGTGAACGCGTCGAAGTAGTCCCAGAACCAGCCGGCGTGGCGCGGGAAGAGCCACACCGCGCCGAGGGCCGCGACCGCCGCCACGCCCACGTTGCGGCCGACCGCGGTGAGATGGGATTCATTCATGGCTTCAAGTATCCCCCCAGCCAGTCCAGCACCGTGTTCCACCAGAGACGGCGGTTGCGGGGCCGGGTGACGAAGTGGCTCTCGTCCGGGAAATAGAGGAACTTGGCCGGGACGCCGTTCAGCTTGAGCGCGGTGAACGCCTGCAGGCCCTCGGAGAGGTCCAGCCGGTAATCGTGCTGGGAATGCACCACCAGCATCGGCGTCTTCCAGTTCCTGGCGAAATTCGCGGGCGACCACTTCTCGTAGAGTGAATCGTTGCCGTAGGGATTCCCGCCGAACTCCCAGAGCGGGAACCACAGCTCCTCGGTCGTGCCGAAGGCGCTCTGGGTGTTGAACATGCCGTCGTGGTCCACCAGCACCGTGAAGCGCGTGGTGTGGCCGGCGATCCAGTACACCATGTACCCGCCGTACGACGCTCCCGCGGCCCCGATGCGGGTCGAGTCCACGTAGGGGAGGCGCGCCACCACGTCGAGACCCTTCATCAGGTCCTCGTACGGGTAGTCGCCCCAGTGGCGGGAGATGGCGTCGGTGAACTTCTGCCCGTAGCCGGTCGAGCCGTGGAAGTTCACCGCGGCCACGACGTACCCCGGCGCCGCGAACATCTGGTAGTTCCAGCGGGAGTGCCAGTTGTCGGTCCACGCCCCCTGAGGCCCGCCGTGAATCAGATAGACCACCGGGTACTTCTTCGCCGGGTCGAAGCCCGGGGGCTTCAAGAGCCACCCGAACACCGAGTCTCCCATCGCGCCCACGAATCCGAATTCCTCGAGCGGATGGAGGTCGAGGGCCGCCAGCGCCTGGTCGTTGACGTGGGTGAGCGGCTTCCCGGACGCCCACACTTCCGGGGGCTGGGTGTTGGTCTGGTGCAGGTAGACCACCCCGCCCGCCGGGCCGGCCAGGGGCTGGGGGTTGGTGTTCACGCCACCCCCCGCGGGGAAGACGGTGTGGCGGAACGACGGCAGGTCGATGCGCTCGATGTTGTCCCGGCCCCGGGTCTCGACCACGGCGTACACGCACCTGGAATCGGGACACCACGCGTAGGAGCTGACGGAGAGGGTCCACCCCGCCGTCGCTTCCACCGGGGTCCCGCCGTCGGTCCTTCCATCCTTCCGACTGACCAGCATGAGTCTCAGCCGATCGGCTTCGAAGCCCGCGCGCTCCATCGAGAGATAGGAGAGCCACTTCCCGTCCGGCGAGTAGCGGGGCGTGTTGTCGGCGCCGGGAGCGGTGGTGATGGCGCGCATCGCGCCGCCCTCCGGTCCCATCACGTAGACGTCCACGTTGGTGTTGTCGGCGACGGTCGAGTCCCCGTGGAAGGCGACCGCGATCTCCTTGCCGTCGGGCGCGACGGCGACGTCTCCGTCGCCCGCCGTGGCGATGGTGGGCACGTCGTGATCCACCGGCGTCAGGTCCTTCGCCTCTCCGCTGCCGACGTCCACCGCGAAGACGTGCTGTCTCGTGCCCGCGCGCCACTCGTCCCAGTGCCGGTAGAGGAGGGTGGTCCACATCAGGGCGTCGGTGGGATAGTCTCCGCTCAGGCGATCGATGTCCTGCTTCGCGGGCCACTTCACGTCGCTCGTCACCAGCAGCCGCTTGCCGTCGGGGGTCCACCAGCAGTCGCCCGCGCCGCCGTCCAGATCGCTCACCCGGCGCGCTTCCCCGCCGCCCGCCGAGGGGAGCACCCACACCTGGGGACCCCGGGTGCCGCGGGAGGAAATGAAGGCGAGCCACTTGCCGTCGGGAGACCAGCGCGGCTCCCGGTCGGACCCGGGCCCCTGGGTGATCTGGCGCGCGTCTCCGGTCGCCAGCTCCGCGATCCAGATCCGCGACGCGCCGCGGTTCTCGGCCAGCGAGATGGTGGTCACGGTGTACGCCACCGCCTTGCCGTCGGGCGAGAGCTGCGGATCGCCGACCGGCTTGAGGGCCAGGTAGTCGTCCACCGTCATGGCGCGCTTCTGCTGGGCCGCGAGCGGCACCGCGAGCGCGCACAGGATCAGGACCCAACGCAGTCTCATGGCTTCCTTCTTTCGCCTAGTAGTCCGGGTGGGTGATGATCGCCTTGACCAGATCGTCGAACACCCGCGACTCCGGCGTCACCGCCCCGGTCTTATCGGTGTGCACGTTCCAGGAGCACAATTCGTTCAGCGCGGTCGCCTCTTCGTAGGTGAGGTGGAGCACCAGGGCCCCGGCGTCCGCGCGCGCGCGATCGAGGACGCCCTTCAGCACGTCGGGGAGATGCTTCGCGCCCTTGACCGCGTCGAACTGCGCCTGGGAAAGCTTCAGGTCCATCGGACTCCCTTGCTTTGAACAACCGGAGAAGCCAAATCTCCCCTGCTTCGCTGACCCCCGCAACCAGGAGCCGACGCCTTGCCGCGCACGGAGTTCATCGCCACCGGGTTCAAGGTCCCCGAACGGCTCGTCACCAACGACGACCTCGCCGCCCTGATGGACACCTCCGACGAGTGGATCGTGCAGCGGTCGGGCATCAAGACCCGCTACTGGGTGTCGCCCGGCGAGACCGGCGTCTCGCTCGCCCGCGCGGCCACCGAGCGCGCCCTCGCCCAGGCCGGGATGAAGGCCTCCGATCTCGACTGCATCATCTACTGCACCTGCACCCCCGACCACTTCGAGCCCGGCAACGGGGTCTTTCTCCAGCGCGAGCTCGGCATCACCGACATTCCCGCGATGGACGTCCGCACCCAGTGCTCGGGATTTCTGTACGGGCTCTCGGTCGCGGACGCGTGGATCCGCACCGGCCAGTACCGCCGGATTCTCCTCGTGGGCGCGGAGATCCACTCCCGCGGGCTCGACAAGACCACCCGCGGCCGCGACACCGCGGTGCTCTTCGGTGACGGCGCGGGCGTGGCGATCCTGGGGCCCACCGAGGCCGACGGCCGGGGCGTGCTCTCGACCCACATCTTCGCGGACGGGCGGCACGCCGAAAAATTGTGGGTGGACGCGCCCGGCCTCGCGCACGACCCCTTCGTCTCGACCGCCCTGCTCGAGGAAGGGCGGCACCGGCCGCACATGGAGGGCCGGGAGGTCTTCAAGTTCGCGTCGATCAAGATGCCGGAGTCGGTGGCGCTGGCGCTCCGGACCCACGGCTTCCAGACGTCCGACCTGCGGCTCCTCGTCCCCCATCAGGCCAATTTGCGGATCATCGAGATGGTGCAGAAGGCGGCGGGACTCCGCGACGATCAGGTGTTCTCCAACATTCAGAAGTACGGCAACACCACCGCCGCCTCGATTCCCATCGCGCTCGACGAAGCCGTGGCGGCGGGACGGCTCCGCCGGGGCGAGCTCCTGGTGCTGACCGCGTTCGGATCCGGCTTCACCTGGGGCAGCGCCGCGATCCGCTGGTAGCTTCAGGGCGAGCGCTTGACGAGGGAGAGCTCGCGCGCCGCGGCCTCTCCCGCCGCGGTTCCGCGATGGCGGTCGGCGAACCGCGCCAGCTCCACCACCAGCCGGTCGCGCCGTCCCATCTTCCGGTAGAGGTCGATCAATCCGTTCGCGATCCGCGCCTCCTCCCGGGGCGACGGCCCGGCGCGCCGGGCTTCGAGGTAGGCGCGCTCGGCGCCCGGCAGGTCCGCCAGATGGCGCTCCCGGAGCTCCGCCAGCCGGAGCCGCGCCTCCACGTCCTCCGGCGTCACCCGGATGTGATCCTCGAAGTACTCCGCGGCCTCGCGGTACTGCCCCCGCACGATCAGCACCTCCTGCCGGGGATACGACGGCGGCGCGGCGATGTTGCCGGCGCCCATCACCATGTTGGTGAAGCCGACCGCGGTCCGCGTGGTGCCGTGGTAGATCGCGAAGATGCCGGCGACGGTGAGCGGGACGTCGAGCAGGATGAGGAAGGGAAAGAGCCAGCCGGGGAGGACGCCGCGGACGAACGTGAGGAAGGACCACAGCGCGCCGAGGAGCGCGAAACAGGCGGGGCCGAAGAACACCGTGACGCGCAACAACTCCGCGCGGGCCGCCTGATCGGTTTCGGGCGGGCCCTGCACCGCGGGCGGCGCGGGCGCGGGGCGTTTCAGCGGCTCGTGCACCACGGCGGGCAGGAGGTCACGGAAGGAGGAGATTTGCGCCGGAAACCGCGCCCCCGCAAGTTGCGTAGGGGGTGGAAAGGAGTCTCTTCACATGCTCGGCTTGATTGTCGCAGGGGTGGCGTTGGGGGGCGGGTTCCTCGGCACCCGGAGCTTCGTGCGCCGCCGGCTGCGCTTCGTGGACGCGGTCCGGAAACCCGCGGCCCCGGTGGTGGCCGGGGTGGTGGCGACCGCCGTCGCGCTTCCCATCGCCGCCCTTCCCATCATCACCATCGGCACCGCCGTGGCGTTCGGCCTGGGCGTGGCCGGCGGCGTGGCGAGCGGCCGTAACGCGCCGCCCGACTGATCACACCACCCTGAGCTCCAGGGAGCCGGTCCGCTCCGGCTGTCCCGCCACCGCCCGCAGCGCCTTGACCGCGTCGCGGGCGAAGGTCTTGCCCGACGCCCGCTCGATCTCCTCCAGCGCGCTCCAGCGCGGAAACGCCGGCCGCACCGGGGTCGGCATCTGCAGGGTCTCGAACGCGTCCGCCACCGCCAGCACCTTCACCGTGGCCTCGAGCGGCAGCGTGTCCGGGTCCCAGTCCTCGCCCACGATCTCGTAGTAGCGCCCGTAATCGGTGATGATGGTGGCGGCCCCGTGCATCGCGCGCGCCACCGGGACCTTGTCGTCGCTCACCGAGCGGGAGAGGAGCGCGAGGAGCCGCTGGTCCCGCGTCCCCACTTCGTGCAGCAGCGCGGCGACGCGCAGGTTCTCGATTTCCCCCTCCGGCAGTCTCAGCTCCCGCGCGATCGCGACCGCCACCTCGGACACGCGATGACTGTGCCCCTCCTGGTTGCGCTCGGTGGACTCGAGGTGGAAAGCGAGCAGCTCCAGGGTGGCGAGGTACGCGTTCTTGATGTCGTCGGCCCGGCGCGAGCGCTCCTCGGCGAGCCGCCCCACCACATCGCCGGTGAGGATCAAGAACCCGGCCCAGGGCACCACGTGAAAGAGCGCCACCGCGGAGAGTCCGGCGGGGCCATCCAGCCCGTTCGTCGCCTGGGAGAAGAAGACCAGGGTGACGATGAGCACCGCGGCGCCGACCGCGAACCGCCGGCCGCCGTAGAAGCCCGCGAGAATGACCGGGAGATAGTAGAAGCTCAGGAAGGCGAGCTTCTCGTCGATCAGGAAGTTGGTGGCGAGCATCGCCAGCACCAGGACGAGCACGAACGCCCGCTCGAAATGGCGGAAGACGAAAGACTTAGCACGCTCCAACACCGTGGTGTGAAGCACTCGTTGCTCCTTCGGATGTCGGTTGGGGCGCAACGGAAATTGTGGCTCGGCCTGGTGATCTGCAAGCGGAGTCGCGGCCGGGAGCGGCGCCGTCCGGGCTAACTCGCGTCGGCGTTGAAGGATAGAATTAGCGGCCCGGAGTGTTCGGCAGGTAGGAGGAGCGGTTCCACCCGTTGGAGGAGGACGCGCGTGATGCTCGCCGGGATCGGAGTGCAAGCGGCGGATACCGCCGCGCAGATGATGTCGGAAGGGTTCGGCCACGGCCTCATGGCCCTGGTGCCGGAGCCGGTGTACCTGGTGGTGCACGCGGCGCTGGCGCTGGTGGCGATCTGGCTCTGGCGGAGGGCGGGCCGCCCCGCGTTCCTGCTCTTCTTCGTGGCGGAGGTGCTCTACCTCACCTACCACCTCCACGTCCTCGATTTCCACTTCGCCCACACCATCGCCGAAGTCTGCGACGCGGTGGCGTTCATCTGGCTCGGCATGGGAGCCGGGTCCAAAGCCTAGGTCAGGTCCGGAGCGCGCCCCGAACGTTCGCGGGATGGAACGCGACGATCTCGGGGCGCGCCACCCCGGCCTTCACGTAGGGATCCTCCGCCAGCACCGCTTCCAGCGCCGCGCGGTCCGGCGCGGTGGCCACGAGGACGCCGCCCGCGGGCGGATCACGCCGCGCCCAGGCGCGCACCAGGCCCTTGGCCGCCCACGCTTCCAGATGCTTCACGTGATCCTCGCGCACCCGGTCCACGTCCGGGAGGGGCTTGGTGTAATTCATCAGGACGACGAAGAACATGGCGACCTCGTAGCCGGGGCAGGAGCGAACCGGAAGCGGCGGATAGCGGGAGTAGGCGGGATCGGACTCCGATCGCAAACAGCGGAAGAACGTCGAGCCCTGACGGTTGGTGGTGGCGCGCGTCCAGCGGCAGGTGAAGCAGAGGCCCACGTCGGGTTCCACCGTCGTCCTTTCGTCCCGCACCCCAAAAGCTGGCGTCGCCTTCCCCGGGGAGCAAGATTACACGTCCAATGACCGACGCCCTGGCGCAGATCGCGCTCTTCGTCAACGACGAGTCGGTTCCGGTCGCCTTCGCTCCCCACAAGACTCTGCTCGAGGTGCTGCGTGAGGACCTGGGCCTCACCGGGACCAAGCACGGCTGCGAGCTGGGGGAGTGCGGGACCTGCACCGTGCTCCTGGACCAGGTCCCGGTCCTGTCCTGCCTGGTGCTGGGCGTGGCCTGCGCGGGCCATCGCGTGAAGACCGTCGAGGGGATGGCGCGGAACGGGCGTCTCCACCCCCTCCAGGACGCGTTCGCCGAGGTCGGCGCCGCCCAGTGCGGTTACTGCACGCCCGCCTTCCTGCTCGCGGCCGAGGCCCTCCTCGGCGCCAATCCCCGTCCCTCGCGCGACGAGATAAAAGAAGCGCTCGCAGGCAACCTCTGCCGCTGTACCGGTTACATCAAGATCTACGAGGCGGTGGAGCTCGCGGCGGCCCGGATGCGCGGCGAGACCGCGAAGCCGGCGGAGGAGACGCTCTATGGCCGGCGGTAGGAAAAAACCGGCGGCAAGAAGAAAGGACTCGAAGGAAGAGCGCCCCGCCGCGCTGCGGGTGGTGGGCAAGGCGCACCGCAAGGTGGACGCCACCGCCAAGGTCACCGGCGAGACGCTGTTCGCCGACGACCTCGCGCTCCCGCGGATGCTCTTCGGCAAGCTGCTCCGCTCGCCGCATCCCCACGCCCGCGTCCTTTCGGTGAACGTGGAGGCCGCGGCCCGGGCGCCCGGCGTCCTCGCGGTGCTCACCGGCCGCGATCTGCCGGTCCCCTTCGGCATCCTCCCCGTGAGCCAGGACGAGCACGCGCTCGCGCTCGACAAGGTGCGCTTCGTGGGCGACCCCGTCGCCGCCGTCGCCGCGACCAGCGAGGAGGCCGCGACCGCGGCGCTCGACCTCATCCAGGTCCGCTACGAGGTCCTCCCCGCGATCTCGTCGGCCGAGGAGGCGGTGGCCCGCCCCGAGCCGCGGATCCACGACTACGGGCATTCGGGGAACCTCCACAAGGTGATCAACCTCGAGTTCGGGGACGTGGAGGCGGGTTTCGCCGAGGCCGACCTGGTGCGCGACGACCTCTTTTTCTTCGAGGGCAACACCCACCTGCCGATGGAGCAGCACGCCGCGCTCGCGCGCTACACGGCGGACGGCAAGCTCACGCTCTGGAGCTCGACCCAGACGCCGCACTACGTGCACCGCGCGCTGGCCAGGGTGCTCGACCTTCCGGCCGCGAAGATCCGCGTCATCGCCTGCCCCAACGGCGGCGGATTCGGCGGCAAGAGCGACCCCTTCAGCCACGAAATCGTCGCCGCGAGGCTTGCGATGGTCACCGGCCGGCCGGTGAAGATCACCCTCACGCGCGAAGAGGTGTTCTACTGCCATCGCGGGCGCCATCCCACGCTGATGCAGGTGAAGACCGGCGTCACCAAGGACGGCGCCATCACGGCGATGCACTTCAAGAGTCTGCTGGATGGCGGCGGTTACGGCTCGTACGGCGTCGCGAGCACCTACTACACGGGCGCGCTGCAGACCGTCACCTATCGCGTCGAGCGCTACCAGTTCCAGGGGGCGCGGGCGTTCACCAACAAGGCGCCGTGCGGCCCCAAGCGCGGTCACGGCACGCCCCAGCCCCGCTTCGCGGTCGAGGTCCAGCTCGACAAGATCGCCGAGGACCTGAAGCTCGATCCCGCGGAGCTCCGGCTGCGGCACCTGGTGCCGGCCAACTCGGTCACCGCGAATTACCTGCGGGTGGGCTCCATGGGACTCGGGGCCTGCATCCGGAAGGTGGTCGAGGGCGCGGGGTGGAAGGAGAAATTCCGGAAGCTCCCGCCGGGGCGGGGCGTGGGGCTCGCCTGCTCGAGCTACCTCTCCGGCGCCGGGCTCCCCATTTACTGGAACAGCATGCCCCACTCCGGCGTCCAGCTGAAATGCGACCGCCAGGGCGGGGTGACGGTGTTCTGCGGCTCGACCGACATCGGCCAGGGATCGGATTCGATCCTCGCCTACATCGTGGCCGAAGTGCTGGGGGTGGATCCGTTCTCGATCGCCGTCGTCACCGCGGACACCGATCTGACTCCCGTGGACCTGGGCAGTTATTCCTCTCGCGTCACCCTGATGAGCGGGAACGCCGCGCTCCAGGCGGCGGAGCGGGCGCGGGAGATCATCGCGCGGCACGCCGCGGCGAAGCTCGAGATCCCGGGGGAGCGGGTGGTGTTCGCGGACGGGAAGGTCTTCGACGCCGGGGACCCGACGCGGGCGCTCACCTTCGCCGAGGCGGTGCAGGCGGCCGAAGCGGCGGAAGGGACGGTCGGCACGGTGGGCTCCTACACCCCGCCCAAGAGCCCCGGGCGGTACCGCGGAGCGGGCGTGGGCCCCTCCCCCGCGTATTCGTACAGCGCCTGCGTGGCCGCGGTGGAGGTGGACGCGGAGACGGGCATCGTGCGGGTGCCGAAAATCTGGATCGCGCACGACGTGGGGCGGTGCATCAACGCCGCGACGGTGATCGGGCAGGTGGAGGGCTCGGTCTACATGGGGCTGGGCGAAGCGCTGATGGAAGAGATGGCCTACCGCGGCGACCGGAACACGATGCACAAGATCCCGAGCCTGCTCGAGTACAAGAGTCCCACCACGCTCGAGATGTGCGACGTGGTCACCTACATCATCGAGGACCCGGATCCCAACGGGCCCTTCGGCGCGAAGGAAGTGGGACAGGGCCCGCTGCTGCCCGTGATGCCGGCGGTCGCGAACGCGGTCTACGACGCCGTGGGCGTGCGCGTGGACGAAGTCCCGATCACGCCGGAAAAGGTGTTGAAGGCGTTGAAGCGGAAGGCGAAGGGTGAGGCGCCGCGCCATGGACCGTCGGCGTTCCCCGAGATCGACTGGGGCGAGGCCTCGCGGGTACCGCCGCCGTGGGAAGGCGGGGACGGAAGCGAGAGTCCCGGAGCCCCGCGCGTACGCCCGGGGTCAGCCGCGGCGGAGCGGCAGCACTAGTGCTCCGGCTCCCTTCCTTCACCTACCTCGAGCCCCGGACGCTGGGCGACGCACTCAAGATGAAAGCGGACGCGGGGCCGGCGGGCGCCTACGTCTCTGGCGGCACCGATCTCTACCCCAACATGAAGCGCCGGCAGCAGGAGCCGCGGGTGGTGATCTCGCTGATGGGAGTTCGGGACCTGACGGGAGCCGGAAAAGGGGAGTTGGGGAACGTGATTCCCGCCGGCGTGACCCTTTCGGCGCTGGCGTCATCCCGCGCCTTACGAGACTCGTATTCCGCCGTCGCAACGGCCGCCGAGCTCGTCTCCACGCCGCTCCTGCGCAACATGGGCACCCTGGGCGGCAACCTCTGCCTCGACACCCGCTGCAACTACTACGATCAGAGTTACGAGTGGCGGAAGGCGATCGACTTCTGCATGAAGAAGGACGGCGCGATCTGCTGGGTGGCGCCGTCGTCGCCGCGGTGCTGGGCGGTGAGCTCCTCGGACGTGGCGCCGGTGGCGGTGGCGATCGGCGCCGAGCTCGAGCTCGCGGGACCGGGGGGCGAGCGCGTCGTCCCGGCGGCGCGGTTCTATCACAACGACGGCATCAACTACCTCACCAAGCACGCGGACGAAATCCTGGTCCGGGTCCGGCTCCCCGCCCCCGGCGGCTGGGACGCCGCCTACCACAAGCTCCGGCGGCGCGGCGCCTTCGATTTTCCGGTGCTGGGCGTGGCCGCGTGGGTGTCCTGGGAACGCGGCACGCGGAACGCGGCACGCGGAACGGTCCGGGACGCCCGCATCGTGCTGGGCGGCGTCGCGAGTTATCCGCAGGAGATTCCCGAGGCGGGGGCCGCGCTCCGTGGGACCTCACTCGACGACGACGCCATCCACGCCGCGGCCGAGGCCGCCTTCCGCCCCTCGAAGCCGATGGACAACACCGACTTCGATCTCTCCTGGCGGAAGCAGATGACCCGGGTCTACGTGCGGCGGGCCCTCCAAGAACTTCGCGAGCGGCCGGCCCGTTAACCCCGAGGCGCCGGCGCGAGGGAAACTCCTCCGGGTCCTGGGCCCCGCCTTCGGGCTCGCCATCGGCGTCGGCGCCACCATCGGCGCCGGCATTCTCCGCACTCCCGGCGACATCGCCGCCCGGCTCCCCGACGCCCGGTGGATCGTGGGCGTGTGGGTGGCGGGCGCGCTCTACAGCGTCGTCGGCGCCGGGATTTTCTCCGAGCTCGGCACCGCGATCCCGCGCTCCGGCGGGATGTACGTCTTCTCCCGCCGCGCCCTGGGGGGCTTCGCCGGATTTCTGGTCGGCTACACCGACTGGGTGGACATCTGCGCCGCCAACGCCGCGCTCGCCATCGTGGTGGGCGAATACAGCGCGGTGCTGTTCCCGGCGCTCCTGGGGCGGGAAATGCTGGTGGCGCTCGTCACCATGCTCGGCCTCGCGGCCTTGAACTGGCGGGGAGTGCGCTGGGGCGACCGGATCCAGCAGGGCACCACGTTCCTCAAGACCCTCGCGTTCGTCGCGCTCATCGCCGCCTGCTTTCTCATCCATCCCGCGGCGATCCCGGCGCGGGTGCCGCCGCCGTTCCCCGGGGGATGGCGGCTCGGCGCCGCCCTGCTGCTCGTGATGCAGGGCGTGATCTTCACCTACGACTGCTACTACTACGTGGTCTATTCGTCGGAGGAGCTGCGCGACCCCGGCCGGGCGATTCCCCGCGCGGTGTTCGCGTCGGTGGGACTGATCGCCGCGATCTACCTGCTCCTCAACCTCGCCTTCCTGCGCGTGGTGCCGGTGGGCACGATGGCGGGGGATACGTTCGTGGGCGGCACGGCGGCGCGCGCGGTCTTCGGCGCCCTGGGAGACGCGGGGATCCGGCTCCTCGTGATCGTCTCCATTCTGGGCACGATCAACGCCTACATGCTGGCGGGCCCCAGGGTCCTGCTCACGATGGCGCGGGACGGGCTGGTGAGCCACCGCACCCTCGCCGTGAACGCAGGCGGGACGCCGACCGCGGCCCTGCTCCTCTCGGCGGTGGTGTCGCTGGCGTTTCTCCTCACCAAGACCTTCGACCGCGCGCTCGCGATCATTTCCTTTTTCATCGTCTTCAACTACGGGCTCTCGTTCATTTCGCTCATCGTGCTGCGCCGCCGCGAGCCCGACCTGCCCCGCCCCTACCGCGCCTGGGGCTACCCCTGGACCGCGGGCGTCGCGGTGGGCGGCGCCGTCCTGTTCCTCGGCGCCGCCCTGATGAGCGATACCACCAACAGCCTGATCGCGCTCGGCGTCATCGCCGCGAGTTACCCGGCTTACCGCCTGGCGCGCTCCGGCGGCTAGGTGGCGAGGCCCTCCACGTCCTTCACCGCGCGCTCCAGGATTTCGGCGATCTTCTTGCGGAGCGATTCATCCTTCGAGTTGGGACGCATCCCCACCCGGTACACCACGCGCACCAGCCGCCCGATGCCGCGGTTCACCTCCACCATCGAGCCCCCGACCACTTCGTCCACCGCTTCCTTGACGCGGTCGAAGATCTCCTCGACCAGGTCCTTGTGCTCGTCCAGGAACTTCCGGCCCAGGTCGGTGATCTCGTAGACCTTCTTGCCGGCGACGTCCTTGGCCGAGACCAGGCCCTCGTCCTCGAGCCACTGGAGGGTGGGGTAGACCGAGCCCGGCGAGGGCGAATAGCAGCCGTGCATCCGCTCTTCCAGCTCTTTCATCACCTCGTACCCGTGGCGCGGCTTGTCCTTCAAGAGCTTGAGGATCACGTATTTCATGTCCCCCGAGCCGAACCAGTTGCGGCGACGGGGCCCGCCGCGGAACCCCCAGCCCCGCGGCCCGAAACCGAATGCTCCTTCCCAGCGCATGGGTCCTCCTGACTTTACGTAGTTACGTCACGACAGGTCGAGATATTACGTTACGATACATCTGGACGATATATCGCATAACGTCTCACGTCAAGACGTCCACGGCAAAGCCGGTGGCCCGCTCCCAGGCCGACCGTTGCGGACCGCGACGAAAGGCGCGCCGTTCCTTGCCGATCTCGCGGCGCCGCCCTATCGTCTGTCGCGACGATCGGCCGTCACCGATCGCCGCTGCCGTCCCGTGGCCCCTGTCACTCCAGCTCGAGGGTAGCCGCATGCGACTTCGCTGGGCTTCGCTTCTCATCGGCGGCCTGTTGGTCGCCGCCGGATGTTCGGACTCCCGGACACCGACGCAGCCGGGGAACCCCGACTTCGCCCTCCAGCAATCGAACCACCACATCATGCTGCCTCGCGGGCTCGCGCCGGCGTTGACCAACGAAGCGAAACCCGGCGGGGGCGGGCACGGCGGCGGAGGCACCGGCATCTTCTATCACGGCGGGCCGGTGCTCGTCACGACCAACGTGGCGGCGATCTATTGGGCCGGTTCGACCATCTACACCGGCGGGCCCGCGCCGGGCTCCCGGGGCACCGGGGCGCAGGACGGTTCGCTGGTCGGCTACTTCCTCCGCAGCCTCGGCGGCTCGGGGTACTTCAACATCAACTCCACGTACTTCAACGGCTCGGGCACGCACGTCCAGAACAGCGTGACCTACACCCAGTTCTGGGCGGCGAACAACAACGTCCCCGCGCCGGGCGCCTCGGTCTCGGACGCTGCGGTGCAGGCCGAAGTGATCTCGGGATTCTCGAGCGGCAACCTCACCTTCGATTCCAACACCCTGTACGAGGTGTTCAGCGGTCCCGGCGTGAACCTGGGAGGCGGGTTCGGTTCGTCGTACTGCGCCTACCACGGGCACTTCAGCTGGAACGGCAACGACGTGAAGTACTCGGTGATGCCGCACGATTACGATTTCCCCAGCGCCTGCGCGGCCCTCTCCGGCTCGCCCAACAACGACTTCGCGGCGGACGCCGAGGTGAACACCCTGGCGCACGAAACCGAAGAGACGACGACCGACGAGGACCTGAACGCCTGGTACGACCGTCGGGGCAACGAAAACGCCGACAAGTGCGCCTGGACCTTCGGCACCACTTACACCACGTCCAACGGCGCCGTGGCCAACGAGAACATCGGCGGCAAGGACTGGCTGATCCAGCGCAAATGGGTGAACGCCGGAAGCGGCGGCTGCCTCCAGACCTACCCCTAGCCGAACCCGCAACCGGTGACCGGGCGGCCCGCCATCGCGGCGGGCCGCTCCTGCTTTCGGGACCCTCGCGCGCGCCCGATGCGGCGCTACCTTCATCCCCGACCCGAACCGAGGATCCCAGGACCCGTGCGTCTCGCGCCCCTCGCCCTTCTCGCCGTCCTCCCCGTCGCGCCGCTGTCGTCACAAGGCTTCGATTTCTACACCCGCGGCCCCTACCGCCCCGCGGTTCCGCGCCCGGAACAGATCACGGGATACCCGGCGGGCTCCGGACAGACGATGTACGCGGTTCTCCAGCACTATCTGGACACGCTGGTGGCGACGGCCCCGGAGCGGGTGCGCATCGAACGCTGGGGCGAGACCGACGAGCACCGGCCGATCCGGGTCCTCATCATCTCCGACCCGGCCAACCTGGCGCGGCTCGACGAGATCCGCGCCGACATGGCGGCGCTCGCCGATCCGCGGAAGACCACGCCCGCCCGCGCCGCGGAGATCGCCGCCAGGGACCCGCTGGTGGCGCTCTTTCAGTACTCGGTGCACGGCGACGAGCCGGCGGGGCTCGAGGCGGCGATGCAGGTCGCCTACCAGCTCCTCGCGTCCGACGAGCCGGCGACGCAGGACATCCTGAAGAAGGTGGTCCTGGTGCTCAACCCCTCCGCCAACCCCGACGGCCACGAGCGCTTCGCGGCCTGGTCCAACTCGGTGGCGGTCGGCGCCGACGACCCTGCCGCCCTCGAGCACGGTGAGCCCTGGAGCGTGGTGGGCCGCTTCAGCCACCTCCGCTTCGACATGAACCGCGATCTCCTGGCGCAGAGCCAGCGGCCGGTGCAGGCGATGGTCGCGGGGCTCCTGCGCTGGCACCCGCAGGTGTTCGTGGATCACCACAGCACGACGCCGACCTTCTTCTTCCCGCCGGACGCGCCCTCGGTCAACCTCAATCTGCCGGCGCAGTCCGCGAAATGGTTCGAGACCTTCGGCCGGGGGAACGCCGCCGCCTTCGACCAGAACGGCTGGCAGTACTTCGTGCGGGACGAGTTCGACTTCTTCTACGTGGGATACTGGGACGAGTGGGCCACGTTCCAGGGCGCGAGCGGCATGACCTACGAAACCGACGGCGGGCCCGCCCTCGCCCAGCGCCGCGATGACGGCACCATCTCGACCTTCCGGGACGGCATCGCGCACCACTACGTGGCCTCGCTCGCCACGCTCGCCACCGCCGCCGCCAACCGCCAGCAGCGGATCTCCGATTACTACGACTTCCGCCGCTCCGCGATGGACGAGGCGCGCACCGACCGGATGAAGAAGGTCATCATCGAGCCGGGGAGCGACCCCGGCATGGCGGCGCACGTGGCCGGCCTCCTGACCCGCGACGGCATCGAGGTGACGCGGCTCTCCCAGCCCGCGACCTCGGCGCTCGCTCATGCCTACCTGGGCGGCGCCGCGGGACGCCACACCTTCCCCGCCGGCAGTTACGTGGTGGATCTCTCCCAGCCGCAGCGCCGGCTCGCCAAGGCGATCCTCGAGCCCCAGCCGGAGCTGCAGCACGATTTCGTGGCGGACATGCTGGCCCGCTACCAGCGCAACCACCGCCGCGGCGAAGACGCGGACAAGGAGGGCTACGGCTTCTACGACATCACCGCCTGGGCGCCGCCCTTCACCTTCAACCTCGACGCCTACTGGACCGAGGACGCCGTGGCCACCACCGGGGAGGCGCTGACCGACACCGTGCTCCCGGCGCCCGCGGCCCCGGCGCGCGCGGCCTCGGCCTACGCCTTCACCGACGACAACCTCGCGGGCGTGCGCCTCGCGTTCCAACTCCTCGCCGAAGGGTTCAAGGTCGCGATGGCCACCCGCCCCCTGCGCGCCGACGGACGCACCTGGCCGCGCGGCACCTTCGTGGTGCGCATCCAGCGCAATCCTCCCTCGATTCACGACCGGATCGCGGCCCTGGCGCCGGCGCTCGGCGTCCCGGTGACGCCGGTGCAAAGCGCCTTCGCGGACACCGGCCAGGTCGGTGTCGGCTCGGGAAACGTGGTCAGCGTGCACGCGCCGGCGGTGCTGGTGGCGGCGGGGGACGGCGTCTCCCAGACCAGCTACGGCGCGGTGTGGCAGTTCCTGAAGGAGATGGGACTCCCGTTCACGCCGGTGCCGCTGGCGCGCCTCGGGGGGATGGACGACCTCGCGGCGTACAACGTCCTCATCATCCCCGACGGCGGCGCCGGCCGGATGCGCCGGGAGCTCGGTGAAGGCGGGATTCGCGCGCTCAAGACTTGGGTGGGGTCGGGCGGCGCGCTGATCGGGTTCGGCGGCGCTGGCGAGCTCGCGGCGAACAAAGACGTGGGCCTGTCGACGCTGTCGGACGTGGGGGACAGCGCCAAGGCCGACACCACGCCCCCGGGCACCGTGCCCCAGCTCTCGTCACCGACGGCGCCGTCCAAGGAAAAGCCGGAGGAGCTGCCGGGGTCGATCTTCCGGGCCACCCTCGACCGCACCCACTGGCTGACCGTCGGTTACGAGCAGGACCAGCTGCCGGTCTTCCTGGACGGAGGGACGTTCTGGAAGCGCTCCCGCGCCGGCGCCAATCCGGTGGGATTCGTCGGAGACTCGCTGACCCTCTCCGGCTTCACCTGGCCCGACACCGAGCGGCTCCTCAAGGGCACCGCCTGGGCGGTGGTCGAGAACCAGGGCGACGGCCACGTGGTGCTGTTCCTGTCGGACCCGTTCTTCCGGGCCTTCTGGCGGGGGCCGGCGCGGCTGGTCACCAACGCGATGCTGCTCGGCCCCGGCCGCTAGCGACGAAAAGGGGCCGCGGCGTCCGCCGCGGCCCCGACCCGCTCTTCACCATTGCCGCTTCAGATCGACGCCATCGCGGCGTGCCGGGCCATCTCGCGGAGGTGGCCCTGCCAGCGCCGCATGTCCGCGCGCTGACTCTCGAGGCTCTGCCGCAGGCGCTGCTGGAGCTCGCTCCGCATCTCCTCCATCGCGCTCGGCATCCCCTGCTCGTCCGGCTGGTGCTCGCGCTGGGCGCGCGGCTGCCGGCGCCACATGGTCTCGGGCTTGGGCACCGTCCAGGTGACGCTGATCCGCTTCTGCTTGCGCATCACGTCGAGCTGCACGGTCTCGCCGACTTCGTAGGAGCGGAGGATCCGCATCGCGTGCGAGGGCGAGGTGGGCTTCCGGCCGCCGATGGCGAGAATCACGTCGCCCGCCTTGAGCGGGAAGGTGGAATCGGCGGCGGCCTTCACCACCAGAATGCCGTCCCGGGTGCCGAAGTAGTCGCCCAGGTCCGGATTCATGGTGACGAGCTCCATGTCGTTCCAGCTGTCGCCGAAGCTGAAGTTGAAGTTCATCCCCGGCATGTCGCCCATCATCGGGCCGACCATCGGCGTGGGATCGACGGAGATCCGGGGAATGGTGATGCTGTAACTCCCGCCCCCCAGGTCCTGGGCGACGAGCGTGGTGCTCTTGGCCGCATCGCCGTGACGGTACTCGATCTTCACGGTATCGCCCGGGTCGAGCGCGTGCGCCAGCTCCACCAGCTTCATGCCCGGGCCCGACTCGTCGTCGTCCTCGGCTTTGAGCCCCGCCAGCGCGGTGCCGTTGAACTTGGTGATGATGTCGCCCACCGCGAGGCCCGCCTTCTCGGCGGGACCGCCCGGCGTCACCGCTTCGATGCGGGCGCCGAGTTTGTCGGCGTCCGCGTCGGCGGCGGTGTTGACCACGACGCCGATCCGGCCGTGTTCGCTGGAGCTGAAGGCGTAGGCGCGGGGCGCGAGCTCGGGCCGCGGGGTGCGCGCCGCGCGGGGCGGCCGCGGCGCGGGCGCCGGCTCCTGAGCGGTGATGCCCGCCGGCGCGGCGGTGAGGACGGCGAGTGCGGTGATCAGTGCGTGCTTCATATGAATGCGATCCTCCCCGGATCTAGAGCCCGACGTAGGCGGCGCGAGTGACACGAACGTTCAACAGCTTCTGCATCAGATCGACCCGCTGGCGCCACAGCTTCGCCAGGTCGGGCGCGGCGCCGTCCGCCTGGGCGGCCGACAGCCGCACCAGCTCTCCGTCGATCGCGGCGATTTGATCCTCGATCTGCGCGGCGAGGGCGGCCGACTGGCCGCTCACCACCCGCGAATCCGGATCGTATTCCTGCAGGGTGGAGTCGAGCACCGCGGACTGCTGCTTCGCCTTCGCGATTTCGTCTCCGTAGCTCCGGCGCAGGCCGATCGGCCACAGCAGGGCGAGCCCCGCCAGCGCGGCGGCGGCCGCGAGCCCCGAGAAGCGCATACGCCAGACCCGGCGCGAACGCGCCGCCACCACGGCCCGGCGGATCGCCGGCCAGCGGTCGCGGGGGGGCGTGAGCGCGGGCAGGGCCTTGAGCTGCGCCGCCCGCTGGTACAGCCGGTCCAGCTCCTCCCGGCAGGCGGCGCACTCCGCCAGGTGCGCGCGGGCCGAGCCCGAGGCCTCGTTCGCCTGCAGCGCGAGCAGGTCGTCCATCGTGCAGTGCGTCATCTCTGCTCCTCCCCGGTATCCAGCATCGTCCGCAGCCGCGCGTGCGCGCGCGCCAGCTGGGACTTGGAAAAGCTCACGGTCTTCCCCATCCGTTCCGCGATCTCCTCGTGGGTGAAGCCTTCCACGTCGTGGAGCCACACCACCGCCCGCGAGGTCTCCGACAGCCGCAGGAAGGCGCGCTCCAGATCGATCGCCAGTCCCACCGGCGTGCCGTGCCGCCCGGTCCCTTCGTCATCCAGCTCCTCCGTCGCCCGCACCTGCTCCCGCCGGATCTTCATCAGGGCCTTGGACGCCGCGATCTGCCGGATCCAGCCCCAGAGGTGCCCTTCCCCGCGGTACTGGGCGATGCTCTTCACCACCTCGAGGAACGTCTCCTGCAGCACGTCCTCCGCGTCCTCCGCGTTCCGGAGAATGCGGCGCGCGAGGGTGTAGACCGGCGTCTCGAAGGCGCGGTAGAGCGCTTCGAGGGCGTCCACGTCGCCGGCCCGGGCGCGGGCTACGACGATGTCTGGCACGGCCAACGCGATGGTCATTCCAGTCACTAAGTTAGATGCGGGACCCCCGCCCCGGCGTCGCACCGGAAACCCGCTTGGCGCGGGCCCTTTCCGCCTTGGCGCGAGGCCGCTTCCGGGTATCTTGAAGCCGATGACGACCGCCGCCGCCGCCACCGCGCCCGACCGCGACACCCTCCGCCTCTGGCTCCACCACTGGCAGGACGAGTCCGACGCCGCGGCGCTCTACCGCGTGCTCGCCTCCGAGGAGGCCGACCCCAAGAAGCGCGAGGTCTACGCCCATCTGGCGGCCGTCGAAGACAAGCACACCGCCCTCTGGGCCAAGCTGCTGCGCGAAAACGGCCATCCGGTCCCCGATGGGGCGCCCCCGTCCCTCAACGCCCGGGTGATGTCCTGGCTCGGCCGGCGGCTCGGCCCCAGCTACCTCCTGCCTCTCCTGCTCCGGGAAGAGGGCCGGGAGGTGAAGGGCTACATGGACCTGCACCGGGACTCGAGGGGCGCGGACGCGCGGGCGGTGTCGCTCACCCTGGCGCGGGAGTCGGCCCAGCACGCGGAGACCCTCGCGGGCCTCGCGGGGCGCTCCTCCGAGCCCTGGCATCAGGCCGAGTCCGGGGGCTTCCTCCGCAACGTGGTCTACGGATTCAACGACGGGCTGACCGCCAACTTCGGGCTGGTGGCCGGCGTGATCGGCGCGGCGGTGCAGCCCCACGTGATCCTGATCTCGGGCGTGGCGGGGATGATCGCGGACGCGCTCTCGATGGGCGCGAGCGGCTACCTCGCGGCGAAGAGCGAGCAGGAAGTCTACGCGCACGAGATCGCGATGGAGCGGGAAGAAATCCGGCTGATGCCCGAAGTGGAAGAAGAAGAGCTGGCGCTGGTCTACCAGGCGAAGGGGATCGGCCGGGAGGAATCGCGGCGGCTCGCGGCCGAGGTGATGCGGGACCCGGCGCGCGCGCTGGACGAGAGCGTGCGCGAGGAGCTGAAGATCGGCGAGGCGCACGCGACGCCGTTCCGCGAGGGCTGGATCACGGGGACGGCGACGGCGGTGGGCGCGCTGATCCCGGTCGCGCCGTTCCTGGTCCTGCAGGGACAGGCGGCGGTCTGGGCGGCGTTTCTCGTTGCCATGCTGTCCCACTTCGCGGTGGGCGCGGCACGCAGCTTCTTCACCGGCCGCGGGATCATTCGCAGCGGCATCGACATGTTCGTGGTGGGCCTGGGCGTCGCGGCCGTGGGATTCCTGGTGGGGGGGCTGGCGGCGAGACTCCTCTAGACCACGAAGTTGATCAGCCGGTCCGGCACGAAGATGACTTTGCGGATCGGGTTCCCGTCCAGGAACTTCCGCACCCCCTCGTCTCCCTCCGCCCGCTTGCGCACGTCGGCCTCGGCCGCGCCGCGCGGCACCGCGAGCCGGGCGCGGACCTTGCCGTTCACCTGCACCACCACTTCCACTTCCCCCGCGGCGGCGCGCGCGTCGTCCCAGGCGGGCCAGCGGGCGTCGAAGACCGAGGTTTCGTGACCGAGCGCGGCCCACAGCTCCTCGGCGAGATGCGGCGCGTACGGCGCCAGCAGGAGGACCAGCGGCTCCACCCCGCTCCGGGCCCGACAATCCGCGTTCCGCAATTCGTTCACGTACTCCATCATCGCGGCGATCGCGGTGTTGTACTGCAGGCCCTCCGTATCCTGGGTCACCTTGCGGATGGTCTGGTGGAGCTTGCGGTCGACCTCGGACGGAAGGTCCTCCCGCTTCCCCGCGCTCACGCCCGGGGTTAGCGCCGCCTCCTGGCCGAGGGTCCACACCCGCTCGAGGAAGCGGCGGACGCCGGTGATGCCCTCGTCGCGGAAGTCGCCGCCCTCCTGGAAGGGACCGAGGAACATCAGGTACATCCGGAACGCGTCGGCGCCCCACTCCTGGATGTAGGCGTCGGGGACCACGACGTTCCCGCGGGACTTCGACATCTTGGCGCCGTCCTTGATGATGAGCCCGTGGGCGCGAAGCTTCGGGAACGGCTCCTCGAAGGTCACGTGTCCCAGGTCCTTCAGGACCATGGTGACGAACCGGGAGTAGAGCAGGTGCAGGACCGCGTGCTCGTTCCCGCCGATGTAGGTCGTCACCGGAAGCCAGGTCCTGGTGCGGGCGGCGTCGAAGGGCCGGTCGCCGAACTCGGTGGACGGGTAACGCAGGAAGTACCACGACGAATCGAGGAAGGTGTCCGAGACGTCGGTCTCGCGGCGCGCGTCCTTCCCGCACTGGGGGCACTTCACGAAGTACCACTCCCGGTGGCGCGCGAGCGGGGAGACCCCGGTGTCGTCGGGGCGGAAATCCTCGATGAACGGGAGCTCGACCGGCAGGTCTTTCTCCGGCACCGCCACCGGCCCGCAGGCGTCGCAGTGAATGATGGGGATCGGCGGCCCCCAGTAGCGCTGGCGCGAAATGCACCAGTCGTGTATCCGGAACTGCACCCTGGGCGTGGCGAGGCCGCGGTCCGAGAGCCACTCCACGATCTTCCGCGCGCCCTCCGCGCAGGTGGAGCCGTCGAAGGGACCGGAGTTGACGAGCGTGCCCTCTTCGGACACGAGCGGCAGCGATTCCCCTTCGAGCCGCACCACCTGCCGGATGGGGAGCCGGAAGGCGGTGGCGAACTCGTGGTCCCGCTTGTCGTGGGCGGGGACCGCCATGATGGCGCCGGTGCCGTACTCCATCAGCACGTAGTCCGCGGTCCAGATCGGGATCGCTTCACCGGTGGCCGGGTTGCGCGCGTAGGCGCCGAGGAAGACTCCGGTCTTGGTCTTGTCGCCGACGCGGCGCGAGACCAGGTCCTTGCCCTCGATCTCGCGACGGTAGGCCTTCACCGCCGTCTGCTGTTCGTGGGTGGCGAGGCGCTCCACCAGCGGGTGCTCCGGCGCGAGCACCAGGTAGGTCGCTCCGAAAACGGTGTCGGGCCGGGTGGTGAACACCACGATCTTCGAGCCGTCCGGCGTCTCGAAGACCAGCTCCGCGCCCTCGCTCTTGCCGATCCAGTTGCGCTGGAGCGTCGCCGTGGAGGACGACCAGTCGAGCGTCTCCAGGTTCGCGAGGAGCCGCTCGGCGTACTTGGTGATCGCGAAGAACCACTGCTCCAGGAAACGCGGCTCCACCTTCACGTCGGGGTGGCGCTCGCAGTAGCCGTTGATCACCTGCTCGTTGGCGAGCACCGTCTTGCAGACCGGGCACCAGTTCACCGCCGCGCGCTTGCGCACCGCGAGCCCGGCCTTGAAGAGCTGCACGAAGAGCCACTGGGTCCACTTGTAGTAGGCCGGATCCGTGGTGGACAGCTGGTGGCGCCAGTCGAACATTCCGCCGAATCGCTTCAGCTGCTTCGTGAACGCGGCGATGTTCTTCGGAATCAGCTTGGCCGGATGGGTGCCGACGGTGAGCGCGTAATTCTCGCTGTGAATCCCGAAGGCGTCGAACCCGATCGGCTCGAACACGGTGAAGCCCTGCAGCCGCTTGTAGCGCCCGTAGATGTCCGCGCCGGTGAACGCGAACATGTTGCCGACGTGGAGTCCCTCGGCCGAAGGGTACGGAAACATCATCAGGTTGTAGAACGGCCGCGCCGGGTGATCCAACTCCGGCTCGTTGGTGTGGCGCTCGGCCCAGCGCGCCTGCCAGCGGGCTTCGACGGTCTGCGGATCGTAGGCGGGGACGGGCGGCATAAGTGTTTGAAACTAAACGGCCTTGCCCCGTCGCAAAACCCTCGGTAGCTTAGCGGCGCCACTCTCCATGGCCAGCCGCACCCAGCAGCTCCGCCAGAGCGTCCTCGTTACCGGCGCCGTCGCCGCCACCGCCCTCGTGGTGGTGCTCGCCATCATCGCGGGAAACACCGCCGGCCGGATCCTCAAGGCCCAGGCCGACGACCGGGGCCGGGACGTGGGGACCCGGGTCGCCGCCATCGTCACCCAGTACCTGCACGAGCGGCGCCACGAGGCCGAGGCGCTGGCGCTCTCGCCGGCGGTGGTCGCCGCCGCGGTGGACGCCGAGAAGACGGTCAGCGACCGCAACCTCACCAAGCTCGACATCCCGGCCCTGGAGCGGACCTTCAACCAGAGCCGCGCCCTGGGCGCGACGCCCGAGCTCGCGGCCTTCCTGCGCACCTACTCCCAGCGCTCGGATTTCGCCGAGATCTTCTTCACCGAGAGCCACGGGTACAACGTGCTCTCTTCGGACCGCACCTCGGACTTCGTGCAGTCGGACGAAGAGTGGTGGCAGCGCGCCCAGCAGGACGGGCTGTACGAGGGAGAGCCGACCTACGATTCGTCGGCGAGCGCGGTCTCCATGGAATACGACGTGGCGATCCGCGCGCCCCGGGTGGCCCGCCCCGTCGGCGTCCTCAAGGCGGTGTTCGCGCTCGACCACCTCTCCCGCCTGCTCGCGGCGGCGGACCTGGGCGGCGGGGCGTACCTCCAGGTGGTGGACGGGCAGGCGCGGATCGTGGTGGGACCCGATCCCAAACTCCTGCTCCACGCCCTCGACAACGAAGCGGTGATTCCGCGAAGCGACCGGCCGGCGGTGGTGGTGCTCGACGCGCCCCGCGGCGAAGAACTGGTGGTGTCGGTGCCGGCGAACGGCGGCAAGTGGTGGGTGCTGTTCCGCCAGCCGACCGCCACCGCGTACTCCGCCGCGCGCGCCACCCAGCGCACCATCTGGTTCGGGGCCATCGGGCTCCTGGCCATCGCGATCCTGATTCTCTGGGTGCTGGCGCGGCAGCTGCACCGCCGGGTGACGGAGCCGGTGCGCGCGGCCGGCGCGCTGGCCTCCCGGATCGCGAGCGGCGATCTCTCGACCACCGTGGTGTCGGCCCGGAGCGAGGCGGCGGAAGTGAGCGACTTGCTCGCGTCGGTGCACGCCATGGTGGTGGCCCTGCGCAAGCTGGTGGGCGCCATCCGCTCCGCCGCGGACGAAGCGGCCGCGATGGCGTCCGAGATCTCGGCGTCCACCGAGGAGATGAGCGCGTCCACCCAGGAAATGGCCGCCACCTGCCAGGACCTCACCCGGCGCGCCGCGGAGCAGGCCCAACTGGTGCGCGCCGCCGCGGACGACGCGGGAAAGATTCTCGCCATCGCCACCATCCTCGCGAGCGGGTCCGGCGAAGCGGCGCGGCGCAACGCCAGCCTCGCCACCCTGGCGCGCGAGCACAAGCAGCTTCTCGACGAGAGCACCAACCAGCTGGCGCGTCTCGGCGAGGAAGTGGACAAGGGCGGCCGGGAAGCCGAGGACCTGGCGCGCGCCTCGGCCGAGATTCAGAAATTCGTGACCCAGGCCAAGGCGGTCGCCACCCAGACCAATATGCTGGCGCTCAACGCCGCCCTCGAAGCGGCCCGGGCCGGTCCGCAAGGCCGCGGCTTCGCGGTGGTGGCGGACGAAGTGCGCAAGCTCGCGTCGGTCGCCGCGGGGTCGGCGGGCGACACCGCGGACACCGTTCGCGGCGTGCTGGCGCGGGTCGAGAACACCCGCGACCGCCTGGCGCGCATCGCGCAGGCCGGCGCCGCCGCGCGGGGGGCCGCCCGCGCCGCGGCCGAGGGTCTCGCCACCGTCGCCAACGAAGCCGACGCCAACGACGTCTGGTCCAAGGAAATCGCGAACTCGGCGGGAGAGGTCCGGACCCTGGTGGAGGAAATCGCGGCGCGGCTCGCCACGGTGGCCCAGGGGACCGACAACCTGCTGGCGTCCGCCGAGGAGATCGCGGCGTCGTCGCAGGAGCAGTCGGCGTCCACGCAGGAGATCGCGTCGAGCGCGAACCAGCTGGCGCAGGCGGCCGACCACCTGACCGGCGCCGTGAAGACCTTCCGCCTGCTGTCGGACGAGGAGCCGCCCCCCGCGCCCGCGCCGGAAGCGCAGGCGGCGGACTAGCTACACCCCGAAGTTCGCCAGCCGGACCGAAACCACGTCCGGAAGGGCCTGCAGTTTTCCCATCACGCCGTCCACCGGCGGCTGATCCACGGTGATCGCCGCGAGCGCTTCGTCACCCGGCGTTCCGCGCCGGGCCTGATGCCAGCTCGCCACGTTGATGCCCGCTTCGCCGAGGAGGGTCCCCACCCTGCCGATCACGCCGGGGACGTCGCGGTTGCGGAGCACCAGCATCCAGCCTGCGGGCGCGACGTCCACCTGGAAATCGTCCACCCGGATCACGCGGCCCTGCGTCCCCGCCACCAGCGCCCCGGCGACGGCGATGCGGCGCTCGCCGGTATCGACGCGCACGCCGACCGTGGTGTCGAACCCCGGCTCCGCGACGCCCGCCGTGCGCGCGATCTTGATGTCCCGTTCTTCGGCGAGGAGCAGCGCGTTGACGAGCGACAGCGGCTCCACGTGGAGCGCGGACAGCACCCCTTCCACCGCCGCGCTCGAGACCGGGCGCAGGGCGCTCTCGTCCTTGCCGCCGTACGCGATCCGTACCTCGCGCACTTTCCCCTCGGCGAGCGCGGCGGCGAGCCGGCCCAGACGCCGGGCGAGCGAGAGCAGCGGCGCGAGGCGCCGCAGCACGTCGCCCGAGATGCCGGGCACGTTCACGGCGGTCGAGAAGTCCTGCGCCAGCAGGGCTTCCCGCACCGCGGTGCAGATCTCGACCGCCACCCGGGTCTGCGCTTCCGCGGTGGAGGCCGCGAGGTGCGGCGTCAGGATCACGCGGTCCAGCTTCCGGAGCGGGGATTCGGCCGGCAGGGGCTCGACCGAAAAGACGTCCACCGCCGCGCCGGCGATCCGCTTCGCGGCTACCGCGGCCGCGAGCGCTTCCTCGTCCACCAGCTCGCCGCGGGCGGTATTGATCAGCACCGCCGTCGGCTTCATGAACCCCAGACGCTCGGCGTTGATGAGATGGCGGGTCTGCTCGGTGAGCGCGACGTGCATGGTGACCACGTCCGCGACCCGCAGCAGGTCGTTCAAGGGGAGCAGTTTCACCTGCATCTCGGCCGCCCGCTCCGGGGCGAGGTAGGGATCGTGCGCCACCACCGTCATCCCGAACGCGCGGGCCAGGCCGGCCACGTGCCCGCCGATCCGTCCCAGTCCCACCACGCCCATGGTCTTGCCGCGGAGCTCGGTGCCCTCGAAGCGCTTCCGATCCCACTCGCCGCGCCGCATCGCCGCCGCCGCGTCGGGAATGCGGCGCACCAGCGACAGCAGGAGCCCCATCGCGTGCTCGGCCGCGCTCACGGTGTTGGCGCCGGGCGCGTTCATCACCGCGATCCCACGGCGGGTGGCCGCGGGCACGTCGATCGTGTCCACGCCGATGCCGGCGCGGGCGATCACCTTGAGGCCGGGGGCGCGGGCGAGGAGCTCGGCCGTCACCCGGGTCTCGCTGCGGACCAGCAGGGCGTCCGCCGTCGCGAGCGCGCGCTCCAGCTCCTCGCGCGGCTTGCCGACCACGTCCACCACTTCGATGCCCGGCGCTTCCCGCAGGAGAGCGAGGCCCGCCTCGCCCACCTTGTCCGCGACCACGACGCGCTGGCTCACGCGATCGCCCGCTCCACCAGCGGCAGGAGCTGACCGAGCGCCTCCGGCGTGTGATCGCCCATGTGCCCGATGCGGATGGTCGAGTCCTTGAGGGCGCCGTAGCCCGAGCCGATGGTCCAGCCTTCCTTCTTGAGCGCGGCGACCACGTCCTTCGCGCTCTTGCCTTGCGGGAGCCGGAGGCAGGAGACAGTCCAGCTGCGCCGGCCTTCCTGGGGCAGGTACGCCACGCGACGCTCCGCGGCCCAGGTCTCGACCTTCCGGCGCATCGCCTCGTGGCGCCGCCAGCGGGCCTCGATGCCGCCCTCGCGCTCGATGCGCTGCAGCTGCACGTCGAGCGCGTAGAAGAGCGAGATGGCGGGAGTGTTGGTGGGCTGGAACTTCGCCGTCGCCTGCTCGAAGCTCACCAGGTCGAAGTACAGACCGCGCGCGGGAAGGGTCTTGGCGCGCTCCACCATCCGCTCCGACGCCACGCCCAGCGCGAGGCCCGGCGGCAGGGCGAGCGCTTTCTGCGACCCGGTGAAGACGAAGTCCAGGTCCCAGCCGTCGGTCTCGACCGGCGAGCCGGCCATCGAAGTGACGGCGTCCACGAGGAGCAGGACGTCGTCGAACTCCCGCACCACTTTGGCGTACGCGGCCACGTCCTGCAGCACGCCGGTGGAGGTCTCCGAGTGCGCCACGGTGACCGCGTCCACGGGCGTCCGCTTCAGCGCGTCGCGCAGCATGTCGGGTTCGACCGCGGCGCCCAGGGGAACGTCGAGCCGGATGCATTCCTTGCCGGCCGCGGTGACCAGGTTGGCGAAGCGCTCGCTGAAGGCCCCGTTGACGACGGAGAGCGCGCGCCGCCGGACGCCGTTCCGCACCGCCATCTCCATGAATCCGGTGGCGGACGTGGTGCCGACCAGCACGTTGCGGCGGGTGCGGGCCAGCGCCTGGAGCCGCGGGGTCATGGTCTTGAGGATGGTCTCCATCGCCCCGGAGCGGTGGCCGATCATCGGCCGCGTCAGGGCGGCGAGCACTTCGGGATGGACGTCGGTGGGGCCGGGGAGAAAGAAGCGCCCGAAGGCGGGGGCGACCGGAGCCGCCGGCGCGGAGGTCGGGGCGCTCATGCGGAGGCGCGCGCCAGCGCGTCCACCAGCCCGCCCTCCACGATTTCCTCGGTGCGGACCAGCCGCACGCCTTCTTCGCCCCAGGCCTTGAGCAGGTGCTCCCCGGTGTCGTGATCGATCGGCTTCATCGCGTCGGTCACCGCGAAGAGCCGGGTGTGCACCTCGCGCTCGAGGAGCCCTTCGATCGCCGCCTTGTTGCAGACGTCGGTGGCCACGCCGTAGAGGACGATGTCGTCGGGCGCGAGAGCGCCCAGCACCGCGTCCACGTTGCGGTTCGAGAACACGTCGAACTGGTGCTTGTGAAAGAGAATGTCGCCTTGGTGTTTCTTCACTTGGTCGGCCAGGGGCTTGGGATTTCGGGGGTCGGGTTCGAGGAGGAGCGCGTCGCGCAACGCGGTCTCGGGGATTTTTTTCTGGCCCGGCGTGCCGCGCATGCAGTGCGGCGGGAAGGTGGACGTCCAGTCGGGGTGATCCGAGATCTCGGTGTCGGCCGGGGTATGATCGTCCGCGCTCGCGACCACCGTGATTCCGTGGGCGTGCGCGTAGTCGGTGAGCCGTTTGAGGTTGGGGATGATGCGTTCGGCGTCGGGAACGTAGAGTTTCCCGTCCGCGTGCATGAAGTCGTACTGCGTGTCGACGTCCCAGAAAATCACCCTCGCCATCGCCCAGCTCCTCACACGGGAAACGTGGGAGGAATCTCTCCGGGCGTGCGGGAGGGTGTCAACCGGGACGCGGCCTGCGGCCGCGTTTACAGCTTCAACGCGACCGCGATTTCGTCGCAGCAGCTCTGGCGCGGACAGCGCGCGCAGTCGGCCCAGACCTTGAGCGGGAACTGGGTCCGGTCTTCCAGCCGGAAGCCCAGCCGGTAGAAAAAGTCGGGCTTGCGGGTGAGCGCGATGACTTCCCCCAGCCCGTGCTCGCGCGCCTCGGCCACCAGCGCGTCCACCAGCGCGCGGCCGACGCCCTTCCCCTGATAGTCGTCGCGCACCGCGAGCGCGCCGAGCTCGGCCAGCTCCCGGGAGTAGACCTTGAGGCCCCCGCAGCCCACGATCTCGCCGCCCACCGCTTCCACCACCACGTATTCCTTGATGTGCCGGCAGAGGTCGTAGTTGGACCGCGGGAGCAGGTCGCCGGTGGCGACGAAGGGCGCCATCAGGATCTCGAGCTGGGGCACGTCGCTGAGCAGCGCCCGGCGCACCGCGATCGCGGGGTCGGGCCGGACGATGGACAGCGGGGCCGCGCTCACGCCAGCACTCCGTCCAGGATCGCCACGCCGCGCGCGAGATCCTCGGCCGAGATGACGAGGGGCGGCACGATCCGGATCACCGTGGGCCCGGCGGAGACGACGAGGAGCCCGCGCTCCCGCGCGGCCGCGATCACCGGCGCCGCCGGCTCGGCGAGCTCGATGCCCCACATCAGGCCGACCCCGCGCACGTCTTTCACCTGCGGCCGCCGGGACGCCAGCGCGCGCAGGGCGGCGCCAAGGATCTCCCCTTTTTTCCGCACCGATTCCAGGAACGCGGGCTCGGCGAGGGCGCGCAGGACGTCGAGCGCGACGCTCGCGACCAGCGGCCCGCCGCCGAAGGTGGTGGCGTGATCGCCGGGGCCGAGCGCGCCCGCCACCGCCTCGGTGAGCAGGATCGCGCCCATCGGGAGGCCGCCGCCGAGCGGTTTGGCGAGGGTGAGGAGATCGGGCGTCACGCCGGACGCTTCGCAGGCGAAGAGGGTCCCGGTGCGGCCCAGGCCGCATTGCACTTCGTCGAAGATCAGGGCCACCCGGCGGGCGGTGCACAGCTCGCGCAGATGGGCGAGGAAGTCCGCGGGCACCGGACGCACCCCGCCCTCACCCTGCACCGGCTCGACGATCACGGCGGCGGTGCGCTCCCGAGAAATCACGGCGTCCAGGGCGGCGCGGTCGCCGAGGGGGATGATGCCGATGCCGGGGACCAGGGGCTCGAAGGGCTTCCGGTAGTCGGGGCGGTCGGTCGCCGCGAGCGACGCGAAGAGCCGGCCGTGGAACGACCCCGAGAACGCGACGATGCCGGGCTTCCCCGTCCACTTCCGCGCGAACTTGAACGCGCCCTCGTTGGCCTCGGCGCCGGAATTGCAGAAGAACACCCGGTCCGCGAAGGAGCGATCGACCAGCGCCTCGGCGAGGCGCTCGCCGGGCTCGGTGCGGTAGAGATTCGAGGTGTGAACGAGGCCGGTCTCGAGCGCGCGCAGGACGGCGTCGCGCACGACCGGCGAGTTGTAGCCCAGCGCGTTCACCGCGATCCCGGCCACGAAGTCGAGGTAGCGGGTCCCGTCCTCGGCGATGAGCTCGACCCCGTCGCCCGCGGTGAACACGGGGCCCACGCGGGCATACACGCCCAGGAGGGCGTCCGTCACCGGCGCCGTCGTGGTCACGCGAGCTGGGTGCTGCGGGCGAGGATGCGGGTGCCGGCGGCCGGACCCGCGAGGAGCGAGAGGTCGCCGATGCGGACGCTCCGCGCGCCGCCCTCGAGGGCGCGCGCCGCCGCGCGAAGTTTCGCCGCCATGCCGTTGGACGCCACGCCGAGGGCGATGAGCTGCTCGGCGTCGGCGGCGGAGAGCGCCGGCTGGGCGACGCCGTTGACCTGGACCCCGGGCACGTCGGAGACGAAGAGCAATTCATCGGCGCCGATGGCGGCCGCCACCGCGGCCGCCGCGTCGTCGGCGTTCACGTTGTAGGGAACACCGGTGTGATCGGCCGCGGGCGCGGTGGGCGCGAGCACCGGCACGAACCCGGCGAGGAGCAGACTCTCGAGCAGCTCGGCGCGGACCCCGACGATCTCCCCCACGTGGCCGAACCCGCCGGGGAGGAGCCGCGCCGTGAGCACCCCGCCGTCCACGCCGGAGAGACCGATGGCGTCCACTCCGGCCCGGCGCAGCGCCGCGACGAGGAGCCGGTTCACCGGCCCCGCGACCACCATCTCCACCACTTCCGCCACCTCCGGCGTGGTGACGCGCAGGCCGTCCTTCTTTTCGACCGGCAGGCCCAGCTTGCGGGAGAGCGCCGACACCGCGCGACCGCCGCCGTGCACCACCACCACCGGTCCCGCACCGGCAAGGGCGCGCGCGCACTCCGCCACCCACTCCGGGCGGTCGAGTTCGTTGCCGCCGATCTTGACGACGCGGATCAGCACACCAGCCCCGCGGTCTCGTCCAGGCCCAGCATCACGTTCATGTTCTGGATCGCCTGGCCCGCCGCGCCTTTCACCAGGTTGTCGATCGCGGCGATGACGGTGAGCCGCGGCCGGCGCACGTCGGCGACCGGCACCACGCCCAGCGCCACCCGGTTGCGGTAGACCACGTCGCGGAGCGCGGGGAGTCCTTCCTTGAGCACCATCACGCAGGGCTCGCCGGCGTAGGCCATCTCGTAGAGCCCGACCGCGGTCCCGCCGTCCAGCACCCGGGTGAGGGGCACGTGGATGGTCTCCAGGATCCCGCGCTTCACCGGCAGGAGGTGAGGCGTGAAGACCAGGTCCCCGGTGAATCCGCCTTCGCGCACCAGCGCCGCGCGAAGCTCCGGCAGGTGGCGGTGGGTGTTTCCCGCCGCGTAGGCGCGATAATCCTCGGCCACTTCGCCGAAGAGCAGCTCCCGTTTGGCGCTGCGGCCGGCGCCGGTGACGCCGGAGGCCGCGTCGATCACGATTTCGCGCGAGGCGTCGATCAGCCCCGCCTGCGCGAGGGGGATGAGCGCGAGAAGGGCGGCGGTGGGATAGCATCCCGGGTTGGCCACCAGCTCGGCGTCCCGCACCCGGCCCCGCGCGAACTCGGTGAGGCCGTAGACCGCTTCACTCGAGAGCCGGAAGTCGGCCGAGAGGTCCACCGCCCGGCGGCCGGCGGCGCGCGCTTCGTGGACGAAGCGGCCGGAGATGCCGTGGGGGAGGCAGGAGAAGACGATTTCGGCGGACGCGAGCGGCGCGTCCTCGATCTTCACCAGCTCCACGCCTTCCTGGCGCTCGCCGGCGGCGGAGTCGGCGGTGGCGAATGCGACCGAGGCCCCCGGGTGGCGGGAGAGGAGCCGCAGCAGCTCCTGTCCGGTGTAGCCGGAGGCCCCGAGCACGCCCACCGGGACCGATGCATTTATATTCATCGTAGCGGAAAATTATACATCCGCTCCGGCGCCGCAAGGGGCGTCAGTCCACCCGCTCGAGCCTCGGGTTGGGCCGGTAGGTCCGCCCCACCTTGGCGCAGGGCTTCCCCTCCACCCGCACCACGTCCGCCGTGAAGTCGAAGCGGCCCTGGAAGAGGCTCGACCCCACACCGTACATGTCCACCGGCACCCCCTGCTCCTCGAACTGCCGGATCTTTTCCACCGTGAACCCGCCCGAGACCACGATCTTCACCTTCCGGAACCCTTCCTTATCCAGGGCCCGGCGTACGTTCTCGACCAGCTGCGGGTTCACCCCGGTGGGGCGGAAGGTGCCCATCTGCGGGATCACCGAGCGGTCCACCAGCGTCTCCGAGGTATCGAGCCGGACGCCGTAGAGGCGGTCCCCCAGCGCGCGGGCCACCTGGAGCGACGTCCCCACGCAGTCGTTCTCGAAATCGACCAGGGTGATGAGCGCGGTTTCCGGGTCCGAATGCTCGGCGAACTTCTTCGACGCCAGCACCGTGTCGCCCCCGTAGGCGGCGATCAGGGCGTGGGGCACGGTGCCGATCCCCCGCGAGCCCCACCAGGACGCCTGCGCGTCCGTGGACACGCCGATGGCCCCCGCGATGTGCGCGGCGTAGCCGTCGCCGGTCTGCACCAGCCAGTGGTCGTGGCGCGCCGGGAAGAACATCACCTGCTTGGGGCGCGCCGCGTCCACCACCCGCCGGGTGTTGGTGCCGACCTTGGTGCGGCGCGCCAGCACGCCCAGGTACAGGGTCTCGAGGTTCGCGAACGCGTCGTAGGGACCCTCGATGGTGAGCACCGTCTCCCAGGGCGCGATCTCGTCGCCGTCGTACAGCGCGTGCACCACCAGATCCTCCCAGCGGTCGGCGCAGAGCTTCAGCATGGCGATCGCTTCGTCGATGCCGCCCAGGTACGCCTCGGTCTTCGCGAAGACCTGCATCGTGACCGTGGGACGGTGGCGGTCCGCCTGCAGGACCTCGCGGGCGCGCACGAAATACTTGTCGGAGTAGTAGCCCTCCCGCATCCGGTCGACGGGGAGGTGGAAGATGGAAGGATCGAGACGCTTCCGGCGCGGCATCGCGCGGGGAATATCGCCGCTCAGCGCGCCCCGGGCCAGGCGAAGGTGACGAAGAGCGTGTCGCCGCCAGCCAACGGCACGCCGCGGGCGACGTTGTTGAGCCGCCCGCAGATCACCCGCGCCGGCGCCTGCCCCGCCGGATCGTTCACCCGGAGGCAAACCTCGTCCGCGCCGCGGGCCAGCACCCGGTCCCGCCCCGGGGGCGGGGGCTCGGGGTAGGCGAGCGCCACCTGCAGCATCGTCGCGGCCCCGGTGCCGCGGGAGAAGTCGATGGCGCGGGGCGGCCCATCGGGGACGAGATCGGCGACCCGGGGCGCGCTCACCGTGTCCCCCCGCTCGAGCGTGAGCGTCACCGTCGCCCGGCGCGGCCGGGCCACCGCCTCGGCCGTGAACACCACGTCCGGCTCCACCACCTCCACGGTCTCGGTGGGACGGGTGGCGCCCACCCCGGCGGTCCGGTCCACGGTCGCGAGGAGCCAGAGCGCGCGCCCGCCGCTCCGCGCCCGCCCGAAGGGCAGCACCCGCACCGCGCGCCCCCACCCCATCCGGGCCGCGCGCTGGTATTGGTCCTCGGTCCAGACCGGCAGGCCGTGCCGGGAACGGCCCACGTTGCGCCGGCTCAGGAACTGGCCGTCCAGGGTGAGCGAGTCCGGCTCGGGGAGCACCGACAGCAGCGCGTCCACTTCCGCGGAGTCCGCCGCGAGGTGGAGCCTGAGATCGGTATCGAGGGGCCCGGCGACCTCGGCGTGCGCGATTTCGATGGTGTCGCCCGCGTGGGCGGCCATCACCCGCAGGCGGTAGGTGAGCCGCACGCCGGGCTCCTGCCCGCTCGCCCGGCCGGCGAGCGCCAAACCCAGCGAGAGCGTCAGCGCGTTACGGAACGACGATCGCCGCACGCCCATCCTCGACCGGCACGTCCGCCGCCACGCCCCACCAGTCCCGCGCCAGCCAGCCCGCGATCACGCCGCCCACAATGAGCAGCACCACCACGATCCGCCGGGCGCTCCGTCCCAGCCGTCGCCGGGGCACGGTCCGGGCGCCGGGCGCGCCGGCGGAGCGGGCCATCGCGGCGCGCACCTCGAGCGCGCTGGCCCAGGCGCCCGCGCACGCCGCGCATCCCGCCACGTGCCGCGCCAGGGCCGCCTGCTCCGGAAGCGAGAGCTCTCCGTCCGCCGCCGCCCCGATCCGCGCCCGCCACTCCGCGTGCTCGTCCATGCTACGGAAGATCCTCCCGCACCTGGTAGCGTAACACCCGCCGCTGCATCCACCGCACCGCGAAGGCGTCCGCGAGCGCGCGGAAGACGCGGTTCCACATCCCGTACTTCGTGGTCCCGAAGCGCCGCGGCCGGTGGTTCACCGGGACCTCGGCGACCGTGCCTCCGTACATTCGTACCAGCGTCGGCAGGAAACGATGCATGCCGTTGAAGAGCGGCAGGGCGCGCACCGCTCCGGCCCGGAACGCCTTGAGCGAGCACCCGGTGTCGCGGATCGTTTCGTGCGTGAGCCAGTTGCGGACGCCGTTCGCGATCCGGCTCTGCACCCGGCGCCACGCCGTGTCCCGGCGGTTGGCGCGGTACCCCACCACCGCCGCGGCGCCGCTCCGCTCGAGCTCGGTGACCAGCGCCGGGATGTCCGCGGGATCGTTCTGCAGATCGGCGTCCAGGGTGACGACCACCGCGCCCCGCGCCGCCCGGAATCCGGCCGCGAAGGCCGCGGTCTGACCCGCGTTCCTGGCGAAGCTCACGATGTGGATCTCGGGGCGGGCCCGCTTCAGCTCGGCCAGCGCGGCGCCCGAGCCGTCGGTCGAGCCGTCGTCCACCATCACGATCTCGTAGCGGCGCCCGGGGAGCGCGGCCGCGATCTCGGCCACGAGGGGGGCGAGATTCTCCCGTTCGTTGTACACCGGGATGACGAGCGAGAGATCAGGCGTCGCGGGACTCGGCTCGGGCACGCTGGATCTCCGGAGCGTCGGGGTAGCGGGCCTCGAGCCGGTCGAGGAGCGCGTCGGCCTTGGCCTGATCGTGCTGGTGGGTGCGGTAAATCTCGGCCAGCCGGACGCCGACCTGAATCTCGCGGTGGCGGTCGATGGGCTGGGCGAGCCGGCGCTCGAGAAAGGCGACCTCGTCGTCGATGGTGATCCCCGGGGCGGGGTCGATGGCGGAGAGGAAGGTCCCGTCCATCGCGCGCCCGAACAGCCCGGCGACGGCGTCCGCAAAAACCCTGAAGACGCCGGACACGGCGCCCCAGATGGCCCAGAGGAGCACGACGAAGGCCGCGAGGCCGGCGGACACGCCGCCGCCGCTCCAGGCGATGTACAGGAAGGCCACGGTCGCGACCCCGGCGGCGACGCCGAGCAGGCGTCCCACCACGGTGAGCGGGCCCGGAATGTCTCTCTCGGGGAGCACGAATCGGAACGTAGGCCTCGCCCGCCGGTTTAGGCAAGTTGACGTTGACAGCGGTGCGCCGAGCGGGTAAAACCAGACGTCCTTCACTCCTCCTACCGGAGCCGTCGCGTGTCCGACGCTTACACCCGCCGTGAATTTCTCGCGACCACCGCCGCCGCCGGCGCGGCCCTCGGGATTCCCCACGCGATGCGCCCCGCCGCGCCGCTGCCGCCCGAGTCGAAGTGGGCGGCCAAGCCGGTGGTGATCTCCTCCCCCAACGGGATCCGGGCGGTACAGCGCGCGTTCGACCTGATGATGCAGGGGACCGATCCTTTGGACGCCGCGATCGAGGGGGTGAAGATCCAGGAGCTCGACCCCGAGGACACCTCGGTGGGCTACGGCGGGCTCCCCAATCGCGACGGCGTGGTTCAGCTCGACGCCTCCTGCATGCACGGCCCCTCGAAGCGGGCCGGCGCCGTGGGCGCGCTGGAAGGGATCAAGACCCCGTCCGAAGTCACCAAGCTGATTCTCAAGTACACCAACCACATCTTCCTGGTGGGCGAAGGCGCCAAGCGCTTCGCGCTGTCGTACGGATTCAAGGAAGAGGACCTCCTCACCGACAAGGCGCGCGAGATCTGGCTGCGCTGGCGCGCCAACGAGAATCCCAAGGACGATTACCTGGACGTCCCGCCCGACGAAGTGATGGTCCACCGCCCCACCGGCACCATCAACTGCAACGCGGTGACGCCGCAGGGCGACATCGCGTCGGTGACGACCACGGCCGGCCTCGCCTTCAAGATTCCCGGGCGGGTGGGCGACTCGGCGGTGGTGGGCGCGGGCCAGTACTGCGACAACGACATCGGCGCCGCGGGATCCACCGGCCGGGGCGAGTCCAACATCAAGATCTGCGGCGGATTCCTGACCGTGGAGTTCATGCGCCGGGGGATGAAGCCCGCCGACGCCTGCCTGGAAACGCTGAAGCGCGCGCAGCAGGCGAGCGAGCCCCGGCTCCTCGGGCCCAACGGCCGCCCCACCTACCAGCTCAACTTCTACGCGATCAACAAGAAGGGTGAGTACGGCGCCGCGGCCTTCTACCACGACCGGTTCACCGTCCACGACGGCACCGAGGCGAAGACCCTGGACATCGCCACGCTTTACGACGCCCCCATCCCGCCCTCTTGACCCTGCGATCGCTCGCGCGGGCCGCGCTCGCCGCGGCCCTGCTTCCCGTCCCCGCCGCCGCTCAGCGGCTGTGGAAGAACACGCTCTACCCCTACGCGTACTACAGCGCGGTGGACGGGGTGTGGGGCGCGGGACACTTCTCGCTCTATAGCCCGATCGGCTTCGTGGAGCGCCCGGAGGCGAACCAGGCGTCGTTCGCCTTTGACGCCGCGGCGTCGACCGGCGGCAGTTACAGTCTCATCGCGGACCTCGAGGCGCCCGCTTACGTCGACGGGTGGCGGCTCGCGGTGACGGTGGGCGCGGTTCGCGAGAACCGGCTCGGGTACTACGGCGTCGGCAACGACGCGCCGTACGTGAAGGACAGCGTCACCGCGGGGCACCCCTACTTCTATCGGGTCAGCCGCAGCCATCAAAGCGCCCGGATCACCCTGCAGCGCCGGGTGATCGGTCCCCTGCGGCTGCTGGCGGGCGGCGAAATCCGGAAGACCGACTTCCGCGCGCTCCCCGGCGGGACCCAGTTCGGGCGGGACCTGGCGAGCGGCGCGGTCGATTCCACCGCGGTGCCCTTCTCCGACGCCGTGGCGCGGGGGGGCCTGGTGCTGGACACCCGGGACAACGAGCTCGACCCCCACTCCGGCGTGTTCGTCGAAGGCCTGTACGCGAGCGGCAAGGGGTACACCCGGACCACCGCGTCGGCCCGCGCCTACCTGCACCCCTTCGAGAAACTGATTCTCGCGGCCCGGCTCGGGGGAGAGAAAATGGGGGGCTCGCCGCCGGTGGCCGCCGAATTCACGATGGAGTCGAGCGAGCAGCCGGTGGTGGCCCTGGGCGGATATCACACGCTGCGCGGCTACTACGACGCGCGGTTCCTCGGCCCGGGGAAGCTGGTGGCGGGCGCCGAAGCGCGCTACGCGCTGATCTTCGCGCCCACCCTCTTCGAGCTGCATCTGGTGGCGTTCTACGACGCGGGACGGGTGTTCGGTCCGGGGGAGTCGGTGCGGCTCACTACTTCGGGGCTGCACTCGAGCGGCGGCGCGGAGATCGCCGCCCGGATTCTCAGGAACGCGGTGCTCGCCGCCGGCGTCGGCGCGGGATCGGACGGCGCGCTCTTTCTCTTCGGGACGAGCTGGAGCTACTGAATTGGGGATTGGGGATTGGCCTCACAGTCCGCAATCCGAAATCCGCAATCCCCGATCACACCTCCCGGATCTCCACTCCCCGCTGCTTCAGCGCCGAGACGTAGGCCGCGAAGGGCACCGCCTCGTCGGGCGTGAAGACGCCCCTCGCCGTGATCCGGCCGTCCGCCTGCATCAGCCCCGTGATCGAAAGCGAGTACCCGGTGGTGCGCATCATGGCGCTGATGCCGCGGCCGGCGTCGTAGTAGTCCAACAGCTCCCAGGCGGCCCGCCGGCCGCCCGCGCCCGTCACTTCCACCCGCAGCGCGACGAGGTCGTGGCCCGCGGGCTTGGTGAGCTTGGGGGCCGCGGCCGCGATGAACGCGTCCCGCGGAACGATCCTGGTCCCCTTCACCGTGATCGGCTTCTGATCGAGGAGGCCGAGCTCGCGGATGGCCGCCATGATCTTGGCGTGGCCCGGGTAGCGCAGGGTCTTGTACTCCATGGACCGGAGCTTGCCGGCGTAGGTCCAGGGCATGGTGGAGATGCCGCCCGCGGTGTGGAACGCCTCCAGCGTCCCCACCGGCGAGGGGAAGCGAATCTCCTCCATCTCGGAGAGGGCGGTGACCTGCTGGGGCTTGCCGTCGCGGAGGACCCAGGAGGGCGTGGTGTAATAGTCAAGCACGCCTTCGATGGAGTAGACGATCTGATAGTTGAGGGGCGGCTCCGGATGCTGGGGGAGGCCGCCGACGTAGATCTTCACCGTCTCGGCCGCGCCCACCCGCCGCACGCCTTCGGCCGCGAGGATGTTCACCATGCCGGGGGCGAGACCGCAGTCGGGGATGATGGAGACACCCTTCTTCGCGGCGCGGGCGTGCAGCTTTTTCTGCTGCATCACGATCTCGGTGTTGCCGCCCAGGTCGCAGGCGTGGATCCCGGCCGCCACCGCCGCCTTGCTCACCGCCAGATTGAAGTAGTAGGGGAGGGCGCACATCACCGCGTCGTGCCCCTTCATCAGGCGCTTCAGGGCCGGGGCGTTTTTCACGTCGAGCCGCGCCAGCTTGAGGCGCTTCCCCGCCCCCTTGGTGAGGAACGCGGGCGCGCGCTCCGGCTTGAGATCGGCGAGGGTGACGCGCTCGACGGCCTGCTGGCGCAGCAGGTCGTACGCGCAGGCCGATCCCTGCAGGCCCGCGCCCAGCACCAGCATCCGCATGACGGGTTGATCTCCCTGAAAGAACGGCGACCGCAATGGGAACGACGAGCGGCGGAAAACTAGCGACGGGGAGTCGGCGCCGGAAGCGTTCGCCCGAAGCCGTTGCGCCGCATTAGATTCGCGCCCGATGGAATCCGAGCACACGCGACAGCGCCTGGTGCGGGCGGCCCTCGAGTTGTTCACCCAGGACGGTTACGAAGCCGCCACCACCGGGCGGATCGCCCGCAAGGCGGGCGTCGCGGAAGGCTCGATCTACCGCCACTTCACCGGCAAGGCCCAGCTCCTGAACGAGATTTACCGCGCCGCCGCGCGCTGGGCGGTGACCCGCGCACAGGAAGGCAGCGCCGGCGCCGAGAACCCTCGGACCAGGCTGCGCCGCGCGGGCGAAGCCCTGGCGGCCGGCGCCGCCCGCGAGCCCGCCGTCGCCAAGCTCTTTTTCAGCCTCCGCCTGGGCGCCGTGCTCGACGAGAAGTCCCTCGAAGCGGCGCGGGAGTTCTCGGACTGGGTGGCCGGCGTGGTGGCCCAGGGCAAGGCCGACGGCAGCATCCGGCCCGGCTCGGCGGAGCTCTGGGCCGCGGTATGGCTCGCCGCGGTGCACCTCGCGGTGGAGCGGACCGCCGCGCGGGAGTGGCAACCCGACGACGCCAGCGTGCGGCTTACGCTCGACGCGGCGTGGCGCGCCATCGCCGCCGACCCTACGCCGCCGGAAGCGGCCCCCGCCGCAGGGTGAACAGCTCGATCTCCGGGGGGCAGAAGATCCGGATCGGCACGCCCACCACGCCGATGCCCCGGCTCACGTAGAGCTGGCTCCCGTTCCGCACGAAGTGGCCCATCACGTACTTGGTGATGAGGCTCCCCGCCGAGATCCCGACCACCGGCAGATAGATCTGGCCGCCGTGAATGTGCCCGGCGAGGGTGAGCGGAATCCCGCGCACCCGCGCGGTGTCGAAGGCGCCGGGCCGGTGCGCCAGGAGAATGCGGAACAGATTCCCGGGCGCGGCCGAAAGGCTCGCGTCCACGGCCTCGGTCTGCGGATCGTCGGTGCGCCAGTTGTGCGGATCGTCGATGCCGAGGAGCGCGAGCTCCGCGCCGCCGCGGGACACCACGTGGACGCCGTCCTTGATGAACACTTCGCCCGCGTCCCGCACTCCTCGCGCGACCAGCGTCTCGCCGGTGTAATAGTCGTGGTTGCCGAACACGGTCACCACGCCCAGCGGGGCGCTCAAGTCGCGGAAGGCGCGGACGAAGCGCGGGATGTAGCGGGGATCGTAGTCGATCATGTCCCCGGTCTGCAGGATCAGCTCCGGCTTGAGACGGTTCGCGAGCGCCGCCACCTCCTGCATCTTGTCCTCCTCCATGTGCAGGCCGGCGTGGAGGTCGGAGAGATGGAGAATGGTGAGGCCATCGAGACCGGGCGGGAGCTCCGGGAAAAAGAGCGCGCGTCGCGTGACCTCGGGGAGCTGGTAGGCGCTGGCGATCCCGTAGGCCGAGAGCGCGGCGCCCGCCGCGGCGTAGGCGTAGGTCGCGCGCGCGAGGAAGCGCCGCCTCGAGAGCGGCGTCTCGGGGGCCGTCGGGACCCGCGGCTCTCCCCGCCGCAGCAGGGCGCGCAGGGCGGGAACCGCGGCGCGGATTCCCTTCGCCAGCACGTAGAGCGACACCAGACCCAGGAACACCCAGCCCAGGAGCTGGAAGGCGATCCAGGGCGCGAGCAGAGGCACCGCCCCGATGCTCGCCGCGCTCCCGGTGACGATGCGGCGCGCGATCAGGAGCCACTGGAAGTTGAACACCACGAAGACCAGCGCGAGACCCCAGCGCACGGCGCGGGCCAGCCGGGGACGGGCGGGGTCCGGCAGGCGCTCCCGCAGATAAAGGAAGAGCAGCACCTGCGGCGCCGCGAACAGGAAAACGTAGATTAGGGCCATGCCCCGGCCGTCACTCCTCTGTTTCTCGCTGTGTTGTACCCTGGCGGGAGGCGCCGCCACCGGCGCCGCGCAACAGCTCACCGAGACCGACCGCGCGCAGGCGGTCGCCGTGGTGTGGGCGTCCGCGAAGTATAACTACGCCGGTTGGGACCGGGTCCGCGCGGACTGGGACTCCGCGCTCGCCGCCAACCTCACGCTCTCCCGCGCGCCGCAATCGGACGCGGTCTTCTGGCGCCGTCTGCAACAGATGGTCGCGCTGCTGGAGGACGGGCAGGCCGAGGTGACCCCCTCGCCCTGGCTCGGCGCGCGCATCGGGCGTCCGCCGATTCTCCTGCGCGCCGTGGAGCATCGTCCCCTCATCATGGATTACGCCGAGAACAACGAGATGCGGGTGGCGCGGCCGGAGCGGCTCGCGGAGGTGGTCGCGGTCCAGGGCGTGCCCGCGGAGCGCTGGATCCGCGATTCCATTCTCCCCGCCGTCTCGGCCTCCACCCCGGAAGCGCGCTGGGCGCGCGCGGTGGACCGGATGCTCGAGGGGGATCGCGGCACCGCGCTGCACCTCCAGATCCGGCTGGGCAGCGGCGAGGAGCGCGGCGCCAGCGTCACCCGGAGCGTCTCGGTGCTCGAGCCCTGGCCCCTGGAACCGCCCTCGGTCGAGGTCGACACCCTCGAGGCCGGGGTGGTGTGGGTCCGCATCAACTCCTTTGCCGACCCGGACGTGGTGGACCGCTTCGACCACGACCTGCCCGACTTCTCCCGCGTCCAGGGCTTGATCGTGGACCTGCGCGACAACGCCGGCGGAACGCTCGACGCCGGCTACCGGATCCTGGCGCGGCTCTCCGGAAAGCCGTTCGTCACCCTGGCCTGGCGGACCCCGCAGTACCGGCCCGCCTACCAGGCCGCCGACATGCCGGACTCGGCGGGCTCCTGGCTCGGCGGGCCGGCCGACACCATCGCGCCGCGCACCGACCGTCCGGTCTTCACGGGACCGCTGGTGGTGCTCTCGTCACCGCGCACCGCGGGGGCCGCGGTGGAGTTCCTGGCGACCTTCCGCAACGCACGCCGCGGTCCGATCGTGGGGGAAGCGTCGGCGGGAGAAGTGGGCGTGGTGCGGACCTTCGCGCTGCCCAAAGGCTGGAGCTTCCGGGTGAGCGTCACCCGGGAAGCGTTCCCGGACGGCACCGAGTTCGCGGCCACCGGCATCCCTCCCGAGATGCCGGTGACGGTGCTGCTGCGCGACGTGCTGGCGGGGAAGGACGCGGGCCTCGACCGGGCCCGCGCCTACCTCGCCACCGTTCACTTACCCAACTGAGCCCGGAAGAACGAGACCACCGCCCGCCACGCGGAATCCGCGACGGCGGGGTTCTCCCGCGTCCGGAAAAACCCGTGCCCCACGCCCGGGTACACGGTGTACCGGTAATCCACCGCGTGTCGCCTGACCGCGGCCGCGAGATCGGGAAGCCCCGCGTCGATGCGCGCGTCGTTCTCGCCGTAGAACCCGAGGCCTTTCGCTTTCACGCGCGCCACCGTGGCGGTATCGGGACTGGGCCCGTAGCAGACCACGAACGCGCGGAGCGCCGCATTGTTGGTCGCGTAGCGGAAGCTTTGTCCCCCGCCCCAGCAGAATCCGATCACCCCCAGCCGGTCGGCGCGGACCGCCTTGAGCGACTTCAGGTACCCCGCGGTCGCGTCGAGATCGGCGGTGACCGAATCGGGCGGGAGGGTCATGATCAGCTTGCGCGACGAATCGTCGGTGGCGGGCGTGCCGCCCCGCCGGGAGAGCAGGTCGGGCACGATCGCCACGTAGCCCGCGGTGGCGAGCGAGTCCGCCATGCTCCGCACCCAGGGCGTGAGTCCGAAAATCTCGTGGATCACGATCACCGCGGGCGCGGGATCCCGGCGCTCGGGATAGACCAGGTACGCCGTGATCGAGTCCTTCCCCGAGGCGTACTTGACGTATTCGGAGTGCAGGTCGGCGGGTGTCCGATGGAACGCTGGAAGGATGGACAGGAAGAGCGCACCCGCGAGCCCCCATTTCCATCCGGCCCCGCTCCATCTTTCCATCATTGCACCGCCCGTCTTACTTGCCATAACTCACCCTCCAGATCCGGTTGCCCTGGTCGTCGGAGATGAGCAGCGATCCATCGGGCAGCACCAGCAATCCCACCGGGCGGCCCCAGCGCGGGCCGAGCGACGTGGCGCCCGGGGGGAGCCAGCCCATCACGAAGTCCTCGCTCGAGACCGGCACGCCGTTGGAGACGTGGACCCGCATCACCTTGGCGCCGTCCGCCTGGGTGCGGTTCCAGTCGCCGTGGAACGCCACGAAGGCGTCGCCGGAGTAGCCGGCGGGGAAGCTGGACCCGGTGTAGAACGCGAGGCCCAGCGGCGCCATGTGCGCCTGGAAGAGCGCGCCCGGCGGCTCGACGCCGGAGCAATCGGCCGAAGGATATTCGGGATTGGGGTGGTTGGGGAGGTAGCACTTCGGCCACCCGTACCACTTCCCGTCCTTCAGGATGTTCAAGTGCTCGGGCGGCGCGCTGTCGGTCATCGCCACGTCGGCGCCGCCCACGTTGTCACGGTCGTTGTTGACGGCCCAGAGGTCGCCGGTGGTCGGGTTGAAGGCCATCCCGACCGAGTTCCGCAGTCCCGACGCGAAGAGATGCTCGCCCGATCCGTCGGCGTTGAACTGGGTGACGGCCGCCCGCCGGGGATCACTCTCGTCGCAGACGTTGCACGACGATCCGACCGAGAGATAGAGCTTCCCGTCGGGGCCGAAGAGAATGGTGCGGGTGGAGTGCCCGCCGGTGGGGATCCCGGAGACGATGGTCTGCGGCGCGCCGCCCCCCGGCGGATATTTCTTGACCGCATCCTCCTCCGCGACGAACAGGGTGTCCCCCCGGAACGCGAGGCCGAACGGCTGGGACAGGCCGGAAAGCACCGTCACCGCGGAATCGGCCACGCCGTCGTGATTCACGTCCACCAGGCGCTTCACCCACCCGCCGCCGGGCGAGGAGAGGTACACCGCGTTCCCGGGGCCCAGCGCCATGTAGCGCGCCCCGGACTGATTCTCGGCGAAGAGATTGACCTTGAAGCCGGGCGGCACGTAGAGCGTGTGCCCGGCGATCGCCTGCGCCACGAGACCGGGCGGCGGATTCTGCGCCGGCGCCTCCGCGCCGCTCCCGCACGCCGCCGCCGCGAATCCCAGGAACACCACCCAAGACCTGTTCATGAGTCAGTCCCTTCCGCCGTTGCCGTTCGCGTAGACGCCACTGAGCGCGGAGTCGCCGGCCGGCATTCGCTCCCGGCTCGCCGCCGCCTCCTCCGCGCCCCGCTCGACTTCCGCCGTCACCTCGCGCTCGATCCGCTCCAGCTCGGCGGTCTCGATCCCCTCTTCCTCGAGATAGGACTCGTAGAGGCCGATGGGGTCCCGCCGTCCCCAGGCCTGGAAGAGACTCTCCGGAAACGTGGCCCGCGCTTCCCGCTCGTCGTGCGTGGCGTGCCCGCCCATCCGGAAGGTGTCCGCCACGAGGAGGGCCGGGCCCCGCCCCTCGCGACAGCGCGCCGCGGCGAGGGAGGTGGCGGCGTAGGCGTCGAGCACGTTGTTGCCGTCGAACCCCGCGCCCTCGATTCCGTAGGACGCCGCCCAATCGTCGAAGTTCCCCGGCAGGTGATGCTGGTCCACCCGGGTACCGAGCGCCACCTGGTTGTTCTGCAGGATGAGGATCACGGGCAACCCCTGCACCGCTGCGAAATTCGTGCCCTCGTGCGCCGCCGCGGTCTTGGTGGAGCCGTCGCCCACCCAGGTGAGGGCCACCCGCGGCTCCCCTTTCATCTTGAAGGTGAGCGCGATCCCGGCGACCACCGGCACCATCTCGCCCACGTGCGAGATCGGCTGGAGCACCCCCTTCCCGAAGTCACCCACGTGGAGGTCGCGGCCGGCGGACGGAGAATCGGCGGAGCCGAGGTAGGCGCGCAACATCGCGGCGATGGGAATCCCGAATTCCGAGCAGGCGGCGGCGTTGCGGATCATCGGCGCCACCACATCCACGCCGGGGCGCAGGGCGTGCACCGGACCGACGGTGGTCGCCTCCTCGCCGGTGCCGAGCCACGCCTTGGAGATCACGCCGGTCCGCACCCAGCGCTTGAGCTGGGTGTCGTGGAGCCGGGCACGAAGCAAACCCGCGTACAGGGACAGCTTCTCGGGAGACGAGAGGCGGGAGACGACTTCCCGGCGATCCGCCCGTTTCTCGATGGTCTCGCGAAAGCTCCGGACCAGCGCCGGATCGGGCGACCAGGCGACGTATTCGGGGGGATCGAAGGCCGGGAAGCGGCGCATTGCAGTAATTAGGCGGATCGGCGGATGGACCGATAGTCCCGCGCGCGCTGTCCGTCTATCCGCCCATCCGTCTACTTGAAGATCTTCCCCAGCAATCCGCCGCCGCTCGGCTCCTCGCCCGCCAGGGCGTCAGCGAACTCCATCGCCGTCGAGTAGCGGGAGTCGGGATTGGACTCGAGGGACTTGGAGAGCGCTTTCTCGAGACCCGCCGGAAGATCGGGCCGCACCTGGCGCAGCGGGGTGGGCTGGCCGCGCAGCCGCGCGATCATCATCTCCTGCGCGTTCCGTCCTTGGAAGGGCAGCTTCCCGGTGAACATCTCGAAGGCGACGATACCCAGGGCGTAAATGTCGCTGCGGGCGTCGAGCGGCTTCCCGCGGATCTGCTCCGGGCTCATGAACTCGGGCGTGCCGAGGATGATCCCGGTGGCGGTGAGCTTCTGGATCGCGGGATCGGCCCGGCGCTCCTTGGCGAGCCCGAAGTCCATCACCACGGCGCGGTCCCCGCCGTTCTCGGTGACCAGCATGATGTTTTCGGGCTTCAGGTCGCGGTGGATGATCTGCAGCTCGTGCGCGTGCTGGAGTCCGGCGCACACCTGCCGGAGAATCGCCACGCCGGTGGGGACGTCCATCGGCCCGCCCTTCACTTCGCGGTCCGACAGCAGCTCGCCCTTGAGGAACGGCATCACCAGGTAGATCAGCCCGTCCTCGGATTCGCCGAGGCGGATGATGCGGCAGACGTTGGGATGCTCCAGCCGCATGGCGAGCCCCGCCTCGCGGCGCAGGCGCTCCACCGAGCTCTTGTCGCTCGCCAGCTTGGGCGACAGAACCTTGATCGCCACTTCCTCGCCGGAAGCGATTTCCTTGGCCAGGTAGACGTACGACATCCCGCCCTCGCCCAGCTTCTTCAGCACCTGGTAGCGGGCGTCGAGCATCTGGTTGGAGAGCGAGGAGGCGCGTTCCAGGGCGGCGTTAATGCCCTTGGCCTGGGCCGCGGGGGTGCGCACCGAGGTGCTGGCGACCTTGCCGCTGGGCGGCGACGCGCCGCCGCCCGAGGACTGGACCTCGACCAGCATGCTCCCGTCCTTGGGGCAGAACCGCGCGGCGTCGGTGTACACCGTGCCGCACTTGGGACAGCGGCGGTCGCTCATTCGCGCACCAAGTTGCGTCCTTCGTTCTTGGCCCGGTAGAGGGCCTGATCCGCCAGTGCCACGAAGCTCTCGGCCGAGGTGACGCGCTCGTCGGGGAAGGAGGCGAGCCCGATGCTGACGGTGAGGCTCAGCGCGTCGGCGCCGGGGTCCGCGAAATCGTGCCCCGCCACCCGGCGCCGCAGCCGGTCGGCGAAGATCGCGGCGCCGTGCAGCGCCGTCTCCGGCATCACTACCACGAACTCCTCGCCCCCGTAGCGCGCCACCAGGTCCACCGAACGGGCCTCGCGCCGCAGCAACTCCCCAACCTGCCGCAGAACCGAGTCCCCCGCAATGTGGCCGTGGGTGTCGTTCACGGTCTTGAAGCGGTCGATGTCGGCGAGCAGGATGCTCACCGCCAGCCCGTAGCGCCGGGCCCGATCGATTTCGGCCTCGAGCTGCTCCGCCAGCGCGCGGCGGTTCATGCACCCGGTGAGCGCGTCGGTGTTGGCGAGCTTCTCCATCCGCTGCTTGTCCGACACCGCGGACTCGAAGTCGTACGCCTTCTCGATCGCGGCCACCGCGGTCTTGATCACCGTCTCCGCGAACTGCGCGTCGGCCCGGGTGAGCGCCGGATCCTCGCCGGTGGTGCGGAGGAAGAAGACCCCCACCTGCTGGTCCCGCATCGAGAACGGGAGCGCCACCGCCGAGCGGGTCGGCACCTTGATCCCTTCCCGCTCCCACCGCAGGCGCTCCTCGGCGTAGAGTTGATCGGTGGACACGTTCTCCACCAGCACGGTGCGCGCGGTGGAGAGCGCCCGCTGGATCTCGGGATAGCGCGCCAGCTCGATCTGCAGGTTGCGCAGCATCGGGTTCTCGTAGGCCGCCACCACCACGCCCACCTGATCGCCCGCCTTGGCGAGCACCATCGAGCACTTGGAGATGTTGAGCACCCGCGCCACCCGCCGCGCCAGGATGTGGTAGATCTCGTCCGCTTTGAGGGAGTCCGTCACCTCGTGCAGGATGTCCACCATGGCGGCGCGGCTCTTCGCCTCTTCGCGCGCCTGGGCGAGGGCCCGGCCCACGCGGAGGTGGGCCTCCACCCGCGCCAGGAGCTCGCGCACCCGGAAGGGCTTGGAGATGAAGTCCGCGGCGCCCAGGCCGAGGGACTTCACCGTCGCCTCCTCGGGCGGCATGGAAGAGACCATCAGGACGGGAAGGTCGGCGAAGCGGTCGTCCCGCTTCAGGCGCTCGAGCAGCTGCAGCCCGTCCACCTTGGGCATCATGATGTCGAGGAGCAGGAGGTTGGGCCGCTCTTCTTCGACTTTGGCGAGGAGCCCTTCGCCGCCGGGCACGGTGACGACCGAGTACCCGTGCTCCTTCAGGATCCAGGTGAGGGTGCGCACCAGCGACTGGTCGTCGTCGGCGACGAGGATCTTGGCGAGCGCGCTGTCCGGCATTGGTCCCGATCAGTCCCCGAGAAGCGTTGGGTCCACGTTGCCGCCGCTGACGATCAGGACCGCGGGCCGCGCGGGCGAGAGCGCGCCGCTCAACAGCGCGGCGGTGGTGGCGGCGCCGGAGGGCTCCACCCGGAGCCCCGCGCGCCGGTGTAGAAAATGCACCGCTTCCCGGATGCTGTCATCATCCACCAGGGTGACGCCCTTCACCCGGTCCCGGTGCGCCTGCAGCACCGAGAACGGAATGCTGCCGACCGACAGCGTGATCAGGCCGTCCGCGATGCTCGCGGTGCCGTCGAGCTGTTCCACCCGGCCCGCCGCGAGGGAGCGGTGCAGCTTGGGCGCGCCCGCCGGCTCGACGCCCCAGACCGCCGCGGCGCTCTTCGCCGCCTCGAGTCCCATCACTACGCCCGAGATCAGGCCGCCGCCCCCCACCGGCACCACCACCGTGGCCACGTCGGGGAGATCTTCCACGATCTCGAGCGCGACGGTGGCCTGGCCGGCCACCACGTCCTGGTGCTCGAAGGGCGGCACCACCGCCAGGCGCTCCCGCGCGGCGATCTCCTCGGCTTTCACCCGCCGGTCTTCGGAGGTCTTGCCCGCGAAGACGACTTCGCCGCCCCATTTCTTCACGCCCTCGACTTTCACCGCGGGCGCGGTCTCCGGCATCACGATCACGGCGCGCACGCCGAACTTCTGCGCCGCCCAGGAGACCGCCTGGCCGTGGTTGCCGGAGGAAAAGGTGATCACGCCGCGGCGGCGCGCGGCCTCGGGGAGTTTGCGGACGGCGTTGTAGGCCCCGCGGGCCTTGAAGGCGCCGACGGGCTGGCGATTCTCGAGCTTCAGGTAGGCCGAGATCTCCTCCACCCACTGGAGGGGCGTGCGTTCCACCACGCCCGCGAGGGCCTTCCGGGCTTCGAGGACGTCGGCCGACGTGATCACTTCTTCCTGGCGCCGGCTTTGGGGCCGCCCGTCGCGCCCTTGGGCGCCGGCTTCTCGGTCTTGCCCTTCTTGGCCGGAGCCGGGGCCGCGTCGTCGCCGTCGTCCTCGTCCCCGTTCTCGGTTTCGTCTTCCTTCACCACCCGGGCCACGTCCACCACGATGTCACCGGGGGTCAGGTTCATCACCTTCACGCCCTGGGTGTTGCGGCCGGAAATCCGGATCCCTTCCACCGGCACCCGGATCATGATCCCCTTCTTGGTGATCATCATCAGCTCGTCGTCGGGGAGGACTTCCTTCAGGGCGACGATGTCCCCGGTCTTCTCGTTGCGCTTCAGGGTGATGATCCCGCGGCCGCCGCGGTGCTGGATGCGGTACTCGTCGAGCTCGGAGCGCTTGCCCATTCCCTTCGCCGCGACCACGAGCAGGGTGGAGGCGCGCTTCACCACCACCATGTCGATCACGTGGTCCTTCTTGTCGAGCTCGATCCCCTTCACGCCGGTGGCGGCGCGCCCCATGTCCCGCACGTCCTGCTCGTGGAACCGGATGCTCATCCCGTGCCGGGTGGCGATGACGATGTCGTTCCGGCCGTCGGTCACCTGCACGTCGATCAGCTCGTCGCCCTTCTCGATGTTGATGGCGTTGATGCCGGTGGAGCGCGGATTCCCGAAGGCCGAGAGCACGGTCTTCTTCACCACGCCGTCCTTGGTGGCGAAGAAGAGGAACTGCTGATCCGAGAATTCGCGCACCGGCACCAGGGCGGCGGTGCGCTCGTCGGGCTTCATCGCCACGCAGGAGTTGATGGGCTTGCCCCGCGCCGCCCGCGCCGCCTGCGGGATCTCGTGCACCTTGAGCCAGTAGCAGTGGCCGCCCTGGGTGAAGAACATCACGTAATCGTGGGTGGACGCGATGAAGAGGTGCTCCAGCCAGTCGTCTTCCTTGGTATGGGCGGAGATCACGCCCTTCCCGCCGCGCCGCTGGCGCCGGTAGGCCGAGACCGGCAGGCGCTTGATGTAGCCCGAGTGGGACACGGTGATCACCATGTCCTCCTCGGCGATCAGGTCCTCGATCGAGAACTCGCCCTGATCGGCGACGATCTCGGTGCGGCGCGCGTCCCCGAAGCCGTGGGCCAGCTCCGCCAGCTCTTCCTTCAGGATCTTCAGGCGGCGCGGCTTGGAGGCCAGGATGTCCTTGCACTCCTTGATGAACTTGCGGACGTCCTTCAGCTCCTCCTCGAGCTTGGTGATCTCGAGGGCGGTGAGCCGGGCCAGGCGCATGTTCAGGATCTCGGCCGACTGCTTCTCCGACAGCTTGAAGCGCTTGCGCAGCGCCGCGTCCGCGGTCGGCGTGTCCTTGGACCGGCGGATGATCCGGATCACCTCGTCGATGTGATCGACCGCGATCTTCAGGCCCTCGAGAATGTGCTCGCGGTCCTGCGCGCGCTTCAGCTCGAATTCGGTGCGGCGGGTGATGACGGTGTGGCGGTGCTCGATGAAGTGCTGCAGCAGCTCCTTCAGGTTCATTTCCTTGGGCGCGCCGTCCACCAGCGCCAGCATGATCGCGCCGAAGGTGGTCTGCATCTGGGTGTGCTTGTAGAGCCCGTTCAGCACCACCATGGGGATGGCGTCGCGCTTCAGCTCGATGACGAGCCGGATCCCCTCCTTGTCGGACTCGTTCCGCAGGTCCGAAATCCCCTCGAGCTTCTTCGCCAGCACCAGGTCCCGGATCTGCTCGTGCACCCGCTCCGGACTCACCTGGTAGGGGAACTCGGTGACGACGATCTGCTGCTTGCCGCTCGACTCCTTCTCTTCGGTGACCGCCCGGGCGCGGATGGTGATCCGGCCGCGGCCGGTCTCGTAGCACTCCTTGATGCCGTCCTTGCCGTAGATGATCGCGCCGGTGGGGAAATCGGGGCCCTTGATGAACTTCCGGAGATCCTTGATGGACGCGTCGGGATGGTCCACCAGGTGATTGATGGCCTCCACCACCTCGGCCAGGTTGTGCGGCGGAATGTTGGTCGCCATCCCGACCGCGATGCCGGCGGAGCCGTTCACGATCAGGTTGGGGAGCCGGCCGGGGAGTACCGTGGGCTCCTGCAGGCGGTCGTCGAAGTTGGGGACGAAATCGACGGTGTTCTTGTCGATGTCCTCGAGCATCGTCATCGCGACACGGGTGAGACGCGCCTCGGTGTAGCGGTACGCCGCGGCCGAGTCGCCGTCCACCGAGCCGAAGTTTCCCTGGCCGTCGATCAGCGGGTAACGCAGGGAGAAATCCTGCACCATCCGGACGATGGAGTCGTAAACCGAGAGGTCGCCGTGCGGGTGGTACTTGCCCAGCACGTCGCCCACCACCGTCGCGCTCTTCTTGAAGGGCCGCCCGGGCACCAGCCCGAGCTCGTGCATCGCGTAGAGGATGCGCCGGTGCACCGGCTTCAGACCGTCGCGCACGTCGGGAAGCGCGCGCTGGACGATCACGCTCATCGAGTAGTCGAGGAACGACTCGCGCATCTCGTCTTCGATCAGGCGCGGGAGAATGCGTTCGCGGACGTTGGGTGTGGTCATCAGTGCTCGGGGCGAAAAGGCGAAGAGCCAAACGGGCTAAGTGATTGGAAATATAGATACTTAGAGGCGAAGAGGCAACCCGCCAAAGCGTGATGCCACAGGGGCTTCGGGTCGGTGTTGACGGTGGGTTGACGCACCCCGGCTAGACTCGGCGCCGAGCTTCGGCTCGGCCGGGCCGCCCGCGATCAGCGAAGCGAGGTGTACTTGGCGCCCGACCGGGCCGGGCTCTCCCCGCCGGACTCTAGAGCGTGACGACGACCTTCCCGATCTGCTCCCCGCGCCCGAGATAGCGGTACGCCGCCGGCGCTTCCGCCAGCGGGAACACCCGGTCTACCACCGGGCGCAGCTCGCCCGCGCCCAGGCGGCGCACCACCTCCGCGTACTCCGCGTCGTTCCCCATGGTCGAGCCGAGGATCGTGTACTGGTGCCAGAAGAGCGGGCGCACGTCGGTGACGAGCTGGGGTCCCGAGGTGCCGCCGCAGGTGACGACCCGCCCGCCTTTCGCGAGCGCGCGCAGGGAATCGCCCCAGGTTTTCTCCCCCACGTTGTCCACCACGACGTCCACGCCGCGCTTCCCGGTGAGGGTGCGGACCTCTTTCGCCACCGCCTGGGTCCGGTGATTGAGGGTGACGTCCGCGCCCAGCTCGCGCGCCCGGGCGAGCTTCGCGTCCGAGGAGGAGGTGACCACCACGGTGGCGCCGTGCAGCTTCGCGATCCGGAGCGCCGCGAGGGAGACGCCTCCCCCGATCCCCCACACCAGCACCCACTCGCCCGGCTGGACCCGGGCCCTGGTCACCACCATCCGCCACGCGGTGAGCGTGACCAGGGAGAACGCCGCGGCCTCGGGCCAGGTGAGCGGCGGCGAAAGCTCGGGGACCCGGGCCACGTTCGGTTCGGGGACGGTGATCAGCTCGGCGAAGGTCCCGGGGAGGTGCTCGCCCAGGATCCGGTACTTCACGCAGAGCGAGTGCTCGCCCTTGCGGCAGAACTCGCAGGTGCGGTCGGAGACTCCGGGATTGAGCATGACCTTGTCGCCCACCCCCACCCGGGTGACCCCGTTCCCCACCGCCTCGACCACGCCCGCGGCGTCCGCGCCGACGATCTTGGGGAAGAGGTACTCCACGCCGTCCAGGCCCTCGGCCACGAAGAGGTCGAGATGGTTGAGCGCGGCGGCCCGGACCCGCACCCGCACCTCGCCCGGCCCGGGGCGCGGCGCATCGGGGACGTCGGTGATCGCGAGTTGGTCGGGGCCGCCGGTGGCGGTGAGGACGCAGGCCCGCATGCGGGGCGCGGGGCCTACGGCAGGAAGGCGGGCGTGACCATCTGCTCGGCGCCGGTGGTGGGAAGCGGCGCGGCCGCGCCCGACCCGACCGGCTGGAGGAACACCTTGTACCCGGGATTCTTCCTGTCGTCGGGCTTGGTGGCCACCACCAGGGCCAGGAGATCGCCCGCGGGCGCCACCGCGAAGCCGGTGATGAGAAGATCGGTCCCGGTGATCGGGGTGACCTGCCCCGTGGGGAGGTCCGCTTTCACCACCTGGGTGATCGTCCGATTTCCCTCGCGCCGCTCCACCAGGTACGCCAGGGTCCCGTCCTTCAGGAAATGGGGCTCGGTTTCCTTGTAGGTGGGACTGCGGGTGAAGGCCCGCTGGTTCGAACCGTCGCGGTTCATCAGCCACACGTCGTAGTTCTTCTCGCGGGTGGAGATGTACGCGATGGTGGAGCCGTCGGGGGACACCGAGGGCTCGAAGGCCCCCGAGTCCGCGGTCAGCATCTTGAGTCCGGTGCCGTCCACGCCGACCGACCAGATCTGGAGCTTGCCGCTGCGATCGGACTGGAACACCAGCGTCTGCCCGTCGGGCGTGAACGCCGGACGCCCGTCGTTGTGCGGCTCGTTGGTGATGCGCAGCAGGTTGGTCCCGTCCACGTCCATCAGGTAGATCTCGGGGTTGCCGTCCCGGCGGGACGCGAAGGCCAGCCGCGCGCCGTCCGGCGAAAACGCGGGGTCGGTCGCGTCGCCGGTGTCGGCGCTGAGCCGCCGCAGCTGCGCGAAGTTGGTGCGCTCCAGGCCGTAGAGCTGGTACTTCCCGGACCGGTTGGAGGCGAGGGCGATTTCCCCCACCACGTACACTTCGACCGCCGCCGTCATGCCCCCGGGCGCGGTGGCGGTGACCCGGGCGCGCCCGTAATCCTGCGCCGTGATGGTCCCGTCCTCGGCCACCGTCGCCACCGGCGAGTTGTCGGACGACCAGGTGAGGTTGCTCGCGGGGCCGAGGCTGTTCCCGGCGTCGTCGGCGAAGGTCGCCTTGATGGGGGTGCGCTCCTCGGGGTGGGTGCCGAGACGGGTGGCGGAGAGCTTCACCGCGGCCGCGATGACGCTGACGTTCCAGGTGACGGTGAGCCCGGAGCCGGGGCCCCGCAACACCAGCTGGGTCTTGCCGATTTTCCGCCCGGTGAGCCGGTGACTCGCGGTGTCGAAGGTGGCGACGCTCGAGTCCTGGACGCTCCAGCGCAGCGGCGCCTCGGGCACCGCGGTGTTGTCCGCCGCGAGCGCCTGGGCTTCGAACTTGACGGACGCGGTCAGCGGGACCGGGACGTCGGCGTTGGAGTGCGGGAGGACCGCGAGCACTTCCACCTGGCGGTGCACCCGCACCTCGATGCTCCTGGTCTGGAGCAGCCGGCTCACGGTGATCGTCGCCCGGCCGCCGGCCACCGCGGTCACCACCCCGTTCAGGTTCACCCGCGCCACGTTGGTGTCCGACGAGAGCCAGGTGAGCGCGAGAGGGGAAAGGTCCCGGTTGTTCTGCGCCGGCACCGCCACGTGCAGGGTGTCCAGCTGGCCCGGCGAATACATCAGCGGCCCGGTCTCGGCGAACGCGAAATCGGCCTGCTGCACCACCACCGGCGCGGTGTTGGTGAGCCCGCCGGGTCCCGTCACCTGAATGGTGCCCTGCCCCGGCGCGATCGCGATCACGTTCCCGCTCGCGTCCACCGTCGCGATGTCTTCGCGAAGCGACTTCCAGGTGACGCGCACCGGCGCGGCGGCGGAGCCGTCGGCCTTGAGCGCGCGGGGCGAAACCCGGGTGTTCTCGGAGGGAAGCAGGAACAGCGCGGCGGGCACGATCTGCAGCGCGGTCGCCGCGCCGATGCCGGCCGGCTGGCCCGCGAACGGGTCGAAGCCCGCGGGCGGCGGAGGCTCGGCGGAACTGGCGGCCGGCTGGGACTGCGTGGGCGTGGACTGCGGCGCCGTCACCACCGGCGGCGCGGCGCCGGTCACCGTCACCAGCGCCTGCCCTTTCCGCGAGCCGGCGGTCGCGGTGATCAGCACCGTACCGCCGCTCACGCCGGTCACGGTTCCGTTGATGTCCACCGTGGCGATGCTCACGTTGGACGACGACCAGGTGAGCCGGATCGTCGGGATCACGTTGCCCACGCGATCGAACGCCGTGCCCAGGAGCCCCGAGCGCTGTCCCACCTTGATGGTGACGTTGGGCGGCGAGACCTGCACCTCGGTAACGTTCTGCGCCGCGAGCGGGGCCGCGAGGAACGCGAGCGCGCCGCGGGCGAAGAAGAGTGAGCTGCGCCGGGGGGTCATGGGCCGCGAACGTAAGTGCGCGTAAGTCCCATTGTCAAGCAAACTTGTCACTTTGGCACGGCCACCCGCACCACCGTCCTCGCGTAGCCGTCCACCCGGCTCCCGGGTCCCGAAAACGTCACGGAGAGGTCGCGATTGCCCGCAGGGGTGCGGACCACGAGACCGTACGTCCGCCCGGTGAGTCCCTCGAGCTCGAACACGCAGGTGTCTCCGGCGAGCCGCTGGGAGATCAGTTTGAGCGCGCTCGAGCGGTCCCCGCGCGCGGGCCGGGGCGCGGGGAGGAGCAGCTCGAAGCCGCGGGTGTGGTTCACCACGATCTCGGCGTTCCGGCCGAGGGGCAGGCGGCAGTCGGCGTGGACATCGGCTCCGGTGGCGCGCTCGGCGCAGCTGACGGGCCGGCCGCCGGCGGTCACGCCGGTGAGGTGGGCGCCGAGGGGGAGAGCGGGAGAATAGAGGAGGGTGTCGACGCCGCGGCCGGCGGTGCGCTCGATCGAGAGGGAAAGCGCGGTGTCGCTCCGCGAGAAGCGGGCGGTGTAACGGCCGGAGCCCGCGGGCAGCCGATCGACGCGCAGCGTGTCCCAGCTCGCGGGCAGGTGCGGCGCGAAGCTGACGCGATCGTCGGGCACGTCGGCTTCCCAGCCGAGGAGCCCGCGCACCAGCGGGGTGAGCAGCATCGAGGTCGCGAAGAACTGCTGGGGGACCGCGGTGTCGAGCGGCTCGAAGGCACTGCCCGAGAACACCTCGGGGTTGTCGCCGAGGCCCCAGAGGAACGCGGTCCGCGCGACCGCCGTCATCGCCGCGAACCCCATGGCGGGATGGTGATAGCGGTAGAGGCCGAGCGCGTCGAAGCCGGTGACGAAGGGCCACACCGTGCCGTTGTTGTAGTGGAGCGGGTCGAAGAGCCGGGAGGACGGCGCGAGGGTGCGCGCGCCCCAGTCGGTGGTGATGCCGGCCCCGGCGAGCGACGCCGCCGTCGCCTGCCCGCGCTCTTCGTCGAAGAGGCCGAACGCGAGGCCGGTGGCGGGCCACACCGTCAGCTCGTCGGAGAGTTTGCCGCCCTCGAGCAGGGCGAAGGCGTACCGGCGCGCGGAGGGGAGCCAGAGCTTGTCGCGCAGGGTGGCGAGAGCGCGGTCGTGGAGCCGGCGCGCCTCGGTCTCGACGCCGGCGTCTCCCATCGCGCGCGCGATCGCGGGCAGCTCCTCCAGCGCCTTGACCCACACCGCCGACATGTAGACGTCGGACTGCAGGCCCTCCTGCAGGTCACCCACTTCGATCGCGCCCGCGCCGGCTCTGGCGTTGTCCATCAGGCCGTCGCCGTCGGCATCGGTGGCGCGGGCCCACAGAAACGCGCGCTTCAGGTTGGGCCAGAGCTTCCGGATCGCCGCCGTGTCCCCCGACGCGCGCCAGTACTCGGCCAGCGCCAGGATCCAGAAGGGCGTGGTGTCCCCGTGATAGAAGGTGTACGGATACGCGGTGAACCAGGGAAGCCGCCCCGCGCTCTGCGAGATCTCGTGCGGAATCTTGCCGTCATTCGGCGCCGCGGTCCCCTGATATCGCGCGAAGAAGGAGAGTCCGTCCCGCGCCACCTGCCAGAGTCCCACCGAGCTCATCGCGAAGGAATTGATGGACGCGTCGCCCCCGAAAAACCACGCGAACCCCGGCCGGGTGGAGGTCGGGCCCGAGGGCCCGAAGCCGGCCACGAGGCCGCACCCGAGATCGGGATTGCAGGTGAAGGCCTGGTCCAGATTCAGCTCCGCCCAGCGTACCGCGAGGTTCAAGGCGCCGTCCGGCGAGCCCAGGGCGAGACTCGAGTCCGTCACCGCCTCGGCGTGCGCCGCGCGGTCCTGGTACAGCAACTCCGCCCGCGCCAGGACCCGGCGGTAGAGCGCGCGCACGCTGTCGCGCGGCGCCATCTCGCCCACCATCACGATGGGGATCCCGGCGGCGTGCACTTCGGTGAGGCGCCCCGCGGGCTCGCCGGGCCGGGGCATGGGGACCGCGCCCTCGTCCCCCACGGCGATGTGCAGCTCGCTCGGCTGATCGGCGAGAGCGTGCGAGGGGTTGTTGGTGGCCCAGGTGGCCGCGGGCGAACCGAAGAAACCGTTGGCCTGGCTCCGGCTCTCGGACAGCACGAACGCCTTCTCGTCGTCGTCCCAGTAGACGTACTGCCCGCCGAACGCGCCCGGCCACGCGAGCTGGAGGTCGGGACGGAAACGGGCGATGATCTCGATGGGCCGCACCGCGTCCACGGTCAGCACCGCGACCACGGCGGGCAGGTCGAGGGGCGCGAAAAGCCGTTCGGTGACCGTGAACGCCGGGTGGGAATAGACGATGGAGACGCCGGCGGGCGTGACTTCCACCCGGCGGGCGACATCTTTCGCCAGCACCGGCTGATCGTACAGCGGCGTCTTGAACGCGAGGTCGAAGCCGTGGAGGAGCTTGAGCGGCCAGGTCCAGGCCTCGAAGCCGCCGGTCTCGGTGCCGATCAGCGCCGCACGCCGGCCGATGGCGGAGAGGTAGCCGGTGGGCCGGGCGGGGCCCTCCAGGTCGAAGGGACCGGCGCGCCACGGGAGCGCCACCGCCCGGGGCCGCGCCACCGGGAAAGTGTCCGCGGGCGACTGCGCGAGGAGCAGGGCCGGCGCGAAAAGCAGGCAGAAACAGAGCTTCTGTGGGCTCACTTGCGACATGGATGCGAGTGGATAAGCTACAGGCCTCGGTGAGACCCTACCAGCGCCCTAAGAGCGGAGGGACCAACTCAATGTTCACCCAGCCCGATTTCTCCGAGAGCGGCTGGTCCGGCCCCGGGATGATGGAGCCCTATCTCCCGCCGCAGGCACCGGCCCCCTTCACCCCCGCGCCGGAGCCCGCGTTCGAGAGTCCGGCGCCGGAGGCGGCGGCTCCCGCCACCAGGCGCAAGACGGCGTGGCGCAAGCCGAAGGCGAAGGCGCGCCGCAAGGCGGCCAAGAGCAAGAGCAAGAGTAAGAAGAGGAAGGCGACCAAGCGCCGCCCCCGCGCCAAGGCGCGCCGCGGCCGCGCCAAGAAGCGCCGCTAGAAGACCAGGACTTCCGCGCGCGGGAGTGCCTCCCGGATGGCTCGCGCCATCTCGTC
>DASSQQ010000108.1:0-38065 GCA_035702425.1 Gemmatimonadales bacterium
GACCGGCTGCGCGCCCCCCGGGTGGCGCCGGTGCTGGGCAAAGCCCTGGCCCTGGTCCTCGAGGACGACCGCCATCAGGGCATCCTCAACGAAGCGGTGAAGCTCGCGGCGCAGGCGGTGCACGACAACCGGGAGGTGATCCGCAAGCAGGTCCGCGGGGAGAGCCCGTGGTGGGTGCCCGGCGTGATCGACGACAAGATCTACCAGCGCATCATCGAGGTGACGGAAAAGCTGCTGCGGGACATCGCCACCGATCCCCGCCATCCCCTGCGCGCCGCGTTCGACTCCGCGCTGCGCGACGTGGTCTACCGGCTCGAGAATTCGGCGGACGTGATCGCGAGAGCGGAAGCGATGAAGGCCGAGTGGCTGGCCGAGCCCGCGCTCGCCGACCTCGCCGACCGGCTCTGGGAGGCCACCCGGCGGACGGTGGTGGCCTACGCCACCCGCGCCGACGGCGCGGAGGCGGGCCCCCTGGAGCGGGGGATCAGCGAATTCGGCGCCGCGCTCCTCGAGAACGAAGCCATACTCGCCGAGATGGACGAGATGGCGATCGACCTCACCGGCACCGTGGTCGAGCGCTACCGCCAGGAGATCGGCGACCTCATCGCGCAGACGGTGGCGGGGTGGGATCCCGCCGTCACCTCCCGCCGCTTCGAGCTGGCCGTCGGCCGCGACCTCCAGTTCGTGCGCATCAACGGCACCCTGGTGGGCGGCCTGGTCGGTCTCGCGATCTACACCCTCTCCCGCCTCTGGCGCTGACCGCCGCTCACTTCCCCCAGCTGTTGTTGGCGCGGTTCACGTCGGGATAAATCCGACCGGGATCGACGGTGATGCCGGTGAGCGGCCTGGGCGTCGCGATCCGGGCCACGAACTTCGGTCCCAGGTTCCACATCTCGATCGGCAGGTCGCGGATTTCCCTGGCGCCGTCGGCGTAGCGCAGCTCCAGGGTCACCGGCATCACCATCTGCCCGCGATTGGAGAGGAAGACCAGCGCCGTGTCCCTGGTGGCGGTCACCGAATCCACGGCCTGATCGAGCCGCGCCGTGGTGAACACCCACTCCCGCCAGAACCAGTCGAGATCGCGTCCGGAGACGTTTTCCATGGTGCGGAAGAAGTCCGCGGGCTGGGGATGCTTGAACGCCCAGCGCCGGATGTAGTCGCGGAAGGCGCGGTCGAAGGTGGGCCGGCCCAGCACCGCGTCGCGGAGCAGGGTGAGCATCAGGGGCGGCTTCTGGTACGCGGTCCAGGCCAGGTCGCGCTGCTCCACCGGCTTCTCGATCATCGGTTGTTCCTGGCCGGGCACGGCGGCGGCCGCCGCGTCCGAGAGCAGCTCGCGGCGCACCGTGTCGCCGTACGCCGTCCCCTTGAAGTACTCCTCGGCGGCGCCGTAATCGATGAAGGAGTTGAACCCTTCGTCCATCCAGGGATAGCGGCGCTCGTCCGACCCGACGGTCATCGGGAACCACTCGTGGCCGAATTCGTGCATCAGGTCCCAGAACTGGTCCTCGCGCCTGGGGAGCGCGGGCACGAAGGTGATCATCGGGTACTCCATCCCCTCGACCAGCCCTTCGCAGGTGGTCGCCTGCGGCCAGGGGTACGGATACCACTGCTCCGAGAAATACTTGATGGTGAAGCGCGCCATCCGGTTCGATTCGAGCCAGGGCCTGGCCTCCGGCCGATACAGCGTGCTGATGAGCTTGCCGTCGTAGCCCGAGGCGTCCCAGCGGTAGTCGGGCGAGGCGCACCAGGCGAAGTCGCGCACGTTGCGCGCGGTGAAGTGCCAGGTCTTGGCCCCGGGGCGGGGGGCGCGGTGGGCGGTCGCTTCCGTCGCGGTGATGATCGCGACGGCGGTGTCGGACGTCAGGGCCTTGGCGATGCGCCGGCGCTCTTCGGCGGTGTACACCGAATCCGGGTTCGTCACCGTGCCGGTGGCGCCGACGACGAAGCCCGCCGGCAAGGTGAGGGTCACGTCGAAATCGCCGTACTCGAGATAGAACTCGCCGGCGCCGATGTAGGGCAGGGGATTCCAGCCCCGCACGTCGTCGTAGACCACCATCCGCGGATACCACTGGCCCAGCTCGTAGAGCCGGCTGTCGATGCGCCCCATCCGGCCGCCGCCGTAGGGCGGGACCGGGAAGTGCCAGGCGACGTCGAAGTCGATCGCGGCGCCGGGAGCGAGCGGCGTCGCGAGCTCGACCCGCATCATGGTGCCGTAGATGGTCTTCTCGAGCGGTTTGCCGCCGGAGGCGAGGGTGTCCACGCTGATCCCGCCGTAGAAACCCTTCCCGGTGAAGTCGAAGGATACTCCGCCCGCGAAGGCGAGCGGCGGCTGGTTCAGGGTGTACGTGATGCCGTTCTTCTCGAAGATGTTCTGCTCCACCTGCATCCAGACGAAGGGCAGGGAGTCGGTGGAGTGATTGACGTAGTGAATGCGCTCGCTTCCGGAGAGCCGCTGGGTCGCGGTGTCGAGCGTGGCGCGGATCACGTAGTCCGCTTCCTGCTGCCAGTAGAAGGGCCCCGGCGTCCCCTGCGCCGTGCGCACCCGGGTGGGCGTGGGGAGGTCGAGCGCGCGAAAGGGCGACGAGTCGGCGACGGACGGCTGCTGCAACGCGAGCGCGGCGGCTAGAACGAGGAGCATGCGGCGAGCCTTCGAAGAATGGTCATTGTGGATCGCGGATTGCGGATTGCGGATTCACGTATCATGCCCCCGGAAGCTTGCCGTTCAAATCCGCAATCCGCAATCGGCAATCCGCATTCCACGGGTTCAAAGCCCCGCCCCGATCACCTCCGCCGCCCGGTGCGCCATCCCCATGATGGTCAGCATCGGGTTCACGCCGGACGCCGTGGGAAAGGCGCTCGCGTCCGCGACGTACAAGCCCGGTACGCCGTGCACCTGATGATCGGCGTTCACCACCGAGGTGCGGGCGTCGGCGCCCATGCGGCACGACGCCATCTGATGGAAGGTGACGAGGAGCATCTGGTTCGCCGAGAGCCCCGCGCGGTCCACCTCTGAGAGCCAGCGCTCGCGTGCCGCGCCCGAGAGGTCGGGACGATAGGCCACCCGGCGCGCCTGCGGGGTCCAGACCTCCCGCGCGCCCGCCGATTCGAGGAGCAGGGCCGCCGCGGAGATGGCGTGCCGGAGATGGGCGCGATCGTACTCGGAGAGCCGGTAGTACACCCGCGGGTTCCCGTCCGCGTCCACCGTGACCCGGCCGCCCTCCCGGTCGCGGAGGAGGATCCCGCAGAGCGCGAGATGGGAGAGCAGCTTCATCCGTTCGCGGAAGCCCGCGCCCGATTCCCAGGAGGTGGCGAGCGCGGCGAGCGACGGGTGCACCGGGGCGGTCTCGAACTTGAATCCGTATCCCGATCCGTCGAGATCGGCGAACTGATCGGAGTAGTGCGCCTGCACGGTGCCGGTCCAGGGGCGGATCTCCTCGTCCATCACCCCGAAAACCGCCGTGGCGGGATGGAGGGCGAGGTGCCGGCCGAGCGCGGGCAGCGAGAGCCCCGATCGCAGCAGCAGGGCCGGGGAATGGATGGATCCCGCGGCGACGACCACCGCTTGCGCCCGCACCGAGACCGCGACCGGGCGCGGCAGATCGGGGCCGGTCACGAACGCCTCCACGCCGACCGCGCGTCCGCCTTCGCGCACCACCCGCCGCGCGTCGCAGCGCACCACGATTCGCGCGCCCCGCGCCGCCGCGTCGGCGAGGTACGTGACCAGCGTGGACTGCTTGGCGCCCCGGCGGCACCCGTAACCGCAGTAGCCGCAGTCGTCGCCCTGCGAGCACCCGCGCACGTCCCGCGGGAGAATGCCGTGGTGCCAGCCCAGCCGGTCGAGCCCGGCGATGAGACAACGGTCGCGCGCCGACGGCTTCGCGGATTCGGTGTTGACGCCGATCCGCGCCGCGACGGCATCGAGCGAGCGGGTGAACCCGGCGGACGTGAAGTGCGGGAGCCCGAGCGCCGCCCACTCTTCCCGGACCCGCTCCGGGGTGTGGAAGCTGGTGGTGTAGTTCACCACGGTGCCGCCGCCGAGGCAGCTTCCGGCGAGGATCACGAGTCCCAGGTCGTCGGTGCCGGCGAGCCCCTGATCCATATACAAACGCGAGAGCATCTCGCCCTCGCGCTGGGTGAAGTCGGCCTCGTTCAGGTAGTCGCCCTTTTCCAGCACCACCACGTCCTTGCCGCGCGCCGCGAGCTCGCCCGCCACCACGCCGCCGCCGGCACCGGATCCGATCACCACCACGTCGCAGGTGCGCGTGGTGTCGGCGGTGACGGCGAGCGGACGGATCTGCCGGGGCTCGGCGGGTGGAGGGCCGAGGGGCCCCGGATACTTGAGTTCCTTCCACGCGGGATTCCCCCCGCCGGCGTCGGTCGCGGTGTAGGCAAGGACGGCGGCGAGCCGCTTCAGCGCCTGGAAGGCCTTGCGGCGCAGACCCAGCCGGCTCTCCGCCCAGCCGCGGAGGTAGCGCTCCCGCTCCGCGACCGACATGGCGCTGAAGGACTTGGCGACGCCCGCGAGCACCAGATTCACGAGGCGGCTCTCGAAGAGCCGGAGCAGGCGCTCGAGCTCGGCGCGATCCGCGGCGCTTGGCAGGGCGGCGATCTTTTCCGCGAGGCGCTCCGAAAGCGCGACCGCCTCGCCGCCGGGAATCAGGGTTTCGGCGACGAGGCGGAGGGTGTTCCTCGCGCGACGGTTCAGTTCAACGCACCTGCACGAAGGTGATCTTGAAGCCGTCGGGATCCTGGAGCGCGAACGCCCGCTCGCCCCACTCCATGTCGCGGGGCTCGAGGGTGAGCATCCCCCCTTTGGCCTTGATGCGGTTCGCGATCTCGTCCACCTTCTGCGCGGTCCGGACGTAGACGCGGAAGCCTTCGCCCTTCTGGCGGTCGCGCCCCTTGCTCCAGTCATCCTGATTCAGCATCAGCATGACGTCGCCGGCGCGGAGCTCGACTCCCATCACCCGCCCCTGGTGCTCCCACCGGTCCGAGACGACGAACCCCACGATGTCGCGGTAGAACGCGACGCTCTTGTCCAGGTCGGCGACGGTGAACGAGGCGCTCACCGACCGCAGTCGCAGCGTCTCGGGCTGTTTGCGGGGCACCCGCTTCGGACCCCGGGCACGCGGGGCGGGGGCGCGTTTCTTCGCCGACTTTTTCTTGGTGGCCATGTCGATCCCTCCACGATGATGTCGCCGGACTGAACGTTCGGGCGCGCGCCAAGCGTAGCGCCGCCCGCGCGGCTCCGCCAGATTACCGTCACACCATCAACGCACGAGGTCCGGCGATGCCGACGAGTCAGGCGAGCGCGGTCTGGGAGGGGAAGCTCCGGGACGGGAAGGGACGCTTCAACGCCGCGAGCGGCGCCTTCAGCGGAAACTACACCTTCAGCACCCGCTTCGAGGGGACCAAGGGGACGAACCCGGAGGAGTTGATCGCGGCCGCGCACGCCGCCTGCCTCTCCATGGCGCTTTCGGCCGGCCTCGAGAAAGCGGGGACCCCCGCCACGCGCATCAGCACCTCGGCCGCCTGCACGGTGGAGAAGGTGGGCGACGGGTTCAAGATTACCAAGATGGACCTGGTGGTGCGCGGGAAGGTGGCGGGCATCGACCAGGCCAAGTTCCAGGCCGCGGCCGAAGGCGCGAAGAGCGGGTGCCCGGTGTCCCTCGCCCTCAAGGGGAACGTGACCATGACGCTGGACGCGAAGCTCGAGTAGTTCCGATTCGGAATGCCGACCGGTCGGACCGGGCGGTTATCGCTTCGTCGGGGTGGCGCAGCTCCTGAGTCTTGACGTAGCGAATCGCGCGATTCAACGATGCCGGACTCACCGTGCTCACCGCGTACTCCGCGCTCCAGCGGAGCCCCAGCAGATTGCCGGGGAGCCGGCCGATCGAGTGACTGGACCCGCCCTTCCAGTACTGCACCAGCCGCGCCAAGTCGCACCGCGGGCCCGTGCGAATGACGACGTGCAGGTGGGTGCGGAGTATGCCGAGGGCCAGCACCTCCACGCGCTCCCGGGCCGCGACCCGCCGCAGGTATGCCTCGAGAAAGTCGCGGGCCGCCGCGTCGATCATCGGCCGCCGCTCGAGCGTGCACCAGTTGACGTGGTAGTAGATCTGGTACGCCGACACGCGGAACCGTCCTTCAGGACGTTGCTTTTCAGGCCCAGGCTGTAGCCTGGGACAGGGAGGCTAGCGCTCCTTCGGAACCCGCCGAATTCCCCTTCCTCGGAGCTCATCGACCAAGCCGGCCGGGACGGACTCCGGGTGATCCGGACCTCGCGAGGCCCGCGAGAACGGTAGGCCTGCCGAGTCAACGCGCCGTCAACTTGCGGCGGGGCGACCGGTTGGGCGTGCGGCTCAGGCGAACCCCTCCCGCTCCCCGCGCCACGCCTCGTAACACCAGAACCCCGCCGCCACGAAGACGGCGGCCGGCAGCACCAGCACCGCGGTGCCGAGCGAAGAGGCGTCGGAGATCCGGCCCACGATCGCGGGGGACCAGACGTCACCCAGGAAATGAATGGCGAAGATGCTGAGCGCCACGGCGCTGGCGCGGATGCCCGGCGAGACCACGTTCACGATCGTGGAGTTGATCGGTCCGGTGGACGCGAAGAGGAGAACCTGCGCGACCGCCATCGAGGTCCAGTAGACCCGCGGCGCCGGCGACGCGAGCGCCAGCACCGTGAGCGGCGCGGCGACCAGCGCGGCGATGCCCGACAGCCAGAGATACGCCTGCCGGGTGCGGGCGAGGAGGGCGTCGCCGGCCCAGCCGCCGAGGAAGGTGCCGACGAATCCCGTGACCACTACCAGGGCGCCGAAATCCACCGTGCCTTGCGCGCCGGGGAGGCCCCGCACCCGGGTGAAGAACGACGGCATCCACGACGCCATCCCGCCCAGCGCGAAGGTGTAGGCGGCGTAGCCCGCGACCGTGAAGAGGTACGGACGATTGCGCAGGAGACCCCGCAGCGCGGCCCGGTTGGGCCGCTCCGGCGCGTGCGGCGCCGTCTGATCCTGGGCGCCGCGCTCCGGGTCCGCGAGGAAGAGGGTCGCCGCGGCGAGGAGCAGACCGGGCACGCCGGCGACGAAGAACGCGCGCCGCCACCCGAAGTGGTGATCCACGAACCCGCCGATCACGTACCCCAGCGCGGAGCCGATCGGGATCGCCGCGAAGAACACCGCGAAGGCGCGCCCCCGCCGCGCGGTGGGGTAGTAGTCCGCGATGAGACTCGGCGCGATGGTGCCGTACGCCGCCTCGCCCACGCCGACGGTGGCCCGCGCCAGGAAGAGCGCGAGGTAGGTGCGCGCGAATCCCGCGAGCGTCGTCGCCACGCTCCACAGCGCCACCCCGGCCGCGAGCACCCGCGGCCGCTTGCGCAGGTCGCCCAGCACCCCGAAGACCGGCGCCGTGAGCGTGTAGACCAGGAGGAACCCGCTCATCAGCCAGCCGAGCTGGGTGTCGGTGAGGTGCAGTTCGGAGCTCTTGAGGCTTTCGAAGACCGCCGGCGCGACGTAGCGGTCCACGTAGTTGAAGAGATTGATGAACGTGAGTACCGCGAGGCCGGCGAGCGCGGCGCCCGAAAGACCGGAGGGCTTCTGGGAGGGAGGGTCCGTCACCAGCGCCGAAGATGGCGCGCGCCCGGGAGCCGCGCTAGCTTGCGGCCGGACATGGCCTGGACCGTCTACATCCTTCGCTGCGCCGACGACTCGCTCTACACCGGCATCACCAACGACCTCGCGCGCCGCCTCGCCCGCCACCGGGCGGGGAAGGGCGCCGCCTACACCCGCGGCCGCCGCCCCCTCCGCGTCATCTATACCGAGCGGCGCCGCACCCGGTCCGCCGCGCTTCGCCGCGAGGCTGCGATCAAGCGGCTCTCCCGCCCGGCGAAGCTCCGCCTCGTGGCCCGCCCGTGAACGGCGCGACGCGCAAGGATCTCGTCGGCGCCGGCATCGCGCTGCTCCTCGCTCTGGGGTGCGTGCGCCTCGGCATCTGGCAGGTGCATCGCCTCGCCCAGCGCAAGGCGCGCAACGCGGCCCAGCTCGCCCGGTGGAAGCTGCCGGCGCTCACCATCGCGTCGCGCGGACTCCCCGCGGACTCCGCCGATCAGCGCCGGGTCTCGTCCGCGGGGAAGTGGGACTACGAGCACGAGCGGCTCTGGCGGCCCCGTTCCTGGGAAGGGACCCCCGGCGTGGACCTGGTGACGCCGCTCCTGCTTGGCGACGGCAGCGCGGTGCTGGTGGACCGGGGGTGGGCCGCCTCGCCTGACGCCTATCACGTGGACGAGCAGGCGTACCGGGAGGGGGACTCGGGCGTCGTGGTGGGCCTCGCGCTCCGCGCGCCCCGGGGCCGCGGCGACGTGGATCCCGCCCGGCTCGCCGACTCGCTCGGCGTCCCGCTCCTCCCCTTCGTGATTCAGGAGCTTCCCGACAGCGCCCACCCGGCGCCGCGGCTCCTGCGCTGGCCCCTTCCCGCGATCGACAACGGCCCGCATCTCTCCTACGCGATTCAATGGTTCAGCTTCGCCATCATCATCACCGTCGGCAGCATCGCGCTGTTCTGGCGGAGGAACGTCCGGAGACCGGACGTCGAGGGACCCGGCGCCGCTTCTTGACGCAGTGTCGTCCAACGCTTTGTTTCTCGACGCTTTGTTTCTCGACGCCCTTTTCCCTTGGAGAGCGCATGCGCAGTCTCATCGCCGCGGTCCTGTTCCTCACCGCTCCGCAATTCGCACTCGCGTCCGCCGTTCCCGCCGACACCGGAAAGGCGTCGACCGACTCGAGCAAGAAGAAGAGCGACGAGCTGCCGCTCAAGACCACGCGCACCCTTTCCTTCGACACCGACGAGGGCACCTGGCTCTCCCTCGACGTCTCCCCCGACGGGAGCACCCTGGTCTTCGAGCTCGACGGCGATCTGTACTCGATGCCCATCGCGGGCGGCACCGCCACCCGGCTCACCTCCGGGCCCGCCTTCGATTCCCAGCCCCGCTATTCGCCGGACGGAAAGCACATCGTGTTCCTCTCCGACCGGAGCGGCGGTGAAAACATCTGGATCTGCGAAGCGGACGGGAGCCATCCCAAGGCCCTCACCAAGGGGATGACCAACCTCTACGCTTCGCCGGAGTGGACGCCGGACGGGAATTACATCGTCGCGTCCCGCACCTCGGGGTTCCTGGGCTCGGTGTACGAGCTCTGGCTCTACCACAAGGACGGCGGCTCGGGGCAGAGCCTCACGCCGAACCCGGTGGGCGCGGCGGCGCGCGGTCCCGCGGCGAACTCCCTCGGCCCCGCCTTCGGGTCCGATCCCCGCTACATCTGGTTCGCGCGCAAGCGCGGCGGCTTCGGATACAATCTCCAGTTCCCGCTCTGGGAACTCGCCGTCTACGACCGGGAGACCGGCAAGACCTTCAACCAGACCGACGTCTACGGCAGCGCGATGCGCCCCACGCTCTCCCCCGACGGCAAGTGGCTGGTCTACGCCACGCGCCACGACGCCGAGACCGGGCTCCGCATCCGGAACATCGCGTCCGGCGATGAGAAGTGGCTCGCGTATCCGGTGCAGCGGGACGACCAGGAGTCGCGCTTCACGCGCGATCTCGAGCCGGGGATGAGCTTCACGCCGGATTCGAAGGCGCTGATCGCCGCTTACGCGGGCAAGATCCATCGCATCGACGTCGCCACCGGCCAGGCCACCGTCATTCCCTTCACCGCGCACGTGGAGCAGCAGCTCGGTCCCCTGGTGCGGTTCCAGTACCGGGTGGACACCGGGGACGTGCTGGTGCGCCAGATTCGCAACGCCGCCCCGTCTCCCGACGGCTCCCGGCTGGTGTTCAGCGCGCTCGATCGTCTCTACCTGATGGACCTGCCTCGGGGCACGCCGCGCCGGCTCACGTCGGACGCGGTGCACGAGCAGGCCCCCGCCTGGTCCCCCGACGGGCAGTGGATCGCTTACGTCACCTGGACCAACGATCAGGGTGGCGATCTGTACAAGACCCGCGCCGACGGGAAGGGAAAGCCGGTCCGCCTCAACACCGCGCCCGCGTTCTTCGATACGCCGGCCTGGTCGCCCGACGGTCAGAAGATCGTGGTGGTCCGCGGCACCCGCGCCTCCCGCGTGGACGAGCACTTCGCGCCCGGCTACGAGCTGGACTGGATTCCGGCCGCCGGCGGGCCCGCGACCCTGATCTCCAAGATGAACCCCAGCGGCCGGCCGCATTTCCTGCGGGACCCGAACCGGGTGTTCGTCTATGACGGCGAGGACGGCCTGATCTCGATGCGCCTGGACGGCACCGACCGGCGCGCCTACATCAAGGTGACGGGCTACACTTACCCCGCGCCGGGCGCCGAGGCCAATTCCGCAGACGAGATCCTGATCGCCCCCGATTCGGCGTCGGTGCTGGCGCAGGTCAACAACAACGTCTACCTCGTGACCCTGCCCGAAGTGGGCGGCCAGACGCCGACCATCAACGTTTCCGATCCCAACTCGGCGTCGTTCCCGGTGAAGCGCCTGACCCACGTCGGCGGGGACTTCATCGGCTGGTCGGCGAACGGGCGGTCGGTGTACTGGTCCATCGGCCGGAGCTTCTTTCGGTGGACGCTCGCCGCGGCCGATTCGGCCGCCAAGGCGAAGGCCGCGGCCGACTCGCTCCGCGCCGACTCGCTGAAGGGCGACACCACCGCCAGGGGGAAGCCGGACTCGGCCGCCAAGGCCCGCGTGGACTCGCTCGCCAAACTGCCGGCCTACGAGCCGGAGCGGGTGGACGTCGCGATCACCGTTCCGCGCGACGTGCCCCGGGGCACGGTGGTGCTGCGCGGCGCCCGGATCATCACCATGAAGGGTGACGAGGTGATCGAGGGCGGCGATGTGGTGGTCACCGACAACCGGATCGCGTGCGTGGGCGCGAAGGGCGCCTGCACCGCGCCCGCCGGCGCCAAGGTCTACGACGTCAGCGGGAAGACGATCATGCCCGGCCTCGTGGACGGGCACGCCCACCCCTGGCCCACCTGGGGCATCCACGAGACCCAGGTGTGGAAGTACCTCGCCAACCTGGCATGGGGCGTGACCACCACCCGCGATCCCCAGACCGCCACCACCGACGTCCTCACCTACGCCGATCAGGTCGAGACCGGCGAGCTGCTCGGCCCCCGGATCTTCCACACCGGTCCCGGCGTGTTCTCCGACGAGAATCCGCAGAGTCTCGACGACGCGCGCAACACCCTCCGGCGCTACAGCGACTTCTATCACACCAACACCATCAAGGAATACATGACGGGGAACCGCCGCCAGCGGCAGTGGATCATCATGGCGGCGCAGGAGCTGCACCTGATGCCCACCACCGAGGGCGGGCTCGACTACAAGATGAATCTCACCGAGGCGCTCGACGGCTACCCCGGCCACGAGCACGCCTATCCCATCACCCCGCTCTTCAAGGACAACGTGCAGCTGATCGCGCAGTCGGGGATCAACTACAACCCCACGCTGCTCGTGTCCTACGGCGGGCCCTGGAGCGAGAACTACTTCTACGAGCACTACGACATCCACGAGGATCCCAAGATCCGCCGCTTCATTCCGCACGAAGAGATCGACGACCGCGCGCTGCGGCGTTCCTGGTTCCGGGACGATCAGTACGTCTTCCCGCGGATCGCGGCGTCGGCGGCGTCCATCATTCACGCGGGCGGCTTCGTGGGAATGGGGTGCCACGGCCAGCTGGACGGGCTGGGGTGCCACTGGGAGCTGTGGGCGCTCTCGGCGGGCGGGCTCACGCCGCTGGAGGTGCTGCGCGCGGGCACCTGGGATGGCGCCCACGCCATCGGCTTCGAGCAGGACCTGGGCTCGATCGAGCCGGGCAAGCTCGCCGATCTCCTGGTGCTCGACAAGAATCCGCTGGACGACATCCACAACACCAACACCATCCAGTGGGTGATGAAGAACGGACGGATCTACGAAGCGGCGACGCTGAACGAGATCTGGCCGCGCCAGAAACCGCTGCCTCAGATGTGGTGGTGGGGCCAGGAGCCGGACGGCAAGTAGCGCCCGGCCAGGACGCCGCCCCTGCGAAGCGCCGCCAGCGTGAGGTTCTGCTGGCGGCGCTTCTTTCACGCCTTGTTTCTCGACGTACTTGTAGTTACGGTTCATCCCGAACCGCGAGCTGGCATCCTCTCGTAGGACGGTCCCGCTCAGGAGCGGGCCTCACATCCGTAGGCTCAATCCCCAGGTTCAGAACAAACACGAGACGTCGGGCATTGGACGTCACGGAGACGAAGCGTCGAGGAACGGCGTAGCACGCCTGGCCTCCGGACGCCGTGTTTCCAGGACGCGTCCGCTCGACGCAGTCAGGAGTGGTATGTCTTTCGAAAACCTCGGGTTGATTCCCGAGCTGTTACGTGCCGTGGCCGAAGAAGGCTACGAGCACCCCACGCCGGTCCAGGCCGAAGCGATACCGCTGGCCCTGGCGGGCCGCGACCTGATCGGGTCCGCTCAGACCGGCACCGGCAAGACGGCCGCGTTCATGCTGCCGATTCTCCAGCGCTTCACCCAGCACGCGGGCCGCGGGCTGCGCGCCCTGGTGCTGGTCCCCACCCGCGAGCTCGCCGATCAGGTGGCGACGAGCGCCAGGGCCTACGGCCGCCATCTCAAGGTGACCGCCGCGGCGGTGTACGGCGGCGTCGGCATGGAGCCCCAGACCAAAGCCCTGGCGCAGGGCACCAACATCATCGTCGCCACGCCGGGCCGGCTCCTCGATCACATGGAGCGCGGGCACCTCGATTACTCGAGGCTCGAGGTCCTGGTGTTGGACGAGGCCGACCGGATGCTGGACATGGGATTCGCCCCCGACGTGCGCCGCATCCTCGACGCCCTTCCCCCCAAGCGCCAGACCATGCTCTTCTCGGCCACCATCTCGGCCGAAGTGGACGCGCTGGCGCGGCGGGCGCTCGACCGCCACGCCTCGGTCGAAATCGGCCGGCGGGCCCAGACCGCGGAAGGGATCGAGCACGTGATCGTCGCCTGCGACAAGCTCGCCAAGCGCGGCGCGCTGGCGAAGATCCTGAAAGCGAAGCCCGCGGGGCAGGTGCTGATCTTCACCCGCACCAAGTACGGCGCCGACAAACTGGTGACCTTCCTGCGGCGCGAGGGACTCCCCGCGCACGCCATGCACGGCGACAAGGCGCAGAGCCACCGCTCCCGCACGCTCGAGGCGTTCCGCAGCGGCGAAGCCGAGGTGCTGGTCGCGACCGACATCGCCGCGCGGGGCATTGACGTGGACGGGATCCGGATGGTGGTGAACTACGACGTCCCCAACGACCCCGAGGTCTACGTCCACCGGGTGGGCCGGACCGCGCGCGCCGGCGCGCAGGGGCTCGCGCTCACCCTGATCTCCCCCGACGAGTGGCTGATGATGGCCGACGTGGAGAAGCTGATCGGGAAGACTTTCCCGCGGGAAGTCATTCCCGGCTTCGAGCCGAGCGTGGCGCCGCTGCAGCCGCGGTCGGCGGAAGCGGCGGTCCCCAAACGGTCGCTGACGGTGCGCGGCCGGACCGGCGGGGCGCGGCGCCGCTAGGGTTCGACCACGAGGAGGCCGATGGCCCCCTTCTGGCCGTGCCCGAAAGCGTGGTTCACGAAGGGGAAGGTCCCCGCCACGTCGCAGACCAGCTCGAAGATCATTCCGCCCCCCGGCGCGACGTCGAAGGTCTGTACGCCGCGCAGGGGGTTCGCGGGCGGCGCGCCGATGTAGACGGTGTCGAACTGCTCGCCTACCACGTGGAACGCGCAATGCACCGAGGGGCCCGCGTTCACCACGTAGAAGCGCACCCGCTCCCCCCGCTTCACCACGATCGGCTCGTCCAGGTACTGCAGGGGCCGTCCGTTGAACGCCATGTGATCGGGGAGCGTGGTGAGCATCCGGTCGTAGTCCAGGCGCGGGCGGCCGCCGGTCGTGACCACGTAGAACTCGCTCTGCACCAGCACGAACTCCCGCGCCGGCGGCAGGGGATCCACCGGATCCACGATGATGGCGCCGACCATTCCCATCCCGATGTGCATCAGCACCGGCGGGGTGCCGCAGTGGTACATGAACGCCCCGGGGTACCGGGGCGTGAAGCTGAAGGTCGTGGTCTCGCCGGGGACGATGGAGCGGAACGCCGTCTTGGGGTCGATCTGCGCCGCGTGGAAATCGATCGAGTGCGGAATGCTCCCGCGATTGGTGAGGGTGACATCCACGGTGTCTCCCACCCGGACCCGCTGCACCGGCGCCGGGAACACGCCGTCGAAGGTCCACATCGGCAGCACCAGGTCCCTGGTGATCGCCGTGGTGACGTCCCGCGCGGTCAGGGCGATCCGCTTCACCCGGGCCGGGGTGGCCGGGGGGAGCGCCGGATCGTAGCGGGCGTAGGGAACATCCGCCTTGACGGGAGGCGCGGTGCTGTCCGTCGCGGCGGGTTGATCGGTCTTCGCGCCCGGCTCACGCTCGCAGGACGCGAGTGCGGCGAGCGCGAGGGGCAGGGCGGCGCCGGCGAGGGGCGCCCGGGTCAGGAATTGGCGGCGGGTCGAAGAGCTGGACATGGGGGCTCCCGTGACGCCTCGTCTCCCGGCGTCTACCGTTTTTCGATGGGGACGTAGGTCCGCGCTCCCGTGCCGATGTACACCTGCCGGGGCCGCGAAATCTTCTGCTCCTTGTCGAGCAGCATTTCCTGCCACTGCGCCAGCCACCCCGGCGTCCGCCCGATGGCGAAGAGCACGGGGAACATGTCCACCGGCAGCCGCATCGCCTCGTAAATGATCCCGGAGTAGAAGTCCACGTTGGGGTAGAGTTTCCGAGAGACGAAATAGTCGTCCTGGAGCGCGATCCGCTCCAGCTCGAGCGCGATGTCGATCAGGGGATTCTTGCCGGTGACGCTGAAGACCTCGTCGGCGGTGCGCTTGATGAGCTTGGCGCGCGGGTCGTAGTTCTTGTAGACCCGGTGGCCGAATCCCATCAGCCGCAGCTCGCCCTTTTTCACCCGCTCGATATAGGCCGGGATCGCGTTCTTGGATCCGATCTCGCGCAGCATCCGGAGCACCTGCTCGTTCGCGCCCCCGTGGAGCGGCCCGTAGAGCGCCGCCGCGGCGGCCGCCATGGCGGAATAGGGATCGGCGTGCGAGGAGCCGACCCCGCGCATGGCCGAGGTGGAGCAGTTCTGTTCGTGGTCGGCGTGGAGAATGAAGAGCACGTCCAGCGCCCGTTCCAGCACCGGGTGGGGGACGTATTTCACCTCCGTCGCCTTGAACATCATGTTCAGGAAGTTCCCGGTGTAGCTCAGATCGTTGTCGGGGTAGGCGTAGGGCATGCCCACCGAGTGCCGATAGGCGAAGGCGGCGAGGGTCGGGGTCTTCGCGATCAGGCGGAAGATCTGGTTGGTGCGGGAGCGCTCGTCCTCGATCTTCTTCGCGTCGGGATAGAAGGTGGAGAGCGCGGCGACGGTCGAGACGAAGACGCCCATGGGATGCGCGTCGTGATGGAAGCCGTCGATGAACTTCTTGATGTTCTCGTGCAGGATGGTGTGGTGGGTGACGTTGTGGGTCCAGTCCTCGAGCTGCTTGGTGGTCGGGAGCTCCCCGTGGAGGAGCAGGTAGGTGGTTTCGAGGAAGGTGCTCTTTTCCGCCAGCTGCTCGATGGGATAACCGCAGTAGCGCAGGATGCCCTTGTCCCCGTCGATGTAGCCGATGGCGCTCTTGCAGCTCGCGGTGTTCATGAACGCGGGGTCGTACGACATCAACCCGAAATCGTCGGCACCGGTCTTGATCTGCCGCAGGTCGGCGGCCTTGATGGTGCCGTCCTGGATGGGAATCTCGTAGGTCTTGCCGGTGCGGTTGTCGGTGACGGAGAGGGTGTCCTTGGCCACGCAGGCGTTCCTGGATGAGGGGACTGCCGAAAGCTAACAGCGCCACCGGGCCTCTGCTCTTTCGCGCTCGCGCGATCTTCTTATCTTCTAGGCCGTGCCCGAACCCCGTCCCAGTCTGTACCCGACCAAATCCTCCGCCGGCGCGCTCCTCGGCCAGCGGCTCGCCGCCCGCGGTCTCACCTCCTGCATCCTGCTCGGCGTGACCCCCGAGGGCGTGGAGATCGCCGCCAACGCCGCCAAGGCGATGGGGGCCCAGTTCGACGTGATCGTGGCCTCGTTCATCAAGCTGGGCTCGAACCTCGCGCCCATCGGCGCCCTGGCCGAGTCGTGTCCCGCGGAAATGGATCCCGACTTCCAGCCCGGCGCCGCCCTGATCGACAAGCTCTCCTCGGCGATCGACGAGTCGCGGGCCCGGGTGCGCCAGGACCTCGTCCTCTACCGCACCCAGCGCCCGGTGAAGCCCCTCGCCGGCAAGAACGCGGTGATCGTGGACGGTCAGGTGATCTATCCCTGGAAGGTGCTGGCGGGCGCGAAGGCCGCCGAGCAGCTCGGCGCCCGCAACGTCGTGATCGCGACGCCGGTCGCCACCCAGGCCGCCGCCGACCGCATCCGCGCCCGCACTTACGACTTCGTCTGCCCCTCGATCGTGGTGGACGAAACCGGACACCCCTCGCCGTACGGCGACTCCGCCGGCGATTCCCCGGAACGGCTGAAGAGCATCATGATCGCGCACCAAGCGGCATAGATACGAAGAGGCGAAGGGGCGACGAGGCTGAATGCCCCATCTCCCTCCGCCTCTTAGCCTCTTCGCCCCTTCGCCTCTTTCTAGACTAGTCCTTTCTCCAGCCACCGATGCTCCCCGGCGAGGATCTCCTGGGCGACCTTGTACGTCGGCACATCTTCGTTCCGCCACAGGCCGCCGAACTTGGAGCGCACCCGGCCCCGCGACTGGCGGCAGAACACGTCGGCGAGCTTCACCGCCTGCGCGCCCGCGACCGGATCCTTCTTGAGGAGCATCGCCGCGCGGGAACAGGTGGACGCGATGGCGAACAGCTCCGCGCCCACGTCCACCAGGCGGAAGAGCACGCCCTGACGCAGCTCCAGTTTGGGGCCGAAGCGCATCATCGAATGGAACACGCTGCGCGCCAGGCGTCGCGCGTTCCGCTCCGCGAACCGCACGTGCGGCGCCAGCACCCCGAAGTCCGAATACCGCGGCCACCGGCTCCAGCCGATCCAGCGCGAGGGGTACCACCAGCCGTAGAAGAGCGCCGAGCGCACCAGGCCGCGGAGCCGCTGACCCACGGTCTTGTGCGGCATCACCACGTCGCCCGCCACCTGGAGGTGCTTGTCCACCGCTTCCCGCGCGATGAAGAGGTGCATGATCTCGGATGAGCCCTCGAAGATCAGGTTGATCCGGAAGTCGCGCATGATGCGCTCCACCGGGATCGGCGGTTCGCCCCGCGCTTTCAGCGAGTCGGCGGTCTCGTAGCCGCGGCCGCCGCGGATCTGCACCGTGTCGTCGATGATGCGCCACCCGGCTTCCGAGTTGTAGAGCTTCGCGATCGCGGCCTCGAGCCGGATGTCGTAGCCGCCGCGGTCCGCCATCGCGCCGCACAGCTCGGCCACCGCCTCCATGGCGAAGGTGTTCGCGGCCATCGAGCCCAGCTTCTGCGCCACCGCGTCGTGCTGGCCGATCTTGCGGCCCCACTGCACCCGCTCGTTCGACCATTCCCGGGAGATCTGGAGACAGCGCTTGCCCCCCGCGACCGACGAGATCGGCAGCGTGAGCCGCCCGGTGTTGAGGGTGATCAGCGCCAGCTTGAGTCCCTTGCCCACGCCCCACAACACGTTCTCGTTCGGCACCCTCACGTTGGTGAACGAGATCACGCCGTTGTAGAGCGCCTTCAGTCCCATGAAATGACAGCGGTGCTCGGTCTTCACGCCGGGCCAGTTGGCCTCGACGATGAACGCGGTGATTTGCCGCTTCGCCTTCCCGTTCACCATCTTGTCCGGCGTCCGCGCCATCACCACCATCAGCTCGGCCTTGGTCCCGTTGGTGCACCAGAGCTTCTCGCCGTTCAGGATCCACGCCTTGCCGTCGGGCGAGGGCTCGGCGTGGGTCTCGATCGCCGCCGGGTCCGAGCCCACGTTGGGCTCGGTCAGCGCGAACGCGGAGATCGCGCCCTTGGCGAGCCGGGGCAGGTAACGCTTCTTCTGCTCGTCGGTGCCGAACGCTTTCAGCGGTCCCGGGACGCCGATCGACTGGTGCGCCGAGAGCAGGGCCGTTACCGAGCCGTCGAGTGAGGAGACCAGCGCGATCGCTTTCATGTAGGAGAGCTGGGAGAGGCCGAGGCCGCCGTAGGCGGTCGGGATCTTGATGCCGAAGGCGCCGAGCTCGCGCAGGCCCTGAATCACCTCATCCGGGATTTCCCCTTCGCGGTCGATCTTGTCCGCGTCCACCTTGTCGCGGAGGAAGCGCTCCAGCCGGTCGAGGAACGGCTGGGCGCGGGCGACTTCGTCGGCGGTCTGCTCGGGGTAAGGATGGATCAGGTCCATCCGGAGGTTGCCGAGGAAGAGATCGCGGACGAAGGACGGCGCGGCCCACTCCTGCTCGCGCGCCGATTCGGCGACGTCGCGGGCTTCGTCGGCCGTGACTTTGGGCGGAGTTGGAGCGGCGGTGGTGGCCATGCTCGGGAATCTAAGCCGCTTGACAGCGGGCGGGGGAGAGGGAGATTCGCCTCGCCCTTCCTCGTTTCCGGGAGTGTCCGACATGCGCCGCGCGTCCTGCATCGCCCTCCTCGCTTGCTTCGCCTCCGCTCTCGCCGCCCAACGGCCCGCCGCGCCCGCCGCGCCCGCCGCCCCCCGGCGGATCCTCATCAAGGCGGGGCACCTGATCGACGGCCGGGCCAATTCCGCGCAGGCCAACGCCGGCATTCTGATCGAGGGCGACCGCATCAAGGCGGTCGGTCCGCTGGCGCAGGTCGAGAGCCAGGCCGGCGACGCGCAGGTCATCGACCTGTCGAAGATGACGGTGCTCCCCGGCCTCATCGACGCTCACGTGCACCTCTTGCTCCAGGGCGACTCGACCTCCGAGGCCTACGACCGCCAGCTCCTCTACGAGTCCACGGCCTACCGCGCCATTCTCGCCGCGCGCAACGCCCGGCTCTCGCTCGAGCACGGCTTCACCGCGCTCCGCGATCTCGAGACCGAGGGCGCGATGTACGCCGACGTGGACTTGAAGCGCGCCATCAACGCCGGCGAAGTGCCGGGTCCCCGGCTCTTCGTCTCCACCCGCGCCATGGCGCCCACCGGGATGTACCCGATCGTCTCCACCAACTGGGAGCTCGATCTCCCCCACGGCGTACAACCGGTGGACGGGGTGGACGGCGCGCGGCTTGCCGTGCGGGAGCAGGTGGCGCACGGCGCCGACCAGATCAAGTACTACTCCGACCGCGGCTACTACTTCACGCCCGACTCGGTCCTCCACAGCCACGTCAACTTCACCGACGAGGAGGCCAAGGCGATCGTGGACGAGGCCCACCGCCTCGGCCGGCGGGTGGCGGCGCACTCCATCGGCTCCGACGGGATCGCGGCCGCGCTCCGCGCCGGCGTCAACTCCATCGAGCACGGCGACGGGATGACCGACTCGCTCATGGACGTGATGGTGGCGCGCGGGGTCTACTGGGTGCCCACGGTGACCGTGAGCTGGTACGTCGCGGGCCCGCGGGGCGGTCCCTGGGGCGCGATGGTGGCCCACCAGAAGCTCGCGTTCCAACGCGCGCTCAAGAAGGGCGTAAAGATCGTGATGGGCACCGACGTGGGCGGGTTCCCCTGGACCGAGATCAACCAGGCCCGGGAGTTCGAGTACTACGTGCAGTACGGGATGACGCCGATGCAGGCGATCAAGTCCGGGACGTCGCTCGCGGCGGAGTGCCTCGGCCACGAGAACGACTTCGGCACCGTGGCCCCCGGATACCTCGCCGATCTGGTGGCCGTCGCCGGGGATCCGCTGCAGGACATCACGGAACTCCAGCGGGTCAAGTTCGTTATGAAAGGCGGGACCGTATATCTTTCACAATAGTGCGACGCGCGCTCTGGACTAGCCTCCTCTTCTTCGCCGGCGCCGCCGTCGCCGCTCGGGGTCAGCAGCTCTCCCCGCCCGGCACCGGCGGCGTCGCGGCGTTGATGCGCTCCCTCTCTCAGCTGGGGGCGGACAAGCGGGTGCTCGTCATCGGCGCCCACCCCGACGACGAGGACACCGAGCTGCTCGCCCTCCTCTCCCGCGGAATGGGCGCGCAAGCCGCCTACCTCTCGCTCTCCCGGGGCGAGGGCGGGCAGAACCTGATCGGCGAGGAGCTGGGCCCCGAGCTCGGCATCATCCGCTCCGGGGAGCTGCTCGCCGCGCGCTCCCTGGACGGCGCCCAGCAGTTCTTCACCCGCGCCTACGACTTCGGATTCTCGAAGACCGCCGAGGAGTCGTTCCGCTTCTGGCCGCGGGATTCGGTGCTGAAGGACGTGGTGGACGTGATCCGCCGGTTCCGGCCCCAGGTGATCGTCGCGATCTTCTCGGGGACCCCGCGCGACGGTCACGGCCAGCACCAGGTGTCGGGCGTCGTCGCGCGCCAGGCCTTCGACCTCCTCCGGGACTCGACCTGGGGTCCGGTGAAATTCTACCGGTCGTCGCGCTTCGACACCGCCGGCACGTCGCTGGTGCTGGAAGGCGGCGCGCTCGATCCCGTCACCGGGCTCTCCTACCATCAGCTCGCGATGCTCGGCCGCTCCCAGCACCGCTCCCAGGACATGGGGCAGATCGAGCGCCCCGGCCCCTCGGCCATCCGGGTCTCGCTGGTCGCCACCAAGCCGGGCGTGAGCGGCGCGGGGGGTCTCTTCGCCGGCGTGGACACCACGCTACACGGCCTCGAGCGCTACACCGCGCTGATCGATTCCGCCCGCCACGCCCTCCAGCCCTTCGCCCCCCGCGCGGTGGTGCCGTATCTCGCCCGCGCGCTCGCCGCGCTCGGCGACAAGAACCCGGAGCAGCGGCGGATTCTCGAGGGCGCGCTGGCCGACGCCTCAGGCACCACGCTCGACGCCGCGGGGGACGACGGGATCGTCATTCCCGGCCAGCGGCTGCAGGTGGAAGCGACGCTCTGGAACGCCGGCGACAGCGCGATCACGCTCGACACCATCTGGGCCTCGCTCCCGGCCGGCTGGAGCGCGCAGCCGTTCGATCTCCCGGCCCGCGCCGCGCTCGCTCCCGGGACGATCGTCACCCGGCGGTTCGTGATCACGGTCGCCGCCAACGCGGAACGGTCGGAGCCCTATTTCCTCCGCCGGCCCCTGGTCGGCGATCTCTACAACTGGACCGGCGTGCCCGCCGAGCTGCGCGGGCTGCCCTTCGAGCCGCCCGCTCTCGTGATCCACGCGCGCGCGACGATCGCGGGCCAGCCGGTGGAGCTCGATCGCGAGATCGTCTATCGCTATCGCGACCAGGGCGTGGGCGAGATCCGGAAGCCGATTTTCATCACCGAGCCCTTCGACGTGACGGTGGCGCCCGGCATGGTGGTGTGGCCGGTGCAGGGCGCCGCCGCGGGGCCGCGGCGCTTCACCGTTTCCGTCACGAACCGCACCCGCGGAGCCGCCTCGGCCGTGGTGCGGCTCACCGTGCCGGTCGGCTGGGCCACGGTCCCCCCCGAGTCTCTCAGCTTCCAGCGGGAGGACGAGGAGAAAAGCGTCACCGTGACGGTCGAGCCGCCCGCGGGGCTCAAGCCCGGCGTCTTCCAGCTCGCGGCCTCGGTGCGCGGTCCGGACGGCCGGGTGAGCGACGGCGCGCTGGCGGTGATCGACTACCCGCACATCCGGCCCCGCGCGGTGGTGCATGCGTCCACGGTCGAGGTCCGCGCCGCCGACATCGCGCTTCCGCCCCTCGCGCGCGTGGGGTACGTGCGCGGCGCGTCGGATCGGGTGCCCGAAGCCCTGGCCGCGGTGGGCGTGCCGATCGAGATGCTCTCCGACGACACCCTGGCCCGCGGCGATCTCTCGAAGTACGACGCCATCGTGATCGGCAGCCGGGCGTACGAGACCGACCCCGGCCTCGTGGCCGCCAACGGGCGGCTCCTCGATTACGGGCGGGCCGGCGGGCTCATCCTGGTGCAGTACCAGCAGTATCCGTTCATCCAGGGCAACTTCGCGCCCTACCGGATGACCATCGCCCAGCCCCACGACCGGGTGACCGACGAAACCGCGCCCGTCACCGAGCTCGACTCGACCAGCTCCGTGTTCCACTCGCCCAATCAGATCTCGGCCGCCGACTGGCAGGGGTGGATTCAGGAGCGCGGGCTCTACTTCGCCCACGATTGGGATTCGACCTACCAGGCCGTCCTCGAGACCCACGACGCCGGCGGCCCGCCGCTCGCCGGCGGCCTGCTCATCGCCCCCCTCGGCAAGGGCGAATACGTCTACACCGGGCTCGCCTTTTTCCGGGAGCTGCCCGGCGGCGTGGTCGGCAGCTACCGCCTCTTCGCGAATCTTCTGGGACTGAAGAAGCCGAATGTTCCATAGAAGATTGCCGATGGCGGCTTGTGGGTTGCGGCCTGGGCCCGGCGGTTTTCGATCCGCAATCCGCAATCCGAAATCGGCGATCGCTCGGACCGTGGCGCTGGCGCTCGTTCTCTCGGCGTGTCGCGCCGACCACCGCACCCCCCTCGTCATCTACTCGCCGCACGGGCGCGACCTCCTGACCCTTCTCGAACATCGCTACGAGCAGCTGCACCCCGATATTGACGTGCGATGGCTCGACATGGGCTCCCAGGAGGTGTACGACCGCGTCCGCTCCGAGCGCGCCAATCCGCAGGCGGACCTCTGGTTCGGCGGGCCGGGGACGATTTTCGCGCTCGGCGCGCGCGACTCCCTGCTCGAGCCCTATCGCCCCAGCTGGGCCAACGCGATCGACGCGAGCGGGCGCGGGGCCGGGGATCTCTACTTCTCGGTCTATCTCACGCCCGCGGTGATCGCGTTCGCGTCGCAGGCGCTCACCCCGCAGACGGCGCCGCAGGACTGGGACGATCTCCTGCAGCCCAAGTGGAAGGGGAAGATCCTGATTCGCGATCCCCTGGCCTCGGGGACCATGCGCGCGGTGTGGGGGATGTTGATCGAGCGGGGATTGAAGGCGACCGGCGACACCGCCGCCGGCTTCGCGTTCCTGCGCCGGCTCGACGGCCAGACCAAGGAGTACGTGCAGAACGGGTCGCTGCTCGACCAGAAGATCGTGCGCCAGGAGGGACTGGTGACGATCTGGGACCTTCCCGACATCCTTCTGAACGCGGACGAAGGGATGCAGCTGGGCTACGTGTTCCCCAGGAGCGGCACGCCGGTGATCGAGGACGCGATCGGCGTGGTGAAGAACGCGAGGCATCGCGACGCGGCGCGCGCCTTCATCGAATGGGTGGGATCGGTGGACGCCCAGCTCCTCGCCACCCGCGAAGCGCGCCGGCTCCCGGCGCGGACCGATCTCCCGGACGACTCCCTGCCGCAGTGGGCGCGCGACGTGCGCCGGGAGATGCGCGCGGCGCCCATGGACTGGTCCCTCCTCGCGGAGCGGGGACCCGACTGGATGCGGTACTGGGACGAGCACGTGCGCGGACGCGGGGCGGCGCACTGAGCGCCTTCGTCTCGCTCGAGGAGCTCAGCAAGCGCTTCGACGCGTCGCTCGCCGCCGACCGGGTCTCGCTGGAGATCGCGCGCGGGGAGATCGTCGCCCTCCTCGGTCCCTCGGGGAGCGGGAAAACCACCACCTTGCGCCTGCTCGCGGGGTTCGAGACCCCGGACGCGGGGCGGATCGTCGTCGAAGGTGAGGACGTCACCGCCGTCCCGCCCGCGCGCCGCCGCTTCGGGATGGTGTTTCAGCACTACGCGCTTTTTCCCCATCTCGACGTCGGCGGGAACGTCGCCTTCGGACTGCCCGGCGGCGAAAAGGGGGACGGCGCGCGGCGGGTGGCCGAAGCCCTCGAGCGCGTGGACCTGGCCGGCTTCGAGCGGCGGAAGGTGCAGGAGCTCTCCGGCGGGCAGCAGCAGCGGGTGGCGCTGGCGCGCGCGCTCGCGCCCGAGCCGCGGGTGCTCCTCCTCGACGAGCCGCTCTCCAATCTCGATCCCACCCTCCGGGAGCGCACCCGCCACGAGCTGCGCGAGCTGATCAAGCGCGTCGGGATCACCACCATCTTCGTCACCCACGAGCAGGAAGAGGCGTTCGACCTGGGCGACCGGGTCGCCCTGCTCTCGCGGGGCCATCTGGTGCAGGTGGGCACCGCCGACGACCTCTACGAGCGCCCCGCGTCGCTCTTCGCCGCGACCTTCGTGGGGCGGGCCAACGTGCTCCGGGGCGCCGCGGCCCGCGCCCTGGGCGGGCGGGACGGCCAGGTGGTGGTGGTGCGTCCCGAGGCGCTGGCGCTCGAGGGCGGCGGCCTCTCCGGCGTGGTTCGGGAGCGGCGCTACACCGGGGCCGCCGCCTTCTTCCTTATAGAGGGGGATCTGCCCGGGGCCGAGCGGATCGAGGTCCTCGCCGCGCCCCAGGCGGCGAAGGTGGGCGATCGGGTTTCCCTGCGCGCCCTGCGGGTGCTCACCTTTCCTGAGAGCGAGCCGTGAACGCCCGCCGGCCGAGTCTTTCGGGATCGTTGCTCACGCTCCTCCTGGCGTGGCTCGTGCTCTACCCGATTCTCCTGGTGGCGCGCGAGGCGGCGCACGCGGACGCGATCCGCGCCTTCGTGTCGCGGCCCGAGGAGTGGCGCGCGCTCTGGGCGAGCCTCTGGATCTCGGTCGCGAGCGTGGTGCTCGCGGCCGCGCTCGGCGTGCCGCTCGCCTTTCTGTTCGAGCGCTTCGAATTCCCGGGGCGCCGGCTGCTCGGCTCCCTGGTGGCGCTTCCCGCGGTGCTCCCGCCGCTGGTCGGCGTGATCGCGTTCCTGTTTCTGTACGGAGAATCGGGATTCGCGGCGCGCGCGGTCCAGTGGGTGCTCGGCACCACCTCCGCGCCGTGGCACCTGCAGGGGCCGGGCGCCATTCTCCTCGTCCACGCGTATTCGATGTACGTCTACTTCTACCTCTTCACCCGCGCCGGGCTCGCCAAGCTCGACGTGTCCATGCTCGAAGCGGCGCAGGCCCTCGGCGCCGGGCGCTGGCGCAGCCTCACCCGCGTCACCCTCCCGCTCCTCCGGCCCTCTCTCGCCGGCGCCGCGATCCTCACGTTCATGACGGCGCTCGGCTCCTTCAGCGCGCCGTACATCTTCGGCGGCGGCTTCCGGGTGATGCCGACCCAGATCGTGAACTCCAAGCTGAACGGCGATCTCCCGGTCGCGATGGTGGAAACCATCGCGCTCGCGCTGCTCGCGCTGCTCGGCCTCGCGCTGCTCCGGCGCACCGAAGGGGACGACATTCTGGTGGCGCTGGGGAAGGGTGCCGCGCCCCGGCGGCGGGTGCTCCGCTCGCGGACCGCGCGCCTCCTGGCGGGCGCGGCCGGGTGGCTGTTCGCTATCTTCCTCCTCCTGCCGCACCTTACACTCATTCTGGTGTCGCTGGTGCCGTACGCCACCTGGACTACCGAAGCGCTGCCGCCGGTTCTGAATCTCGACAATTACCGGAGACTGCTGGCCGAACCGGACCGTCTGACGCCGCTCGTGAACTCGATCTGGATGGCGGCGGTGAGCACCGCCGGCGCGGTGGCCATCGCGCTCGGCGCCGGATGGCTGGTGGTGCGGAGCCGGGTGCGCCTGCGCCGGGTGATCGAGGGGTTCCTGGCTCTGCCCTGGGCGCTGCCCGGCACGGTGTTCGCCGTCGCGCTCGCCACCGCGTTCAGCGTTTCGAGTCCGCTCACCCTGCGCTGGGTGCTGGTGGGGACCGTCGCCATTCTGCCGCTCGCGTACCTGGTGCGGAATCTGCCGGTCACCGGGCGCGCGATTCTGGCCGGGTTCCGTCAGCTCGATCCCGCGCTGGAGGAGGCCGCGGCGAGCCTGGGCGCCGGACGGGCGGCGACGCTCCGCCGGGTGACCCTGCCGCTGCTCCAGCCCGCGCTGGCCGCGGGCGCGAGCCTCGCTTTCGTGGCCGCGCTCGGTGATTTCGTGACCTCGATCGTCCTCTATACCTACGACACGCGGCCCATCGCGATCGAGATCCTGTCGTCCCTGCGGTTGAACGAGATCGGCGTCGCCGCGGCCTTCGGGGTGGTGCTGATGCTGGTCAGCGCGGTCGTGCTCTGGGTGGGAGGTCGCCGGTGAAACGTCTAGTGGTGCTCATGCTGGTGGCGTTCGTGGACATGATGGGCCTGATGATCATCTGGCCCCTCCTGCCGCTGTACGCCGTCAACCTCCACGCCACACCGTTCCTGGTGGGCCTCCTCGCCGCGTCGTTCCCCATCGCCCAGCTGGTGTCGTCGCCGGTGTGGGGCCACGTGTCCGATCGCCACGGGCGCCGGCCCGCGCTCCTCGTGGGACTCGCGAGCTCGGCCTTCGCGTACGTGGTCTTCGGATTCACGCACACCCTGTGGCTCCTCTTCTTCTCCCGCTTCGTCCAGGGCCTGGGCGGCGGCACCACCGGCGTGGTGCAGGCCTACGTCGCCGACAGCATGCGCCCCTCGGAGCGCGCCAAGGCGCTGGGGTGGCTCTCGGCCGCGACCAGCGCCGGCGTGATCATCGGTCCCGCCATCGGGTCGTTCATGCATCGCTTCGGCGACGCCGCGCCCGGCGTGTTCGCGGCCGCGCTGGTGCTCGTCAACGTCGCTTTCGCGTGGAAATGGCTCCCCGAGTCCCGGTGGTCGCAGGTGGGCGTGGACCCGCAGCGCTCGGCGGCCCAGCGGCCCCCGATCTCGCTCGGCGAAGCGGTGCGCAACATCGTCCTTCCGGCGGTCCGGGTCCTGCGGGAGCCGGGGCGCCCGGTGTCGCGCCTGATCTGGATCTACGCGTTCGCGATGCTCGCCTTCAACGCGCTGCCGCCGATCTTCTCGCTGTACCTCCACGATCGCTTCCAGATCACCGAAGACGAGATCGGCTACTTCTTCATGATCTTCGGCGCGGTGGGCGTCGTCATGCGCACCGCTCCGGTCGGCTGGTTCAACGCCCGGCTGGGGGAAGTCCGCACCATGCAGGTGGGCACCTTCCTGCTGCTGGTCGGATTCGTGCTGGTGCCCCTCGCGCCCACGCTGCCGCTCTTCATCGCGGCGCAGATCCTGCTGCCGCTCGGCACCGCGCTCCTCTTTCCCGCCAACTCCGCGCTGGTCAGCCATCGCGCCGACCCCGGCGAAATCGGGGTGACGCTCGGCGTGCAGCAGACCTACCGCGGGATGGCCGCCATCATCGGCCCCGGGTACGCCGGCCTCGCGTACGAGAAGCTGGGCCAGGAGATCCCCTTCTTCATTTCCGCCGCGATCATCCTCTGGGTCATCTACCTGACCTTCCAGATTCACGCGGAGACGCCCGCCCGGGCCACCGCGCGGGCCGAGGCGGGCGCCGACTGAACGCCCCGGGGGTGCGCGCCGGGCCCTGGTGCGCGTACCTTATGTTCCCATGATCCTCTCCGCCGTCCTCGCGCTCGCCCTCGCGGGCGGGCACGCCGCGCCGCCCGCGGCCTCCGGGCCCGTCCACCCCAAGCTGGTCGTCGTCATCACCGTCGACCAGCTGCGTCCCGACTACCTCGACCGCTGGAAGGGCCAGCTCACCGGCGGCTTCGCGACTCTGCGGTTCGATGGCGCCGATTTCACCGACGCCTTCCAGGACCACGCCGTGACGGAAACCGCGCCGGGGCACGCCACCATCCTCGCCGGCCGCTGGCCGGCGCACACCGGCATCATTCGCAACAGCCAGGGGGTCCAGGATTCCACCGCGCCGCTGATCGGCGTCGCGGGGCCGGGGGCCTCGCCGCTCCGGTTCCGCGGCACCTCGTTCTTCGCGTGGCTCAAGGCCGCCGACACCACGGCCCGCGCGCTGTCGGTGTCCCGCAAGGACCGCGGCGCGATTCTCCCGCTGGGCCGCGCGCGCGAAAGCGTCTTCTGGTACCAGAGCGGGCTCTTCACCACCAGCCGCTACTACGCCGACTCGCTGCCCGCCTGGGTGAAGACCTTCAACGCCTTGCGCGTCCCGTTCCGCGCGGCCGGCGCCGCCTGGCAGCCCCTCCTGCCCGACAGCGCCTACCCCGAGCTCGACAGCGAGCCCTGGGAGAACGGCGGCACCAACGTGCGCTTCCCCCACACCCTCCCCGCCGACAGCGCCCGCGCCGCGGAGGCCTACGTCGGCATGCCCTCCATGGACTCGCTCACCCTCGCCTTCGCGCTCGCCGGCGCGGACGCGATGAAGCTCGGCAAGAGAGACGCGACCGACCTGCTCGCCGTCAGTCTCTCCACCACCGACGCCGTCGGTCACGCCTTCGGCCCGGACTCGAAGGAGATACACGACCAGGTCCTCCGCCTCGATCGTTACCTGGCCTGGTTCCTGGGCCGGCTCTTCGACCGGTACGGCAAGGGCAACCTCTTGATCGTGCTGACCGCCGATCACGGGGTCACGCCGTTCCCTGAGGTGTCGCGGCAGAAGGGGCACCCCGACGCGCGCCGGGTGGACGTGGACAGCATCGTCTCCGACGTGAACGCGAGGCTCGCGGCGCGCCTCGGCGATCCGTCGCCGCGCCGCTATTTCGACTTCGACACCGGCATGCTGATCCTTGAGGACAACGGACGGCTGGCGGCGGCCGGGGTGCGGGTCGATTCGGTCGTGGCCGACGTGGCCTCGCGCCTCCGCGGCGTGCCGGGCGTCGCCCGGGTGAGCACGCCCGCGGACATCGCCACCGCGGACACCGCGGCCGACCCGGTGGCGCGCCGCTGGCTCCACCACGTGCCTCCGGATGCCGGCGTGCAGCTGATGGTCACCCTGCACGACTTCGACATCTGGGGCTCGGCCCCCATCGCCGAGCACGGCCAGCCGAGCGACGTCGACGCGCACGTGCCGCTCATCCTGTGGGGCAAGGGTGTGAGGAAGGGCGTCTACGCCGCCCGCGCCAACGCCGTCGACATCGCGCCGACGCTGGCGCGCCTCCTCGGTCTGACCCCCTTCTCCCTGCTCGACGGGCGGGTCCTCACCGAGGCGATCGAACCATGAGCGTGCAGAAGCTCAGCGCCGGCCAGCTCCGAAAGATTGACGAGATCCAGGAAATGCTGAGGACCGTGGCCCACGTGAAGACCCTGGTGGCGGAGCTCGAGTCGAACCGCGCCGCGCGCGCCGTCATCATCGAGAACATCTGCTCCGCCATCGGCCGGGAGATGTCGCAGATGCGGCAGCGCACGCTCACTTCCCCGGTCGGCACCGTGGGGGACATCGCCGGCGCGCTCTCGGTGATGGCCGGGCGCGGCGGCGGCATCAATCTCAAGATCCGCGGCCTCAACGACGGCGTGGCCAGCCTCACCATGCAGCTCGAGCTCGCGCTCAAGGTCGCCATGACTCCCCAGGCGGCGAAGGAAGCCGAAAAGCCGAAAGGCCCCGCGGCCGGCTGATGCCGTCTCCCGCAACGGGGCCTTCCGCCATCCGCTGCGCCGGGCTGGTGAAGCGTTACGGCGACCTGACGGCGGTCGCCGGACTCGACCTCACGGTCGCCTCCGGCGAATGCTTCGGGCTCCTCGGTCCCAACGGGGCGGGGAAGACCACCACCATCGAAATCCTGGAAGGCCTCACCCCGCCCGACGGCGGCGAGGTGGAGCTCCTGGGCTTGCGCTGGACCGACGGCGCCGGCGGCCGCGCCCTCCGGGAGCGGCTCGGCATCCAGCTCCAGGAGACCCAGCTCGCCGACAAGCTCACCGTCGGCGAGACCATCGCGCTCTTCCGGAGCTTCTACGCCAGGAGCCACACGGTGGACGAAGTCCTCGCGCTGGTCGAGCTCCAGGAGAAGAAAGATTCCTGGGTCAACAAGCTCTCCGGCGGCCAGAAGCAGCGGCTCGCCGTCGCCTGCGCCCTGGTGTCGCGTCCCGATCTCCTCTTTCTGGACGAACCGACCACCGGGCTCGATCCCCAGTCGCGCCGCCAGCTCTGGGAGGTGATCGGGCGGTTCCGGACGGCGGGGGGCACCGTGCTCCTCACCACGCATTACATGGAAGAAGCCGAGCGTCTCTGCGACCGGGTGGCGATCATGGATCACGGCAAGGTGATCGCGCTGGGCTCGCCCCGGGAGCTGATCGCCTCCCTCGGCGCCGAGCACGTGGTGGAGTTCGCGCTGAGCGATGGGGCCGGGAACGCGCCCGGCCTCGCGGGGGAGCTGCAGGCGCTTCCCGGCGTCCGCGCGGCGCGGGTCTCGGAGAGCGGAATCAAGCTGACGGTGGTGGAGCTGCACCTCGCCCTTCCCGCCCTGATGGCGCTTCTCGAGCGGAAGCGGGCGGATCTGACGTCGCTCACCACCCACCACGCCACCCTCGAAGACGTCTTCGTCGCGCTCACCGGGAGGGCCCTCCGTGACGAGTGACCGTCCCCTCGCCCAGCTCACCCTCGCGCGGATGCGCGAGTTCTACCGCGAGCCCGAGGCGATCTTCTGGGTCTTCGGGTTTCCGGTGGTCCTCGCCGCCGCGCTGGGGCTGGCCTTCCGCAACAAGGCGCCGGATGCGATGAAGATCGGCGTCCTCCGCGGCACGGGTGACAGCGCGGTGGTGGCGGGGCTCTCGAAGACCCGGGCGGTCGCTCCGCGCCTGCTCGACTCGGCCGACGCGGCGCTCGCGCTCAAGGCCGGGCGGATCGCGCTGCTCGTCGTGCCCGGACCGACCGTGGTGTACCGCTACGACTCCACCCGCGCCGACAGCCGGTTGGCGCGCCTCGAGGTGGACGACGCGCTGCAGCGCGCCGCGGGCCGGTCCAACCCCGTCCTCACCACCGACGACCGCGTCACCGCGCCCGGCAGCCGCTACATCGACTTCCTGATCCCCGGGCTCCTGGGGATGAACCTGCTGGGGAGCGGCATCTGGGGGATCGGCTTCTCGGTGGTGCAGGCGCGCCAGAAGAAACTCCTCAAGCGCTTCATGGCGACCCCGATGCGCAGGAGCGAGTACCTGCTCTCGTTCATCCTGTCGCGGATGATCTTCCTGTTCCTCGAGATCGCGGTGCTGGTCGGCTTCGGGTGGGCGATTTTCGGCGTCGGCGTCCGGGGCTCGCTCGTCACCCTCGCCCTCGTCACCGTGGTGGGCTCACTCGCCTTCGCGGGGCTCGGGCTCCTGGTCGCGAGCCGGGCGCGGACCATCGAGGGCGTGCAGGGCATCATGAACCTGGTGATGCTGCCGATGTGGATCCTCTGCGGGACCTTCTTCTCTTACGCCCGCTTCCCGGACGCGATGATTCCCTTCGTGAAGGCGCTGCCCCTCACCGCGCTGAACGACGCGCTCCGGGCCATCATGACCGACGGCGCGGGACTCTCCCAGCTCGGCGCGCCGATGGCGATCGTGGTGCTGTGGGGCGCGGCGAGCTTCGGCGTCGCGCTGAAGATCTTCCGCTGGCGCTAGGGGCCCGCCGTCACCACCACCACGCCCGCGAAGCCGTGGATGGTACAGTGATAGGGGAACACGCCCGCCGTCGGGAACCGGTGCGAATAACTCCCCGGTCCGGTGCCGTACCCGTAGCCGCCGCCCCCGCTCGGCGCGGAGATGGTGGCGCTGTGGAAGACCACCGAGTCCGAGCTGTCGCTGGTGACGTTGTGGGCGCTCGGGCCGTTGTTGGTCCACAGCACCGTGGTGCCGGGCGTCACCGTGACCGTCTCCGGGCTGAAGGAGAAATCCTGGATCGACACGTTCGCGGTAGGGCCGCCCGGACCGGTGGAGGACTTGCACGCGGCGAGGGCGAGGACGACGGCGGCGGCGGTGGCGACGAGTGGCGGGCGCATCAGGACTCCCGTAGGGGATCGATAATCATACCCCCGCCGCGCTCCGGGGCTCCACTTCAGTCACCCCGCAGGAAGCGCCAGAGCCGCCGCAGGAACCCGCCCGTGGCTTTCCCGAGCGCCTCCCGGAATTCGCCGGCGCTCGCGAAGCGCTGGGTGGGATCGCTCGCCAGGGCGCGGCGCAACACCTCTTCCACTTCCTTCGGCACGTCGGGGCGCTCGCCCCGGAGATTGGGCAGCGCGTTCGTGGTCTGCTGGGCCAGGATCGCCTCCGGCGTGTACCCGGCGAACGGCGGGCGGCCCAGCAGGGCGTAGTACGCCACCGCGCCCAGCGAATAAAGGTCGGCGCGGGGATCGACTTTCTCGCCCAGGAGCTGTTCCGGCGCGGCGAACTGCGGCGTGCCGCTGCGCGAGGTCGCGCCGCCGAAGCGGTCGCCCCGCAGCGCCAGGGCCAGCCCGAAGTCCGTGATGCGGAGCCGCCCGTCCGGCTCGATCAGCATGTTCTCCGGCTTCAGGTCTCGGTGGATGAGACCCGAGGCGTGCGCGTGATCGAGCGCCGAGAGCGCTTCACCGAGGAGCCGCGTCACCCGCTCCAGGCTGAGCGGCCCCTGATCGTGCACCAGCTGCGCGAGACTCGCGCCGGGCACGAGCTCCATGGTGTACCACTGCAGCCCGGCCCGGCCCATGATGTCGTAGATGCTCACCACGTTGGGGTGCCGCAGCCGCGCCGCGAGCTGGGCTTCGCGGCGGAACCGCTCCACCACGCCCAGGTCCGCGGTGAGCGCGGGGTGCAGCACCTTGATTGCCACCTCGCGCTCGAGGCCCAGGTCTCGCGCCCGGTACACCCGCCCGAACCCGCCCGCGCCGATTTCGTCCAGCAGCTCGTAGTCGTCGCCCAGGGCACGGCGGAGCCGGCGCTCGAAGCCGCTCTCGCCCACCTGCGGCGCCGCCGCGGGCTCGTGATAGGCGCCCGCGTCCGCGATCAGGTCCTCCAGCATCTCGGTCGCCGTGAAGTAGCGGTCGCGCGGGCGCGCGGCGAGGGCGCGGACCAGCACCCGCTCCACCGCGGCCGGGATCGCCGGCCGGAGCGTCCGCGGCGCGGCGAGGGCCGCGGGGTCCGCCGCGGGCTCGCGCGCGGTGAGCGCCGCATAGACGATGGCGCCCACGGTGTAGACGTCGCTCGCGGGCTCCCCGGCGCTCCCGTCCCGGACCTCGGGGGCGCTGAACGGCGCGCCGTGCGCCGCGTCGCCCGGAGGCACATTCGCGAGGCACCAGCTCGAGTAGCGGAGGTCGGTGATCACCGCGCGTCCGGACACGTCGAGCATCAGGGTCGTGGGGACGATGCGCCGCATGATGATCCCGCGGGCGTGCGCGTGCTCCAGCGCGGAGAGGAGATCCCGCACCAGCGACAGCGCCGTGGGAATGGGGCGGGGGCCGCGGCGCAGCGCGTCGGCGAGACTCTCTCCCTCCACCCAGTTCGCGGTGCGGTACGCGAAGGTCCGCATTTCGCCGGCGGCGTACGCGTGCCGGATCGCCGGATGGTCGAGGGCGGCCAGGGTCTCGGTCTCCCGCAGAAACCAGGCGCGCCCCGGGCTCTCGGGCACGAGGTGCACCCGGAGCGCCACCGGCCGCTTCAGCACCCGGTCCCAGGCGTGATAGAGGGCGCGCTCGGAGGACAGCGCCACCAGATGGTCGAGGCGAAAGGCGGGCTCGAGTGCTGGTACCAGGTCCTGAAGGACGTCGATCGCGGGAGTGGCGGTACTCATCCGGCGCTCAATCTAACCGTCGCGCCGGTGGCAGGAATCAGGGCCGCCGGCGACATTTGATACATGCCCGGACGCTCAGATGATCGCATCAGCGGAGAACGCCGTTTTCTCGTGGACCGCCGGGCCGGAGTGGACCGCCGGATCAGCGACCGGCGGATGGCCCTGCGCGCCGTCGCGATCGAGCGCCGCGGGCGGGAGCGGCGGCGCGGCTTCGATCGCCGGGATCCGGTGCCGCGGCGCTCCTGGATCGATCGCCGGACGTCCGGGCCGACGCGCTTTACTCGCCGGGCACCGTAACGGTCACCGTCGAGAACCCGCGCCGGCCGTTGCACCGCGCGTTGCAGAGCGTCACGTCTGTTTCCCCTTGGTGCGACTCCACCCGCGCCACCAGAAACCGGGCGAACTGCGCCACGGCGTGGCCGTCCTCGGTCAGGATCGCCTGCCGCACCGCCGGGAGCTCGAGATTCCGGGCCTCGACCCAGCCCGGCCCCGCCACCGTGTCTTGGTTCGCGTAGATCGGCCGCCATTGGAAGGGCCGGCCCGGCATGGTGAGGGCCGCGTACTGGGCGCCGGGGCCGAACCGCCCGCGCGCGGTGCGTGCGGCGGCCCGCTTCGCCGGTACGCTCGCGGCTCCCTGCGCCAGGGTGTAGAGCACCACCACGGCCATGCCGAGCGCGGCGCCGACCCGCCGCCCTCGAACTCCCACCCAGTGTCGATGCCAGCCCACGATGCCGATCAGGCCGAGCAGGACGCAGGCCGGCTTCACCCAGGCGGTGACGCCGTCGGCGCGCCAGAGCACCACCGCGATGATGACTCCGATCGCCGCGAAGGCCAGGGCGGGCAGCCAATGGCGATTATCCCCCCAGGCCAGCGCGATGAGGGGGACGATCCAGAAGAAGGGATCCACGATGGCCACCCAGTCTCCGTAGTACCATGTCGCGCTCCACGGGAGAAAGGGCCGCAATCCGTAGGAGCCCTGCCAGTCCATCCACAGGTGCGAGAGGACGGTCGCGGCCACGCACGCGGTCAGAAGTCCCCACGCGACCGGCGCAACGCCGGCGTTTCGTCGCCCGGCGAAGTGCAGGATCAACCCCACGATCACGGTGAGACCGGCGATCTCGACCCCCGCACCCAGAAACGAGTGCGTGATTCCGCGATGCAGCACGAGGTAGTGGGTCCCGCGGCGGTAGAGACCGAGAGGAATCTCGGTCCAGTCGGGCGCGTTCGCCGCGATGGCGCCGATCAGGGCGGCGCGGGGCACCCGCTCGCCTCCCACCGCCCGTCCCAAAGCGGCACCGACCAGAGTGTGGGCCAGGTTGTCCATCCGCCGGAGTATACGCACTGACCGGCCGTCTCGTGACGGCGGTCACCCGGGCACTCGGTAACAAACGCGGCCCCGGCGGGTCTTATGGGCGTCGGCGCGATGCCGATCCTCTAGCAACGGGAGGAAAACGATGACTTACAAGATGCTTTCCCTGGCCGCGCTGGCCCTGACCGGCGCCGCGTGCGCCTCCGGTGGTTACGTGAGCGCCGGCGTCGTCTACTCCGAGCCGGCCGAATACGAGTACGTGGTGCCGGAGGAGCGCGTGGTCGTGGTGTCGCGCGAAGTACTCGTCGCGCACGGCTACGAGGTGTACCGGGTCGAAGATGACGGCCCGAACCGGATCATCTGGGCCCGGCGCGGACCGGGCGAGGTGGTCCGGGTGTTCGTGACCCCGGTCGGAAATCGCGTGGCGGTTCGGTCGCTGCGCGAGGTCCGCGAGGACGAGGGGGAGGGGGAGGGGGACGAGCACGGGCACGGCCACGGGCGGCACAAGGGCTGGGTTCGCCGCGGCCCGCCCACGGAGGTCGTGACGGACCTGGACGTGAGGCTCCGGGCGCACTAGCCGAGTGCCGGCCCCCGGCGTAGGTTCTGGCCCCATTCCCCCGGAACCGGAGGATGGGGCCATGGCCTACCGCATTCCCTCGAATCGCCGACGCTTGGCGGATCGCCGCGAGCTCATGGACCGCCGGGCGGGGGTGGATCGCCGGGGGTTCGAAGACCGCCGGTGCGCGGCCACGCCCGCATCCATCGAGCGGAGGGCGAGTGCGGACCGCCGGCAGGGGGATCGGCGATCGCTGGCTCGCCGCCTGCTCGGCGCCCGGCGGATCATCGTGGATCGACGGCAAGGCTCGAGGCACGTCCCGGCTCCCCGCTGACCGGGCCTCCGTCTCGCCCGATTCTGGAATCTGGATCAAGTCCCTCAGGCTCTCTTGAGCTTGAGGGACTTCCTTTTGTCATGAAGGCTGATCTTGGTCAGTAATTGCACTTCGCGGTCTGCGGCGGGTTCTGCGGTGAAGATTCCCTAAGGTTTCTCCCCCAGGCTGCCGTTGCCCCGGACCGTACAGAACCTATACAGTCCTATCGCTATTGCATTCGCTAAGTCCAATTCCTACATTGTGCGCCCTTTGGCTATGGGTTTTGTGGATTTTTTTGACACTGAGGAACTGTTGCACAGACGCGGCATGGGACTTGCTCTTAGAGGGGTCAGAAGAGCAGAAGGCGAAGCGAAACACACTGAAGCCATAGATCGCAAGATGTTGTTTAACAACGACTTAACTCGAACCTGTACCTCGTCAGGAGAAGGAACACCATGAAGCGCATCACTCTCGCATTTGTCGCGCTAATCGCGCTGGCCCTGGTCGGCAACGCCCAGGCCCAGAACACGTGCACCGGTGCGGGTGGTCCGCCGCTCTCGTGTAACGTGTCCGCGACCGTTTCCGTCACGGTCAACCCGCTGCTCCGCCTGACCCTGAGCACGGCGGCGGCGACTCTGACCAATCCGACCGAAACCGACTTCGACAACACGCACCTCCAAGAGGCTGGGGCGAGCGCGGTGGCGACGGTTAAGTCCAACAAGCCCTGGAACTTGTCCATTCAGTCGAGCGCGGCCAGCTGGAACACCGCGCCCTGGGCCAAGCCGGCATCCGACTTGCAATGGTCGGTCACCAACGGTAGCGGCTACGCGGGTCTCACCAACAGCCCGGTGAACGCTTACGCGCTGAACCAGGGCGCCACGGGCAACGGCATGACCAGCTTCTTCTTCAACACCCTGTACAGCTACGCCAACGACGTGCCGGGTGCTTATTCGATCACCGTGATCTTCACGGTGACCCAGTAAGGAGTTCCGTGATGTTTTCCCGAGTGCGTGCAGAGGTGGTGGCGCACTCCCTGACGCGGCGAGTGCGATGGTTGGCGCTCGCCGCGTCGGCGTTGGTGGGGGCGGGCTTGGCGCCCGCCTCGGCGCTCGCCCAGCTGGCGGTGGACCAGACCGAGATCGTCCTCGATCCCCGTGCCGTGGGCAAGCGCGCCGTCTCCTTCAACGTCACCAACTTCGGCAGTGAGGCGGTGCAGGCGACGGTCTACCTGCAGGACTGGTCCCGCGCCGCCGATGGCCAGCAGGACTTCGTGTCCAGCGGGACCCTTCCGCACTCCTGCGGGCGCTTCCTCGAGGTCTTTCCGCTGAGCCTGAGGCTCGCCCCCGGAGCATCCGGGGCGGTCCGCGTGGCGCTCACCGGCGGCGATACGCTGACCGCGGCGTGCTGGAGCATCATCATGGTGGAGAGCGCGAACCCCGCGCCTCCGCCGGCCGGCCGCCAGATCCGGTACGTCATGCGGATCGGGGTCAAGGTGTACGTGGTGCCGCCGGGGCTCGCGAAGGAGGGCGACGTGCTGGACTTCACCATCGCGCGCCATCGCCCGGACTCGCTCGCGGACACCACCGGCCGGGATTTCGTGGTGAGCTTCCAGAACTCTGGCGGCGCGCCCCTCTGGCCCACCGGCAAGATCGAGATCCGGCGGATCGACAACTCGGTCGCCGCCACGGTGGACATCGTGGAGTTCGGGGTGCTTCCGGGCGACAGCCGCACCCTGCGGGTCCGCATTCCGGCGCTCCCTCCCGGCCACTACGTCGCGCTGGCGCTGATCGACTACGGCGGCGCCGAAGTCGCGGGTGGCCAGGTTCAACTGGACAGTCCCTGACGTGACCATCGTTCGGCGGGGAGTGCTGATCGGTCTCGTCGCCGCCCTCTTGGGCGGCGCGCGCGTCAGTGCGCAGGTGACAGTCGCGCTCGCCGGCGGGCCGGTAGCCTTCGCCACGCCGAGCGGAACGGACTTCGCGACGGGATCGATCGCCGCCACCAACACCGTGACCTTCACGGTGAATCAGACCGGCGGCGGCGCCAACGTGCAGCACACCGCGAACGTGGCGATTCACGCCAACGCCGCGACCCTGGGTGGCAGCAAGGCGATCGGCGACCTGCAGTGGAGCAGCGCCAACAACCCCGGCGTGTGGAACTCGATCAGCACGACGGATGCGCTGATCGAGTCCCGGCCGATGAAGAAGAACAGTCTCAACGATCCGTGGACGGAGACGGTGTCCTTCCGGATGCTGTTGCATTGGGCCAGTGATGCGCCGGCCACCTACGGCGTCGGCATCACCTTCACCCTGACCGTGACCACGCCGTGAGCGGCCCGCGTCCGTTTACGCCGTCCATCACCGCGGTGAT
>DASSQQ010000109.1:0-2939 GCA_035702425.1 Gemmatimonadales bacterium
TCTCCTCGCCCGCGCCCTGGTGCCGCACCTCGTGGCCAGGGGGCGCGGGCACCTCGTCACCCTGGGATCGATTTCGGATCACATCGGGTTCACCGGCTCCACCGCCTACGCCGCCAGCAAGTTCGGACTGCGCGGGATGCACGAGGTGATCCGGGCCGAGGTGGTGAAGGCCGGCGTGCGGACCACCCTGATTTCGCCGGGCCCGGTGGACACCGAGATCTGGGATGAAGTGGATCCCGATTCGAAGAGCGGATTCACCAAGCGCAAGGACATGATGCGCGCGGAGGATGTCGCGGAGGCGGTGCTCTTCGCCGTGACCCGTCCCGAGCGGGTGGACGTGACGGAGATCCGCTTGCTGCCGGCGCGATACTCGGCCCGGGGATGAAATAGCCATGCGCTCCCCCGCGCCACGCACCACGCCTCTTTGATCTAATGCACATCGAGCTCACCGAGATGCTGCGCTGCGTGAAGCCCCACGAGGAGAACTTTCTCGTGATGTCCACCGGCGAAATGCGCGGCCGCCTGGTGCGCACGGGGGTGCTGGGGTGTCCGGTGTGCCACGCCGAGTATCCGATCCTCAAGGGCCTGGTGGATTTCACGGGACACGGGAGACGGGAGACGGCACCAGGCGCCCGGTCGCAATCCCCGATTCCCGTTTCTCGTCTCCCGCTTCCTGATGTCCAGGCCCTCCTCGACCTCTCCGGTCCCGGCGGTTACATCGTGCTGGTCGGCTCCGCGGCGCGCTACGGCGCGGGCCTCTCCGACCTGATGGCCGGCGTGCACTTCGTGGGCGTGAATCCGCCGGAGGGCGTCGAGGAATTGTCTACGCTGAGTTTGGTGCGCTCCGTCGCCGTGATTCCGGTCCGGCAGGCGATCGCCCGCGGCGTGGTGGTGGGAGCGGACTCGGTGAAGGAACCGTGGACCGGCGAAGCGGTGCGCGTGCTACTCCGCGGCCGCCGCTATGTGCAGGAAGGCGGGACGTCGGGCCCCGCGGGTGTCACCCAGCTGGCCGCGAGCGAAAACGCCTGGGTGGGAGAGAAGCAGTAGTCCAGCCTGTCCGTCTGTCCGTCCGTCACACTCTAAACGTCACGAACACCAGCCCGCCCATCGCCATGAACGCGTACCACGCCCGGTGCGGCACCAGCGCCGAGGTCCGGGGCAGGCGGGCGGTGAGCGCGGCCAGCGCGGCCAGGAGGAACGCGGTCGCGAAAATCCAGTGCTGGTAGCGCTCCGAGTGCTGGGCCACGGGGTCCGGGCTCATGTGCATCGCCGCCATCGCCGCGGCGTTTCCGTGCACCGGCTTGTGCAGGTAGAAGATCACCGCGATGGTGGCGAGGGCGGCGGGAAGGACCCATTGCAGGTACTTCGACGCCGGGTGCCCGGGCCGGGAGCGGATGAACCATTCGGTGAGCGCCGGCGTCACGATGCAGATCGCGGCGAGCTTGTGCTGGAGGATGTGGGGCGAGGCGAGCCCCGTCCACCAGTCGTTGGTCCCCGAAAACGTGAACAGGTGCTGGATCGGCGCCCACCACACGCTCTGGTCGGCGGGGGGCGTCCACCCCTCCTTCGAGCCCATCACGATCCAGAACAGAAACAGGGCGAGGCCGAGCCACGCGTGCCGCCGCCAGCGGGGCGCGTCGGGACGATCCACGAGAAACGCCCCGACCGCCGCGACGGTGATGAGCGTGACCCCGATGTAGGTGTGGACCGCCTCGTCGTAGGTGAGGTGCATCAGCTCTCGATGCCGGCGCTGGTGGCGTCCGCCTCCGCGTAGGCCCGGTTGATCAGGTCCCCGTAGCGCTGCTCCACCGCGCGGCGTTTCACTTTCAGCGTCGGCGTCAGCTCGCCGGACTCGATGCTGAAGTCGGCGTCCAGGAGCAGCACCTTCTTGGGCATCTCGTAGCGCGCCAGGTCCCGCAGGGGACTCATCACTTCCCGCTCCATCTTGGCCTTGACGTCCGGCAGGGCGATCAGCGCCGTCCGCGACGGGGCGGAGAGATTCCGTTCCCGGGCCCAGCGCTCCAGGGTCTCGAAGTTCGGGACCACGATCACGATCGGGAACTTCCGCTTGTCGCCCAGCATCACCGCGTTGGCGACGAAGCGGTTGGTCTTCACCAGGTTCTCGATCGGCTGGGGGGCGACGTACTTGCCGCCCGCGGTCTTGATCAGATCCTTCTTCCGGTCGGTGATCTTGAGGAAGCCTTCGGCGTCGATCTCGCCGATGTCGCCGGTGTGGAACCAGCCGTCGGCGTCGATCGCTTCCGTCGTCGCCTCCGGCTTGTTGTAGTAGCCCCGCATGATGTTCGGGCCCCGGGCCAGAATCTCGCCGTCCGCCGCGATCTTGATCGCGACGCCGGGCACCACCGGCCCCACGGTGCCGAGCTTCGCCTTGTCGAGCCGGTTGAGCGTGATCACGGGGGAGGTTTCGGTGAGCCCGTAGCCCTCGATCACCGGCAGTTTCGCGGCGAAGAAGAACTTGGCCACGTCCGCGGCGAGGGGCGCGCTCCCGGAGACGAAATACTTCACCCGCCCGCCGGTGCGGGCGCGGAGCTTCGCGAACACCAGCCGGTCCGCGACGGCGCGCTGCAGGGCGAGCCCCGCCGGGACCTTGAGCCCGGCAAGCTCGTAGGTGGCGCACTGCTCGCCCACCCGCTTGGCCCAGTAGAAGATGCCGCGCTTCACGCCGCTCCCCGAGAGCGCGTTCTCGAGCACCCGCGCGTACACCTTCTCGTAGAGCCGGGGCACCGACACCACCACCGTCGGTTTCACCTCGGCCAGGTTCTGGGCCACCTTGTCGAACGACTCGGCGTAGTTGATCACCACTCCCGCCGCGAACATGGTGTAATCCACCATCCGCTCGAAGATGTGCGAGAGCGGGAGCATGGAGAGGGTTTCGTCGCGGTCGGAGAGCGGCATCACCTGCAGGGCGGCGGCGATGT
>DASSQQ010000110.1:0-12770 GCA_035702425.1 Gemmatimonadales bacterium
GAGGGGTATCGGCCCCGGCGGGGCGAGCTCCGCTTCGACATGTTCGAAGCGGAGTACACCCATCAGGGCGACCACTGCACCTTCGAGACCCTGCTCCGCCGCTTCCGGATCCCTGACGCCGCGCTCCGGCCCATCGCCCAGATCGTGCACGACATCGACCTGAAGGACGAGAAGTACGGGCGCCGGGAGACGGCGGGTGTCGCGCGGCGACTCACCCGCATCGCCCGCGGAGCGGCGGGTGACGCGGAACGGGTCCGGCGCGGCGCCCTGGTCTTCGACGCACTGTACCGCGCCTTCGGCGCGGGACGGCGGCGCTCGCGGAAAGCCAAATGACGGAAGGCACGCACGCGGGCCGGCGGAGAGCGTTCGTCCTCTACTTCCTGCGCCTCGGCGCGGTGGGGTTCGGGGGACCGATCGCCCTCGCGGGGTACATGCAGCGCGATCTGGTGGAAGAGCGCGGCTGGGTGTCGGCGGACGATTACCAGCAGGGATTGGCGCTGGCCCAGCTCGCGCCGGGCCCCCTCGCGGCCCAGCTCGCGATGTACCTGGGGTGGGTGGAAGGCGGGGCCCTGGGGGCGACCCTGGTGGGGATCGCGTTCATCGCCCCATCCTTCCTGATGGTCCTCGCCCTCTCCTGGCTCTACGTCCGGTTCGGCGGGCTGGCCTGGATGCAGGCGCTCTTCTACGGCATCGGCGCGGCGGTGATCGCGATCATCGCGCGCAGCGCGGTGAAGCTCGCCCGCATGACGCTGAAGCGCGATCTCCTGCTCTGGGTGCTGTTCGCGGTGAGTCTCGTGGTGACGGCGTGGACCGCCTCCGAGATCGTGTGGCTCTTCGTCGCGTCGGGCCTGGTGCCGGTGATCGCGCGGGCCCGCGCCCGAACGGCCGCGACGGCGGCCGCGGTGGCGCCCTGGCCGGCGTGGCTCGTCGCGACGATCGCGGGGCCGGCGTCGGTGGGCGTCGCGTGGAAGGTCTTCTGGTACTTCGCCGCCGCCGGACTCTTCGTTTTCGGAAGCGGGCTCGCCATCGTGCCGTTCCTCCACGGCGGGGTGGTGGTCCAGTACCACTGGCTCGACGAGCGCCAGTTTCTGGACGCGGTGGCGGTCTCGATGATCACGCCGGGTCCGGTGGTGATCACCGTCGCCTTCATCGGTTTTCTGGTCGCCGGTCTCCTCGGGGCGGTGCTCGCGGCGCTGGGCGTGTTCGCCCCGGTGTACGCGGTGACGGTGCTGGTGGCGCCGCGGTTCCGGCGGCTCCTGGCGAGCCCGTCGGTGCGGGCGTTCGTGGACGGCGTCACCGCCGCCGCCACCGGCGCCATCGGGGGCGCGGTGCTGGTGCTGGGACGCCGGGCGCTGGTGGATCTCACCACGGTGCTGGTGTGCGCCGTGACCCTCGCGCTCATTGTCCGCTGGAAGAAGATCCCCGACCCGGCCCTCATCGCGGGCGCGGGGGTCGTGGGACTCCTCACCCGGTACGCGTTCACCACCTGAGATGACGCTCGCCGCTCGGACCGCGCTCCCGGCCTGGGGGCTGGTGTGGGTCGCCGCCACCCTGCCGGCGCAGGACAGCGTCCGCGCCACCATCGCCGCGGCGCCGGTTCCGGAGGCGGCGAGTGCCTCGGGATTCCCCGGCGCCTCCTTCTGGAGCGCCGTGGACTCCATCAGCGATCTCCGCCAGCGCGAGCCCGCGGCGGGCGCGCCGGCCTCCGAGCGGACGGTGATCAAGGTCGCGCACGACGCCGCGGCACTCTACGTCCTGGTGCGCTGCGAGGACTCGCGCATGCGCGAGGTCCGGGCGAGCCAGCTCCGGCGCGACGCCGACCTCTCGAGCGACGATCAGGTGGAGATCCTGATCGACGCCTTCGACGACCGCCGCGACGCCTTCGTGTTCGGCACCAACCCCAACGGCGCCATGTGGGACGCGCAGTTCTCCGGGGTGGACGACCTGAACGAGGACTGGAACGGCGTGTGGGAGGTGGCGGTGTCGCGGGACCGCGGCGCCTGGATCGCGGAGTTCCGGATTCCGTTCCGGGCGCTCCGCTTCCGGGCGGGCGCCGCCACGCAGTTCGGGTTCAACGTGCGGCGATTCATCCGGCGCAAGAACGAAGAGGACCTGTGGCGCTCCTACGGAAGGGCGCAGGGGCTCTACCACCTCGATCAGGAAGGCGCCATCACCGGTCTCGCGGGCCTGCGGCGCCCCGGCGGGCTCGAGCTCTACCCCTACGCGCTGGCCCGGGCGGTGGAGGCCGAGCACGACAGCGCGGGCGGCCAGACGGCGCACGGCTACACGGCGGCCAAGGCGGGCCTGGACGCGAAGCTCGCGCTCGCGCCCACCCTGACCGCGGACCTCACGGTCAACACCGATTTCGCCCAGGTGGAAGCCGATCAGCAGGTCATCAACCTGACCCGGTTCCCGTTCTTCTTTCCGGAGAAGCGGGAGTTCTTTCTCGAATCGAACGCGCTGCTCGATCTCGGCACCCCGGAGCGGGTCCAGCTCTTTTATTCCCGGCGCATCGGACTCGACACCGCTGGCGCCCCGGTGCCGATCGTCGCCGGCGGCCGGCTGTACGGACGGCTCGGCCCCTGGCGCATCGGCCTGCTGGACGCGGAGACCGGCGGCGGCGAGAACGCGAACGACGCGGTGCTGAGAGTCCAGCACGACCTCTTCGACCGCTCCTACATCGGCGCCATCGGCACGCTCCGCGACGCGCGGGGCGGCGCCGGTGCGCAGCGGGCCGGCGGCCTCGACCTGGACCTGCCGCTCGTGGTGCACGGGGTGAACGTCGAGCCCAAGGTGTGGGTGGCGGGCAGCGAAACGCCGGGCGTCCCCGGCACGCCGCTGGCGTGGCGGCTCTCCACCGACAACCCGAACGACCTCTTCGACAACTTCGTCTCGCTGTACCGGATCGAGCGCGGCTTCGCCCCGCCGCTCGGCTTCGTGCAGCGTACCGGAATCTGGGAGACCACGGGTCACATCGATTTCACGCCCCGGCCCGGGGTGCTGGGGATCCGCCAGCTCGACTTCACCGCGCCCATTCCCAGCTGGGACGTCATCGCGAACCAGGGCGGCTCGCTCTTCTCCACCCGGGACTGGCAGACCGCGTTCTTCGAGTGGCGGGTGCTGGGGGGCGACCGGCAGAACGGCGACCACTTCGAGATCAACCTCCAGCGCCAGTTCGACGCGCCGGCCGACTCCTTCGCCATCTACCGCGGGGTGACCATTCCGCCCGGCCGCTACTGGTGGTCGCGCTACGAGCTCCAGTACGAAATGTCCCCCGGACGTCCCTTCGGCGTGGGGGCGTTCGTGAACTGGGGCCCCTTTTACGGCGGCCGCAGCGCCGACCTCGAGCTCGAGGGAACCTGGCGGGCCGGCGGCCACCTCATTCTCACCCAGGGCGTGGCGCGGACCGCCGCCCGCCTTCCGCAGGGCGGCTTCACCGCCCTCACCACGTCGAGCCGCGTCGAGTACGACTTCAACACCCGCGCCAGCTTCCTGGGATTCGTGCAGCTGAACAACGAAGACCAGCGGGTGGACTTCAATCTCCGGTTTCACTGGATTCCGGCCGTGGGCGACGACGTCTTCCTGGTCTGGAACTCGGGCTACACCACCAACCCGCTCGCGCCTTCGCCCTTCCCGGCCGCGCGAGCGCTGGGACGGCCGCTGAACGGCGCCCTGATCCTGAAAGCGGTGCATCGGCTCGCGCCCTGACGGGTGGCGCCGGGCCGGCGCCCGCCGCACTTTGTTGCAGGAGCTAACGACCATCATGCCTTCCCGCGCCGGCACGGCGGCCCTGGCCGACCGCCTGCACTCCCTCGCCATTCACCTGCTCCGCCGGATCCGGACCGGGGACGCGGCCAGCGGACTCTCCGCGCCCCGGCTCTCCGCGCTCTCGGTGGTGGTCTTCGCCGGGCCGGTCACGGTCACCGAGCTGGCCCGGGCCGAGGGCGTCGCGACGCCCACCATGACCCGCCTCCTGCAGGGGCTGGCCCGCGCGGGCCTGGTCGAGCGGGGACGCGATCCCGGCGACGCCCGCGTGGTGCCGGTGCGCGCCACCGCGCGCGGCCGCCGGGTTCTGGAGAGCGCCCGCCGCCGCCGGCTGGCTTTGCTCTCCGCCCTGCTCGAGCGCCTGGCGCCGGACGAGGCACGCACCGTCGAGTCCGCGGTCGGCGCGCTCGAGCCCCTGCTCCGCCGCTCTTCCTCCCAGGTTCACGGCCCCTTCATCGCGCGAGATTAGGCTTTGCGTCGAACGCGTAAGCAGGAGGACGCGATGGCCAGGGTGCTGATTGTGTACGGCACGACGGACGGTCACACCGCCAAGATCGCGGAGGTGCTCGCCCGGACCCTGAAGAACGAATGCGGGCAGGTCGCCGTGGTGGACGCGAAAGACGCCGGCGGTCTCTTTCCCGATCCCTACGACGCGGTGATCGTGGCCGCGTCCATTCACGCCGGCGGCTACCAGCGGAAGGTGAGGCGCTGGGTTCGGCGCCACGCCCCCGTGCTCAACGACAAAGCGAGCGCCTTCATCTCGGTCTGCCTCGGCGTGCTGCAAAAGGACCGGCCCGCCGTCCAGCGCGAAGTGGGACGCATCATGGACGAGTTCCTGGACCAGGCCGGGTGGCGGCCGGGAACGCGCAAGACGGTCGCGGGCGCCCTGCCCTACACCCGGTACAGCTGGTTCAAGCGGTGGGTGATGCGGCGGATCGCCGCCAAGGTCGGCGGGGACACCGACACCTCGCGCGACTACGAGTACACCGACTGGGACGACCTGCGCACCTTCGCGCGGGTGTTCGCGCTGCAGCACGAGCTCGCGCCGGGCCCGGGCCGGGGGGCCGCGCCCGCCGCCGCGGCCACGCGGCGCTAGCGCACCGGGAGGGGGGAGACGACGGGGGGCGGAATCACCTCGCCCCCTTTCGCGTTTCCCGGACCTCGAGCGCCACCGCCCGGGACGCGACGGTGTCCAGATCCCCGCCCAGCCGGTCCATCGTGATCTGGAACTTGCAGTCGATCACCAGGAGTCCGATGGCGTACGCCGCGAGATTCACCGCGAAGATCACGGTGAAAATGAGCGGATACGGGAACCGGAGGCCGAAGTAGAGGGCGAACCGCTTCACGCCGGGATCGAGTCCCGAGCGCTCCGCGATGCTGGTCATCAGGTAGATCGCGGCGAGCGCGAGGACAATGATCCGCCAGGGCGCGAGTCCCGCCCAGCCCGCCGCGAGAAAGATCAGGGTCTCCGAAGCGCGATCGAGCGCGGTGTCCAGCCGGGCCCCCGCGGGGGTGCCGAGCCCGTAGACCCGGGCGATCCCGCCATCGAGGCCGTCCAGCACCTGGCCCGCCGCCATCACGATCAGCGCCGGGACCACCCGGCCGGTGGCGAGCACCACCGCGGCGCCCGCGCTCGCCGCGAACGACAGCCAGCTCACCGCGGCGGGCGACAGCCCCAGCCCCTCGTGCAGCAGGCGGATCAGCGGCTGGGTCAGCCAGTCTAGCGTCGCGCGAAGAATAGGAGAGCGTTCAAGGCGACGAGGACGATGGCGAGCACCACCTCTTTCACCTTGTCCGGGATGTTGAGGAGCCAGCCGCGCGTGACCCACGGCGAGTAGGGATACAGCGGCATCTTCTCGAAGCTGACGCTGTAATCCATCGCCACGTGGATCGCGAAGAACACCAGGGGCACGAGGGTGTGCAGGAAGACGCAGAGCGGCAGGATCCAGAGCAGGGCCACCGGCTCCTGCAGGGACGATCGCCAGTAGTACCCCCGCTTGTCCCTGAGGCCGATCGCCTTGAGGTAGAAGGGCGCCTTGACGGCGTGGTCGACATCCACGCCGATGCCGAACGCGTACGCGAGAGCGACCTCGGAGCCGTGCAGCTCCATCGCCTGCACGCCGAGGGTGGTGGCGAGCACGTGGGTGACGATGGTCACGAGGGTTCTCCGGCGCCGGCCGGTGCGGGCGCCCGCCGCCCCGCGGCCCAGATCAGGAGCAGGCCGATGCCGATCCAGGCGAGATCGCGGAGCCGGGCGATCAGGGCCGCGTACACGCCGAGCGCCGGGCGAAGCCCCACCATGCGGAACAGGACGTAGAGCGATCCCTCCTTGGCGCCGAGCTCGTACGGCAGGAAGAACAGCACGTTGGACGCGAGCGACGCCAGCGCGCCGATCATGAATCCCCGCGCGAGACCGACGTCGATCGACAGCGACAGCAGTACAAAGTAATACTCGAGCAGCAGCAGGCCGCGGCCCAGGAACTCGAGCAGCACGGCGAGCGCGAACCGCGCCCGGTGCGCGCGATAGAAGCGCCGGATCTGCTCGTCCAGCAGGGCCAGGCTCTCCCGCCGGGGCTCGACCAGCCGCGCCACCCGCGAGAGCCCGGGCACCCGGTGCAGGAAGTCGAGCAGCCGCTCGAGGCCGCCCTCGCGGTGCACCCAGAGGAGCAGGGCGAACGCCGCGACCAGCGCCACGAACAGCGCGGTGAGACTCCAGGCGAGGCGCGGATCCGAGGGGACGAGGAGGAGCGCGAGCGCGATGCCGGCGAGGAAGGTGAGGATCATCCCCAGCGTGTGCAGCATCTGGTAGACGATCACCACCCCCGCCGCCCGCCGCCCGCCGAGCCAGGGCGCGAACCCCGCGGCCTTGTAGGGCTCGCCTCCCAGGTTCACCATCGGGGTCAGGAAGTTGAGGGAGAAGCCGGACACGGTGAGCGCGTACACCCGTCCGAAGGGCGGGCGCGAGGGCTCGTCCGCGAGCACCAGCCAGGTGGCCGCGCTGTTGCACAGGTAGACCACGCCGCCGATGGCGACCAGCGGGATCAGCACCCACCAGGTGGCGCGGGCCGACGCGAGGAGACTGGTGAATCCGATGCGGGACAGAATGTAGGCGAACGCCGAGCCGCCCAGGAGAAAGAGCGCGAGCTGTGCCTTCCGGCTCATCCGAGCGCGGGAACGGGAAGCGTGGCGCGCGAGGCGGCGGCCGCGTATCCGGTCTCGAGCACCGCGGCGACGCGGCGGATGTCCTCGATCTCCTGGTCCGCGCGTCCCGCCGCGAGCAGACCGGCGAAGCGCTCGAAGAGCCGCGCGAACCAGCGGTGATAAACGGACTTGTCGAGCTCCGCGGCGAGGTCCACCCGCTCCTTGCCGCCGGTCGAATCGAGGCGCAGCTCGCCGTTCTCGAGCTCGATCACGCCGCACTCACCGGTGAACCGGATCCCGTTGCGGCGCGCCCCGCCCGCCCAGGTGAGGAACATCGTGGCCACGCGGTCCGGGTACTCGAACACCAGGGACGCGGTGTCCTCGACGTCGTAGTCGTGACGCAGCCGGCCCGTCCAGGCGCCCACCGCGCTCGGCATCCCCGCGACGTCCAGCAGCTGGTAGATCAGGTGGGTGCCGTGATCGAGGAGGACGCCGCCCTTCCCCGCGGCGCGGGTGCCGCGCCAGGGCGTGCCCGACGGGCGGCCGCCGGGATCGGCGGCGGAACGGTGCACCGAAAACTCCGCCAGGTGCCAGGCGCCGATCCGCCCGGCGCGCAGCCACTCCGCGATCCGGGTCCACGCCGGGTTGAAGCGGTACTGATGACAGGGCACGAGAATGCGGCCGGCGTCGCGCGCCGCGCGCGCCAGCTCGTCCGCTTCGGCGAGGGTGAGCGCCACCGGCTTCTCGCACAGCACGTGCCAGCCCCGGGAGAGGCCCCAGAGAATCAGCTCGCGATGCGACGCCGTGGGGGTGCAGACGTCCAGAAAATCGATCTTGCCCAGTGTCGCGACCTGGGCGGGCTCGCGGAGATGGGGCAGGCCCTCGACCGGCGCCCCGTCGCTCGCCGCGTCCAGGAATCCGGCGATCTCCACGCGCTCGCGCACCGGCGCGGTGCGGAAGGCGGGCAGGTGGGCGTGACGCCCGATGTTTCCGGATCCCACGATGACGCCGCGGAACACCCGCGTCACCGGGTCAGGCTTTTTCCGCGCCGGAGAGCGACTCGGCGAGACCGGCGGCGTTCCACTCGTGCAGCACCAGCAGGGTCACCAGCACCACGTTCATCGCCGAGGCCTCGGTCCAGAAGAGGAGGCCGGGACGGCCGGTGAAGGCGACCACCGCGAGGAGCGCGAAGCGGATGTTCTGGCCCAGCCAGGTGCAGAGCGGCAGCAGCGGCTGCTGCCGGTCGGCGTACGCCAGGCGGAACGCCTCCGGCGTCCCCGCCGCGCGAAGCCGGCGGAAGAGGGTGACGGTCCGCGGGAACAGCAGCGCCTGCCGCCGCACGTAGCCGCGATAGGCCCAGGCGGTGAGGCGCTCGATCCAGGATCCGCGCGCCGGCTCGTCCATGTCCTCCGGCAGATCGAGCTCGCCGCCGCCGGTGCCGGCGTACAGGAACGCGTTGCGGACGAAGTCGGCCGCGGCGCTCTGGAAGGAATGGGAGAGTCCGGCGAAGGCGACCAGCAACGCGCCGGGCCAGCCGTAGCCCATCAGCCAGATCCGCACCAGCAGGTGCGCGTAGAGATTGACGAAGCGGAGATTGTCGCTGACGCCGTCCAGGATCCGGCCGGTGCGGGTGGAGGTGCCGCGCAGCCGCGCCAGCTGGCCGTCCGCCGAGTCCAGAATGTCCGACACGATGAACAGGCCCACGCCGATGGCGTTGACCCAGCGCTCGTGGTACAGGAACAGGTGGCCCGCCACGAGGCCCAGGGCGAGGGACCAGAGGGTTACCTCGTCCGCGGAGACGTCGGTGGGGCCGAGGGCGCGCGCGATCCGCATCCCGACCGGCCGGAAGAAGTGGAGGTCGATCCACTCCTCGACCGCGGCCCCCTTATGCGCGAGCGCGTTCTGCGGCTTCACCGAGCACGTCCTTCATGATGGATAGTGCGCGCAACGCCTCCTCTTCGCGAATCACGAGCGGCGGATTGATGCGCACCTCGGGGTTGTAGATCATCGCCAGCACACCGCGGGACAGCAGGGTATCGAAGATCCAGCGGCACTGCTTCTTGTCGAGCAGGTTGGTGGTGCCGGGCACCACCAGGTCCATGCCGATCATCAGACCCCGCCCGCGCACCCCGCTCACGATGGGAATCTCGCCTTCCCAGCTCTTCATCTCGGCGAGCATGGCGGCGCCCACCTTGCGGGAGTTCTCGACCAGGTGCTCCTCGAGAATCGTTTCGATCGCGATGCGCGCGGCCGCCGCGGCGAGCGGGTTGCCGCCGTAGCTGGAGGAGCTCCCCGACGGATTGGCGAACGGTTTGGAGAACGCCACTTCCTCCCGGGCGATGATCCCGGTCATCGGGAACCCGCCGCCGAAGCCCTTCCCCACCGTCATCACGTCCGGCACCACGCCCTCGTGCTCGATGGCGAACATCTTTCCGGTGCGGCCGAAGCCGGTGAGCATCTCGTCGCAGATCAGGAGCGCGCCCAGCTCGTCGGCCAGCCGGCGGAGCTCTTTCAGGTAGCCCGCGGGAGGGATGATGTTGCCCGCCGTCCCCTGGATCGGCTCCACGATGATCGCGGCCACGCTGTTCGTGGTCTCGAGCTCGATCTTCTTGCGCAGGAAATCCACGCAGTGCCATTCGCAGGACGGGAAGGTCTTGTCGAAGGCGCAGCGGGCGCAGGACGCGTACGGCGTCGCGTACGATCCCGGCATCAGGGGCCCGAGCTTGTGCTTGAACGACGAGCCGAGAAGCGGCAGCACGCCGCCGGTCTTCCCGTGGAAGCCGCCCCAGAAGCCGATGACCTCGGTCTTTCCGGTGCGGGACTTGGCCAGCCGGAGCGCCGCCTCGACCGCTTCGGCGCCGCTCGAGTAGAGCTGGGTGCGGTTCAGATCGCCGGGCGTGAGCTCCGCCAGGAGCTTCACCAGGGCCGCGCGGTTTTCGGTGGTGAAGCTGCCCACGTGAATGCGCGCGACCTGCTTCTGCATCGCCGCCACGTACTTGGGGTGCGCGTAGCCGAGACTCGCCACGCCCACGCCGGCCAGGAGGTCGATGTAGGCGTTGCCGTCCACGTCGTACAGCACCGCCCCCTCGCCCCGGTCGATGCAGAGCTGGCTGAACAGCGCGACGCTCTGCGTCCCCGGCGCCAGGTACCTGGCTTCGGCGTCGAAGAGCGCCTTGGACTTGGGGCCCGGCAGCTGCACGCCGGCGATGGTCTCCGTCACTTCACCCTCCCGTTCATGCGTTCGGTTACGTATGCCGCGATCGCCTGCGCCGCCTCGGCGCGGAACGGCGCGAAGCTCGGCCAGTCGTTGATGTCGATCAGCACCGGGCGGTCGAGACGCGGAAACGCCACGTCGCCGCCGAACACCTCGAGACCGAGCAGCGCCGCCGCGTCGAACGCCAGCGCCTTCAGCCGGTCCTCGTCGATCGCGGGGCGCTCGGCGCCCCGTCCGTCCCCGTTGGCGTACCAGCGGAAGAACCGCCCGTCCCCCACGGCGTAGAACTTCACCAGGGGCCCCGAAACGTGCTGCTGCAGCGCCACCCAGGGAATCCCCCGCTCCGCGAAGGTCCGCATCGTGGGCAGAACCTGATCCCGCGCCACCGCCACCACGTCTTCCGGCCGCTCGGCGTGCACGTCCCCGCGTTTCACCCAGATCCGCTCGTCGCCGTTGTCGAGCTCGCGCAACTGGTCCGCCGTGGGACGCGCGCCGGACGGGAGCACCACCGTGTGCGGAAACGACAGCGTGGTGCCGGCCAGCCGCCGCACCAGGCGGTGGCGGTGGCAGTTGAGCACCGACGAGGGGCGGTTCACCACCACCACCGAGTCGCCCTCGAGCGGCATCAGCTGCTCCGCCGCGAGCGAGCCCTGGCACATGTTGAGATAGAGATCGCCGTCGGGGAGCCGGCCGCTCGCGACGTCCACCTCCGTGGTCTTGGTGAGGCGAAACCCGCACTCCAGAAGCCGCGCCGCCGTCGCGTCCATGATCGCAGTGTCGTTGGACAGGTGCTGGAGCGGCGAGTAGGCCGGATTGCGATACACCGCGACGACGTGCTTGCCGCGCTTCATGCGCCCGCGCCCCCGAGCCACTGATCGGCGAGCCGCAAATCGTCGGCGTGATCCAGGTCCACGATGCGGGCGACTTCCACGGCGCCCACCCGCGCGCCGTCCTCCACCAGCCGCCGCAGGACTCCGCGCATGCGCTGTACGCCTTCGCTCACCGCCGCCGCCGCGTGGCGCCGCGCCACCTCTCCGAATCCGTAGACGCCGCCCGTCACCAGGCCCCCCGCCACCGGACGGTCGCTCACTTCACGCACGAAGCCCTCCCCAGTGCATCGCACATAGAGCGGAGACTCGTCCTGAACGAAAGGCGTCACAACGAGTACGGCGTCCGCCTGGCCTGAAAGCCAGTCTCCGGTGGCGCGGAAAGCCGCCCGCCAGTCCGAGGGGAGCATAATCGTGTCCACCATGCTGCAAAAGACGGGGCCCGGGGGCACCGCGTCGAGACCCGCCACCAGGGTGTGCGCGGACGTGGGGGTCCGGCAGGTCCGAATGGTGAAGGGATGTTCAAAGGCGTGGCCCGCCAGCAGCCGCGGCACTTCCCGGAACTCCTCCCGCACCATCGCCGTGAGCGACGCGCACCCCAGGCCGTCCAGCGTTTCAAGGAGGCGCAGGATGATCGGGCGCCCGGCGACGGGCACCAGCGGCTTCGGCATCGCGATGCCCTCGGCCGCGAGCCGCGAGCCCTCTCCTCCGGCGAGCACCAGTCCGTGCATCAGGAGACGCGAGCCTCGTGCTCCGGCGCCGCCAGCACGCCCTCGATCTCCTCCAGCCTCGCGATCCGTGCCAGGGGCGCCGGCCCCGCCGGAACCTCGCGCCCGGCGGGCGCGAGCCAGCAGGCCTTGATCCCCACCCGCGCGGCGGCGCGCACGTCGGCCTCGATGTTGTCGCCGATCATCCAGGCCCGGTCCGCGCCGACCCCCAGGCGCTCGAGCGCGAGGCGAAAGATCCGCGGGTCCGGCTTCCGGATCCCGACCACGGCCGAGTCGAGCCGCACGCCGAAGAATCGCCGGAGGCCGAGATCCTCGAGGCAGGGATCGAGGTTGCCGGTGAAGTTGGACACCACCGCCATCCGGTAGCGCGACGCCAGTCGCTCCAGCACCGGCCGGTGGCGCGCCACCGCGGCGCGCGCCTCCGCGTCGAACCGCTCGGCGATGCGCGCGGCGTCGGCGCGATCGCCGGCGGGGAGCGACGCGACGATCAAACGGGCCTGCGCGGCGACGGCGTCGCGGTACCCCAGCGTCTCGATTCCGGGAAGGGCGGCGAGCGCGCGCTCCGATTCGGCGAACACCGGCTCGAACGCCGCCGCGTCGAGCGCGCCGCCCGAGGCCCGGTAGGCCGCGTGGAAGCGCGGCGCGGTGTACACGCCGTCGGCGTCCAGGGTGCCGCCGAAATCAAAGAGGAGCGCGAGCGCGCCCGTCATGGAGCGGGAAGTGAGGAGTTAGAAGCCGAGCGCCGCGCCGACCCGCGCCAGCGACTGCTGGAGCGGAACGGGCACGCTGGTCTTGCGGTCCACGCGCTGGAACTCGTAGTCGCCGGTGAGCCGCCAGCGGGCGTTGGTGGCGCCGTAGGAGACACCGAGACCCAGCTCGATCCCGAAGGGCGCGGAGCCGCCTCCGGAGAACTTGGCGCCCGCGAGGTAGTTGGCGCGCAGGGTCAGGTCCGCCCCCGGCCCGAGCCCGTAAAACGCGTGCATGCCGATCCGCACCGCGCCCATCTCCTGGGCGGCGACCTCGGGACTGGTGGTGCGCCGGACCCAGCCGAGCTCCGCCGACACCGAGCTCGCGAGGTACCACCGCAGATGCACG
>DASSQQ010000111.1:0-24683 GCA_035702425.1 Gemmatimonadales bacterium
GCGGTGCACGTGCCGCACCTCGGGCTTCTTCCCGCCCAGGGTGACGTAGAGGCAGGAGTTGAAAAGATGATTCTGGAAGACTTCGTAGAATCCGACGCAGAGGTCCACGGCGGGCCCGGAGTAGGCGGCGGCGAGATCGCGGACCAGGGTGCCCGCGGTCACCGCGACCTCCTGCACGCCGCCTTCCACGAAGTAGCCCGAGGTTGCGGTTTCCGGAAAGACGATCAGGTCGGGGCGGGGATCGAGCCGCGCAGCGGCGGACGCCACCTCCCCGATGCGGCGCACGTTGTCGGCGTACTCGCCCTTGGCGGGGCGGAACTGGGAAAGGGCGAGGCGCATGACCGAAAGATACGACGACGAGGGGCAAAGGGGCTAAGAGGCTAAGGGGCGAAGAGGACAGTCGTTGCTTCGCCTCTTAGCCTCTTGGCCGCCTGGCCCCTATATTTCCGTCGGCGATGGAGTTCGCCGTTAACCGCCCATCAGGGCTGATGACTCCTACCCGAACGTCCAGGGAAGGAGTCTTTTTGTGACCGTGCCTCTGCTCAACCAGAATCAGCAACGACGCCTCGGCACCCATCTGCGGATGCTCGCGGACGACCTCCGCGCCCTCGCCGATCTGCCCGAGCTCGCGAACTCAGGCCACGCGTCGCGGCGGGTGCGTGACCTCCTCGCTGACGCCGATCGCGACGTCGAGACGCTGCGTACCGCGCTCGGTCTTCCGGTCGAGCGCCCCCCCGCCCTCGCGCGCCGAGTGGCCGCCACGGCGGAGGTGTGGGCGGTGCACCTCGAGGATCTCCGTCCGCGCCGCCTCGCCGCGTACGGCGCGGTGCATCCCGATCTCGGCGCCGTTCTCGAACCGCCGCTCGAGCGACTGCACGACCGACTGCTCGCGCTCGCGGACGCCGCCCTTCTCTTGCCGGAACAGCGCGCGTGATCGCGTATATCCTGTTGGGCGGCGTCGCCGGAACCCTCGCCCGCTACTACCTCCAAGGCTGGATCCAGGACCGGGCCGGGAGTTTCTTCCCCCTCGGCACCCTGGTCATCAACGTGTCGGGCTCGCTGGTGCTGGGCTTCATCATCCGCTACGCCACCGGATCGACCACCTTCTCTCCCGAAACCCGCGCCGGACTCACCATCGGCTTCTGCGGTGCTTTCACCACCATGAGCACCTTCGCCTACGAGAGCTTTGGACTGCTGGGCGAGGGCGCCTACCTCCGCGCCGCGCTGTACATGACGGGAACGATCGTCGGCTGCGTCGGCGCGGTGCTCGCGGGCACCGCGCTGGCGGGCAAACTCCTGTGAGGTCTCCATGAGCCACCGCTTCAAGGGCGAGCGCACCCTGATGCGCATCTTCATCGGCGAGAGCGACAAGTATCAGGGGAAACCGCTCTACGAAGTGCTGCTCGAGCGGCTGCGGGGCAAGGGACTCGCCGGCGCCACCGTGTTGCGGGGCGTCGCCGGGTTCGGCGCCTCGTCCAAGGTGCACACCGACAAGATCCTGCGGCTTTCGCTCGACCTCCCGCTCATCATCGAGGTGGTGGAGACCGAGGAAGTGATTCAGAGAGTCCTGCCGGACCTGGACGAAATGATCGGCGGCGGACTGATCACGCTGGAGCGCGCCAAAGTGATCATGTACCGGCCGGCGAGCGTGCGGCCGAGTCAGCAGGAATTACATCGGATAGAAGGGCTGGAGGAGGAGTGAGAGACGACGCTAAGACGCTAGGTCGTACGACGTAGCGTCGTAACCTCTTAGCGTCGTAGTGTCCCAGCGACGAGGTACGCCGCGAGCAGCACCCCCGCTCCCAGCGCCGCCACCATCGGCTGAGCCACCACCGTCGCGATGAAGAGCGCGGCGTAGACCGCGAGGAACGCGACCGGGACCGCGGGATAGAGCGGCACCCGGAACGGCGCCGCGGCGTTCCGGCGCCGCAGCGGGAACAGCGCGGTGACAGTGAACCCGTCCACCAGAAGAATGAGCGTGATCGCGAGCGAAAGGAGCTGCTGGAAGGTTCCGGTGGCCGCGAGCGCCACCGATACCGCGCCCACCACCAGCATCGCCGCCCAGGGCGTGCCGCCGCGATTCACCCGCGCCAGCGCGCCCGGCGCGAGCCCGTCCCGCGCCAGGCCGAAGAGGACCCGCGGCGTCACGAAAATGTTCCCGTTCAACGACGCCAGGACGATGAGGAGCGCCACCGCCGCCATCAGCGCCCCCGCCCGTCCCCCGAAGATCGCGGCCATCACGTCGCCGGGAACGAGATTCGAGGACGCGATGTGGTCGAGCGGAAGCACGTTGAAGAACGCCGCGTTCAGGAGCAGATACAGCGCGGTGACGACGCCCAGGCCGATGAGGAAGACGCGCGGCAGCACCCGCCCCGGATCCACCACTTCCTCCGCGATCTTGGCGGCGTCGGGATAGCCGTAGTAGGTCCAGATCACCGCCTGGAAGGCGAGCGCGAAGGCCCCCCAGAGCGCGGTGCCCGAGGGCGCCGCGCTCGCCGTGCCGTGCCACCCCGCCCCGTCCCCCGCGACGAACGCCGCCGCCACCACTCCGGCGAGCGCGAGCACTTTGGCGCCGGTGACCAGGTTCTGCACCCGGCGCCCCGTCCCCACGCCCACCAGGTTGACGCCGGTGAGCAGCACCACGAGGCCGGTGCCGAGCCAGCGGCTCGCCCCGGGCGGCCATCCGAGGAGCCGCGCCGTGAACTCGCCCGCCACCACGCCGATCGCCGCGATCGCGACCGGATAGATGCCCAGTCCTTCCACCCACCCCACCACCAGCGCCGCGCGCGGACCGTAGGCCTCGCGCGCGTACACGTACTTCCCGCCGGCGTGCGGAAATCGGGTCGAGAGCTCGGCGAAGACCAGGGCGCCGAGACAGGCGAGCGCGCCGCCCGCGATCCACAACAGCAGGACCAGCGCGGGGCGGCCGAGCTCGCCCACCACGATGCCGGGCGTGCGGAAGATGCCGGTCCCGACCATGATGCCGACCACCATGGCGAGACCGTCGGTGAGTTTGAGTGTGCGTTGGAGTTGGGTCACGGAGCGAAGAGTCGCTCCGGGAATCGAAAGCCGCCAGCGGCGCCGCGGCCGGGCGCGGCTCCAAGCCGCGGCTCGGCCGGTTACGCTAAAGCGCTGGCCAGTTCACTGACCCGGCCGAGCCGCGAGCTCACTCGCGCGTGGGATCTCGGCCGGGCCCGCCCGCTACCGCCGGTGGCCCGAACTCCGGCCGCCCCCGCCTCCCCCGCCGCTCGAGCGCGGCGCGGGCGCGAAGCTGCGCGGGCTCCCGCCCCCGCCGAACGACGAGCGGGGCGAGAAGGACGACCGGGGCGAAAACGACGGCCGGGGCGCGAAGGAGCGCGGCTCGAAGGACCGGCCGGGCGCACTGGGCCGGAACGACTCCATGGGACGCGAGTAGCCGCGGCTCCGCTCACCCGACGGCGCCGACCAGCGCTCCGGGGCGCGCCGGGAATCGGGACTCGCGCGGTAGCTCCAGCTGTAGTCGCCGTTGCCCGGCTTCCGCTGCCGCGGCGCGGGTTGGGCGCGCGGCGGATCGCGCCGCGGCGGCTGACTGGGCGCGGGACGGGCGCGGTCGCCGCCGCGGTCGCGCGGAGGCGGTGCAGCGGGCCGCTCCATCCTCGGTTCCGATGACCCGCCGTCGCGCGCTTCGCGCGGCCGCGGCTCCGCGACCGGTCCGCCGCTCCGGGTGCGGAAGGCCGCGTCGGTCGCGAAGCTGCGCTGGCGCGGAATGATGAACCCCGGCTCCGCCGACCGGCCGCCGAATCCGGCGCGCACGCCGACGAACCCGGTGCCGAGGCGGGAGCGCACCCCCACGCTCGAAACCAGCACCGTCTGCCGCGGCGCGAAGAAGCTGTTCCGGTAGTAGCCGCCGCCGTAGAACCCGCCGCCATATCCGTACCCGCCGCACCCGTAGCAATTGCGGTAGCCCGCGAAGCCGTAGAAGAACGGGTCGTAGAACGGATCGTAGAAGAAGGGATCGTAGAAGGGCCGGTAGAACGGATACCCGAAGGCGAATCCGAACGAGAATCCGTACGGCCGGTATCCGAAGCAGCCGAAACAATCGTAGTAGGGAGCCCAGAACGGATCGTAGTAGCCGCCCGCGTACCCGTCGTCGTCGTACGCGTACGACGAGCGGTACGACGCGCGCGGCGTCACGGTGTAGCTGGCGACGTCGTAGTCGAAGTGATTGGACCCCGCCATCCGCTGGATGATGTCGACCAGCGACGCTTCGTCGTCGTTGCCGGAGGCGCGCAGGGCGCCGTAGTCCCAGTGATCGCCGCGCACGAAGCCGTCGTAGCTGAACTGGTCCTCCGACACCGCGGCGACCACGATGCCGCTGCCGTCGCGGTCGTCCACGAAGAACGCCTCGCGCCCGCCGCGACCGCGGAGCTCCACTTCCTCGCCGCCGCGCACGAACGCGTCGTCGCCCGGATCGAGCGGGAACAACACCCGCACCCGGCCTTCGGCGTCGGCGCGAAGGACGATCAGGTAACCGTCGCGGTCCGCCCGGGCGTGCACCCGGGCCCGGTCTCCCGCCACGTACGCGTCCTGATCCAGCCAGACGCGGATGGGGGGATCGTCCGCGCGGAGCGCGGGAGCCGGCGGGGTGACCCCACCGGCGAGTGCGAGCACGAGAGACAGGATCATGGTCGTCTCCTTCCTGCAGACCGCTGACGACGGACTACTCGTTCGACTACTCCAACATACACCTGTTAATGCTCGGGGTGCCGCTCGTGTTCCTCGCCTTCGCGGGCGGAGTCGCGACGCATCTGCATCATCATCTGCATCGCGGCCATCATCCCCTCCACTCGGCCCCGCTGCAGGTCGGTGAGCACGGCGCGCGCCTGCGCCGCGGCCACCAAACCGGCCCAGTGCGCCTTGGACATCGCGGCCATCCCGGCCTGGAAATGGGTCTTCATGACATTTGTGTCAGGTACGGCGGCGTTCATCGTCTGATGCATCTCGCCCATGTGGGTGCGCACGTCGGCCATCGCCGCGTCGGTGGCGGCTTTGGCGGCGTCGCGAATCTGGGTGAGCTTGGTGACCTGGGCCGGGGTGAGCTGGAGCGCGTCGGGGTGCTCGAGCAGGTGCGCGGGCGAGAACGCCATCGCTTCCATCATCGGGCCCATCATCGCTTCCATTCCGGGCATCCCGCCCATCATTTCCATCATGCCGGGGCCCATCATGCCGTGCTCGCCCATGCCCATCATCGGATGCTTCATCGAGTCGGGCTGCTGCGCCGCGAGGGGCAGCGCGAAGGCGAGAAGACAGAGCAACGAGGTGCGGTTCATTGGAGCGCTCCCGTGAGAGTCGGAACGTCGGTGCGTCGGCACTTCACCACTCATCTTTCTTCCCCGCGTCCGGAATGAAGAGACTCACGCCGAACTTCGCTCTTCCGAACCGCCCGATCCAGCTCTGGGTCTCGGGCGCCACGAAGAAATCCGCGAGGGCTTTCCCTCCCCTGATGTTTACGCGCGGCGCGTTGCGGGGGTTGATCTCGAGCACGTGATAGACGTTGAAGAGCAGCCCGTCGCCCTGCACCAGCGGCACCAGCTCCAGCTTGTCCTTCCAGGCGAGATAGGTGCCCCGATCGGTGAGGGTGTAGCCCCGTTTTTCGTCCGCCATCTCGAGCGTCGCCGCCATTCCCTGCCCCGATTCGACGTACCACGCGGCGCCCGGGGCCGGTTTCACGCCGGCCGTCTTCCACAGCTTCTGCTCCCGCTGATGCGTGCCCGACTGATCCCCCCGGGAAATGAACGGCGCCCGGCCGCCGAGGAGTTTCCGGAACGCCACCGCCGCCGAATCGGTGGAGCGGAGGCCGTCGGGATCGCCCGCCGGTCCGACGATGATGAAATCGTTATGCATCACCAGGCGGCGGTTCAGAAAATATCCGGAGTCGGTGAGGAGCCGCTCCTCTTCCGGCGCGTGGGAGAGCACCAGATCCGCGTCGCCGCGGCGGCCCATCGCGAGCGCCTGCCCGCTCCCCACCGCGATCACCTTCACGGTGTAGCCGGTGCGCTTTTCGAAGACCGGGAGCAGGGAGTCGAGGAGACCGGTGTCGCGGGTGGAGGTGGTGGTGGCGAGAATGATCTCGGTAGACTGGGCGGACAGACGAGCAGACGGATGGACGGACAGGAGTGCCGCCCCGAACGCCAGCGACCAGCGATTCACAACCTTCCCCATCGTCGCTCCGGAATCGTTATTATCCGCCCTCAACCTACTCCGTCGCGCATCCATGAGCGAACTCTTCGACGCCGTCAGCGACCTCCTCAACGCCTGCGAGCCGGTGCCCGGGCTCGTCACCGGCGGCCAGCCGCAGGAGTCGCACTTGGCGGCGTTGAAGCGCGCCGGATGCGACGTGGTGCTCGACGTGCGCGATCCCATGGAAGCCCAGCCCTTCCGCGCGCCCGACGCGGTGCGCGGGGCCGGCCTCGAGTACCGGAACATCGTGGTGGGTCATTCGCCGGGGGACGACGCCACCCTCGCGGCCATGCGCCAGGCGATGCGCGAGCTCCTCCCCGCCAGGCGCGTCTTCTGCTACTGCAACAGCGGCAACCGGGTCGCGGCGGCGCTCATTCCTTATTTGATGCTGGACCGGAAGCTGGATGAGGAAGCGGCGGTCGAGCTGGCGATGAAGATGGGGATGCGGGACGCGGGGCTGATGGAGTGGGGAGTGGAGTACGCACGAAAGGAGGCTGAGAGGCAGAGAGGCTGAGAGTCTACGCCTTTGCTTCTTCTCTCCCCCCCGCGTACCGGTGCCAATACATCCGCATCTCGCTGATCTTGTCGTCCCGGGTCTCGCAGAACAGCGCGCCCCGCGCGTCCACCCATTCCCCGGAGCGGCGGCGGCGGAAAGTCACCCGGAACTCGGTCGCGAACCAGGGGCCGGCCGCGTAGATCTCGCCGGAGCGGAAGCTCACCTCCGCCTGGTTGCGCGGGGCATCGGTCCAGTAGGCCCGGATCGCCGGGAGCCCCACGTCCTTCTCGCTGAAGGGCGTTTCAACAAACACCGCGTCATCGGTGAACACCGCGCAGATCCGCTCCGCGTCCCCCGCCTCCCACCCCGCCCCGAAGTCGTCCACCAGGGCCCGATATGTGGCGCTCATGGGGCGAAATATAGCCCAATCCGGGGTACCTACCGGTGACGTACCTTGGACTGGGCGGGGCCCCTGCCTCGCCGTTCGTCGCCCGTTCACCCACCAGTGGAGGAGATCATCATGCTGAAGCGTATCCTCGGCTCGAGCGTCGTGCTCGCGCTGTGCGCCATGCCGCTCGCGGCGCAGAGCATGAGCAAGGCCAGCGCCGGCAACGAAGTGACGATCACGGGCACCGTGGTCGACGTGAACTGCTTCTCGACCATGGGCGCCACCGGCGCGGGCCACAAGGCCTGCGGCCAGGCGTGCGCCAAGGCGGGCGTGCCGCTCGCCATCCTCGGCTCCGACGGCACGCTGTACATGCCGGTCTCCTCGAAGCCCGGCGACCCGCAGAACGGGAAGCTGATCGACATGACGGAGGGCAAGGTGAAGGTCACCGGCACCCACCGCGAAGTGAACGGCCTGCACACCATCGAGATCAAGACGGTCGCGGCCGCTACCTGACGTGAAGCGCCTGCTGGGTGCCGTCGCGCTGGCCGCGTCGCTCGCGAGCTGCCGGCCGGCGGCGCCCGGTGGTCTCACCCTGCTGTTCCTGCGCCGCTCTCCCGCGGCGCTGCTCGACGGAAATTCCTGGGCTCCCGATCCCGACAGCGCGCGGCTCGTCGCCTTCGATGGCGCGCTCTCGGTGGTCCGGGTGCTCACCGCACCCGAGCTGGAGACCCCGATGGCCGTCGCGGCGTGGCGCGGCCGGCTGGTGGCGAGCGAGTTCATGGGAACCGGCGTCTCGCTCGACACCGCGGGACACGTCACCGGCGAGTGGCCGAGTCCCTTCCCCGCCGGCGTCTACGCGGCGGCGGGCGACAAGCTCTTCGCCGCGCGGTCGCCCTACTACGTGCAGCCCCTGGCGACCGAATCGCTCACCGCGCCGCTGGTGCTGGCGCTGGACAGCGCCGGCCGGCCCGCGGGCGGGCTCGCGACCATTCACGTTCCGCCCACGCCGTTCCTCATTCAGCCGACCAACGCCGGCGCCCTCGCCGCGGACTCGGGCGGCGACTTCTACTTCGCCCCGCTCGCGCGGGACCAGATCGTGAAGTACGACCGCGCGGGCCGGGTGCGCTGGACCACGAAGCGCGGGCTCTACCCCAGGGAGACCGACCCCAACTTCCTCCCCGCCGCCGGCCGCCGGCTTCCGCTCCAGCTCGCCATCGTAAACGTGGCGATGGTGCTCGGCCCCGCGGGACGCCTCTACGTGCTCGGTTCCCAAGACTCGGCCGGGGACCGCCTCCGGGTGGACGTGCTGGACACCGCCACCGGGACGATCCTGGACACGCGGCGCCTCGGCCCCAACGAAACCGCGGTCGCGGCGGACCCGACGGGCGCGCTCGAGACCTTCAACGCCGAGAGCCTGCTGGCGCGGGTTCGCTCCCGTCCGCGCGAGGCGTTCGGGCCGGCGTTCGCGCTCCCCGATCTCGCCGGAGACACGGTGCGGCTGTCGCGGTTCGCGGGCAAAGTGACGCTGGTCAACTTCTGGGCCTCGTGGTGCGACCCCTGCCGGGAAGAATTCCCGCACATGGCCACCCTGTACCGGCAGTTCCCGCGCGACGACTTCGAGATCGTGGCGATTTCCGACGACGTGGACCGCGCCAAGATGGAGGCGTTCGTGCGCCGTTTCGCGCCGCCCTTCGCGATTCTGGTGGGCGCCGGTCGCATGAAGGACGCGTACCACTATCGCGGCCTGCCGTATTCCGTGCTCCTGGACCGCCGGGGCCGGATCGTCGAACGCATCTTCGGTTTCGGCGGCGCGGAGGAGTTCCAGGCGCTGCGCGCGACTATTGCGAAGGAGATAGGCGGCTCGTAGGCTTGTACGCGTGACCGCGGCCACTCCTCCTTCTTCCCGCAACCCGCTTCCCGTCGTCATCGATTCAGACCCCGGCATCGACGACACTCTGGCGCTGCTGCTCGCGCTCAAGTCGCCGGAGCTGGACGTGCGCGGGATCTCGGTCTCCTACGGCAACACCATCGTCGAGCATTCCTGGCGCAACGCGGTCGAGATCCTCCGCCGCGCGGGCCGCCGGGTGAGCCTCGCCGTGGGCGCGCGCCGTCCCCTGAAGCGCCCCCTCGCCGTGGCGCTGGAAACCCACGCCGAATCGGGAATGGGCTACGCCGCGGTGCCTCCACCGGGCTCGGCGCTCGACTTCGTGAAAACGCTGGACCGGCTCCTCGCCCGGCAGGACGAGCCGGTCACCCTGGTGACCCTGGGTCCGCTCACCAGTCTCGCGCTGGCCATCCGCCGGGAACCCGGCCTGGTGCGCGAGAAAGTGGCGCGGCACGTGGCGATGGCGGGGAACATCTCCGCGCCCGGCAACACCACGCCCTACTCCGAATTCAACGTCTGGTGCGACCCGGAGGCGCTGGCCACCGTGCTCGGAGCCGAGCTGCCCACCGAGCTCGTCACCCTGGACACCACCCGGCAGGTGACGGTGAGCGGCGAGGAAGTGGCGCGGCTGGGCCGCGCCGAGAGCGCGGAAGCCCGCTGGCTCGCGGACCTGCTGCGCTTCTACGTGGAGTTCCACCGCACCTACGAGGGATTCGACGGCTGCGTGGTGAACGACGTGCTCGCGATCGCGGCGGTGCTGCAGCCGAACCTGGCCGAGTTCGAACCCCTGCGGATCGTGGTGGACCTGGAGGACGGGGATCACCGCGGCCACACCCGGGTGGATCCGGAAGGGGCGCGGGCGTCGGTGGCGCGGCGGGTGCAGAGCGCGGCGGTGCGGGAGCTGCTCTTCGCGCGGGTACTGCCCTGGATCACCGCGAGCCCCGCCACCCTGCAGGGAGCGTTCCGGTGACCGAGCTGCCGCGCAAGGTCGCCGTCATCGGCGCCGGGGACATCGGGAGCGGGTGGGCGGCGCTGGTGGCGTCGGCGGGGTGGCCGGTGACGATCTACGACACCAACGCCAAGGTGGTGGAGCGCGCGCTCACCGAAATCCCGCGCCGGGCGCGGGCGCTGGTCGCGCTCGACCGCGCCACCAGCGGCATCGTGGAGCGCGGCCTCCTCGAGTTCCACCACGGCCGCAGTCTCCTCCAGGCGGTGAAGGACGCCGACTGGGTGATCGAGGCGATTCACGAAGACCAGGTGGCCAAGCAGAAGGTGATGGAGTCGATCGAGCAGGTGGCGGGCGAGAACGCGCTGGTCTCGACCTCGTCATCCGGCCTCACGCCCAACGAGATCTTCGCGCGCTGCCGCCGCCAGGACCGCTGTCTCGTCGCCCACCCGCTCAACCCGCCGGAGCTGATCCCGCTGGTCGAAGTGGTGCCGGGACCCCGGACCTCGCGGGGATCGATCGCCCGGGCCCAGGATTACCTGCGCTCGCTGGGCCGGATGCCGATTCTCCTCAAGCGGGCGGTGCCGGGCTACGTGGTGGGCCGGGTGGCCGCGGCGGTCTGGCGGGAATGCATCGACCTGGTGCTCACCGGCGTGATCGACGTGGCGGACCTGGATCGCGCGGTCTCGCTCGGCCCGGCGCTGGGGTGGGCGGCCGGCGGCCCCCACCTCACCTATCACCTCGCCGCGGGCGACGGCGGCGTCACCCTCTTCCTCCAGCGCCTGCTCGGCAGCTTTCGCGAGTGGTGGGCGCTCCTCGCCACCTGGCAGAAACTCGAGCCCGACGACCAGCGCGCGCTCACCCAGGCGATCGAGAAGACCTACAACGACAAGGTGGATCTTCTCCGGGCGGCCAGAGATCGACGACTCTCCGCGATCCTCAAGGCCCTGGAGCAGGCCCGGACGATCTAGTCTAGACGCTTTTCTTCGGCACTCTCACCATCAGCACCGGCACCATCGTGATGTGCCGGACCTCGCTCGCCACGCTTCCCCGCACCACGTCGTTCAGCCCCCGGTGCCCGTGGGTCGCCATCGCGATGAGGTCGCAGTGCTCCCGCTCCGCCGCCGCCGCGATCTCCTGCGCCGGGTCCCCCGCGGCGAGCAGGGCGTCGGCGTCGAACCCCTCGGCCTGGAGCGCGTCGCAGATCCGCTCCAGGTAGGCCCGGTCGTCCCGCATTTCCTCGGACTCCCGCAGGTTCAGCTGCTTGATGTTACGGGCCACCCAGCCGTCCGCGACGTGGATCAGGATCAGCGCGCTTTCGTCGTGCTTCGCGAGCCCGCGCACGTGCGCCAGAATGGTGTCGTCGGCGGGGGTGTGCTCGAGGGGCACCAGGATGCGGCGGTACATCAGATCCCCCGCGCGATCTGCACCAGGAGCCAGCCGTTGAGCCCCGCGATCAGCACCGCGGCGGCGTAGGCCGTGACCTTCAGCCAGGGGGCGTTCACCAGCTCGCCCATCTTGCTCCGCTCCGATGTGAACTGGACCAGGGGGAACACGGCGAACGAGAGCTGCAGGGAGAGGATCACCTGCGAGAGAATGAGGAGCTTCGCCGTTCCGCCGGGGCCGAAGAAGATAGCCACCAGCGCCGCCGGCACAATCGCGACCCCGCGGGTGAGCAGGCGCCGCAGCCAGGGCCGGAGCCGCAGGTTCAGGAACCCCTCCATCACGATCTGGCCCGCGAGGGTCCCGGTGAGCGTGGAGTTCTGGCCCGAGGCGAGGAGCGCCAGCGCGAACACCGCGCTCGCTCCCGCCACGCCCAGGAGCGGCGTGAGCAGCCGGTAGGCCTCCTGGATCTCGGCCACCTCGGCGTGGCCCGAGGTGTGGAAGGTCGCCGCCGCCACGATCAGAATCGCCGCGTTGATGAAGAGCGCCACGCTGAGCGCGAGCGTGGAATCGAGAAACGCGAAGCGGATCGCTTCCCGGCGCCCGCCCGTGGTCTCCTCGTAGCGCCGGGTCTGCACGATGGACGAGTGCAGATAGAGGTTGTGCGGCATCACCGTCGCGCCCAGGATCGAGATGGCGATGTAGAGCCGGTCCCGGTCGGCGACGATCCCGGCGCTGGGGAGGAACCCCGAGAAGAGCGCGCGGGCCCCGGGGTGCGCGATCGCGATCTCGTAGATGAAGCAGACCGCGATGGTGAAAATCAGCGTGATCACCAGCGCCTCGAGAAACCGGAACCCGTGGCGCTGGAGGTAGAGCACCAGCAGGACGTCGAGCCCGGTGAGCACGATGCCCAGCGGCACCGGAATCCCGAAGAGCAGGTTCAAGCCGATCGCCGAGCCGATCACCTCGGCCAGGTCGCACGCCGCGATGGCGATCTCACAGCCGATCCAGAGGGCGACCGAGACCGGGCGCGAGTAATGGTCCCGGCAGGCCTGCGCCAGGTCCCGCCCCGTCGCGATGCCCAGCTTGGCCGCGAGTCCCTGCAGGAGAATCGCGAGGAGGTTCGACACCAGAATCACCGAGAGCAGCTCGTACCCGTAACGCGAGCCGCCGGCGAGATCGGTGGCCCAGTTCCCCGGATCCATGTAGCCCACCGCGACCAGGTAGCCGGGCCCCGCGAACGCGAACGCCTTGCGCCACCAGCCGCCGCCCACCGGGACGGTGCGGTAGACCTCGGCGAGGCTGGGCGCGACGCGCGCGCGTCGCCACCCGGATTCCGGGGCCTCCCCGGGGCGAAGCTCGGGTACGCTCACCGGCCGCCCGTCACTCGGCTTCGGGCCGGCACCAGAGCAGCGCGGCGAGCTCGAGTCCCACCACCCGCTCGCCTCCGGGCGTGCGGACCGTCACCGGTCCGTTGAAGGGCTGCCGCGACACCACGTGGAGCCGGGTGCCGGGCACGAGGCCCTGTTCCGCGAGATAGCGCAGCCGCGCCGGGTCCTGGGTGCCCACTTCGCGCAGCTCGAGGGTGGTGGAGGGCGCGGCCGCGGCGAGCGCCACCAGTTCCGCTTCCTCGATCTCGCCTTCGGGCGTGGGAATCGGCGCGCCGTGCGGATCGTAGCGCGGGTCGCCGAGCGCGCGCGCCATCCGCTCGATGAGGTCGTCGGAGACCGCGTGCTCCAGCCGCTCCGCTTCGTCGTGGACGCCGTCCCAGTCGTAGCCGAGCTGGGCGGTGAGGTAGACCTCGAGAATTCGGTGCCGTCGGATCATCCGCAGCGCGGCGCGCCGGCCCTGCGCCGTGAGCTGAACGCCGCGGTAGGGGACGTGCTCGATCAGTCCGGTCTCGGAGAGCCGCTTCACCATCCCCGAGACCGAGGGCGGCGCCACGGTGAGGAGGGCCGCGATGTCGCTGGTGGTCGCGAAGCCGCCCTGCGCCGAGAGGTGGTAGATCGCCTTGAGGTAGTCTTCGACCGAGCGGGTGAGCGGAGGCGGCGCATCGCGAAGCATCGCCGGCATGTCGGAAACTCCGGGCCAACGAGTGGTGGCGGCGAGTGAACTATCGCCTTCGGAAACGGTTACTTGTCGCTTGGGATTAGTATAACCTAATGTTCAGATAAACGAAAGCGAAGATGTGGATTTTGAGAAACTATACCGTGTTCAGGCGACTGTTGCGCCGTCGCACCTTGGAAGCTCGAGACGGTGCGCCGTGCACCGCGTCCCACCCTGCACCCCACCCCGGTTTCAGCGCAGTACCCCCAGCCGCTCCGCGAACGGGGTGAGAATCCGCTCCGTCATTCCCCAGATCGTTTCGTCGCCGATCACATACGCCTGAAAGGTGCGCTCCGCGCCGCGCACCATCAGCGTGAGCTCGCGGCGCGCTCCCGGGGCCGCGAGCGCGGCGAGCGGAAGCCAGAACGCGTGATCCACCTCGGCCTTCGAAATCGCGATCGCGGGCCGCCGGGCGAGCCCGAAGGTGAACGGGCGCACCACCACCGGCGGCAGGGTGGGACTCTGAGGCCGGAGGTCGTCCAGGGCGCCGAGTGATTCGGCGGCGGTGAGATGCACGCCCACCTCTTCGCGGGCTTCGCGCATCGCGGTGACGAGGAGGTCGGGGTCGGCGGGGTCCCGGCGCCCGCCGGGGAACGCGACCTGTCCCGACCAGGGATCCCCGGCCCGGACCACGCGGCGAATGAGCAGGGTCTCGAGGCCGCTCTCTCCCTCCACCAGAATCAGGGACACCGCGGCCAGCGCGGCGCCCGGAACCTCGGCGGCCACGGGCTTCAGCGACTCGATGGTGCGGCGCGCGCTTGCGAGAGTGGTCACGGGAGGGCTTCTTAGTGCCCGGAAACTACACCCGGAGCGCGATGAAGGGCCATCTGTGGATGCTGATCGGGCTGCTGGGCGGCCTCGGGTTCGGATGGCTCGCGTGGGTGACCCAGAACCCGGGGCTCCTCGCCTTCGCCTCCTGGGTCAAGCCGCTGGGCGACCTCTTCACCCACCTGCTCTCGATGGTCGCCATTCCGCTGGTCTGCACCGCGCTCTTCGGCGGCGTGGCGGGACTCGGCAACCTGCGCCAGGTGGGCCGCCTCGGCGTCCGCACCCTGGCGTTCTACTGGAGCACCACGCTGGTCGCGATCCTGATCGGGATGGTGGTGGCGGCCGCGCTGCTGCCGCTCGCCCCGGCGGGCCTGGTGGCGCCGGCCCTGCGCGCCGTCCAGACCGCCGACACCACCGCCATCCAGCAGGCGGTGGACCAGATGCCGACCGGCGCCCGGTTCATCGTCGAGCTGATCCCGTCCAACCCGATCCGCGCCGCGGTCGAGGGCAATCTCCTCCCGCTGATCGTCTTCGTCTCGATCTTCGCGGTCGCCACGGCCGGGCTCCCGGACGAGAAGCGGCAGATCCTCACCGAGCTCGCGGACGTGGCGACCCAGTCGCTCATCAAGATCGTGTACTGGGTGCTCTGGCTCGCGCCGGTGGGAATCTTCGCGCTGGTCGCTCCCACGGTGGCCCAGCTGGGCGGGATCTTTCTGCGGGAAATGTTCGTCTTCTTCGCCGCGGTGATTCTGGGGCTGGTGATCTTCATCGCCGTCATCTACCTGCCGGCGGTGGCGACCGTGGCCAAGATGAAAGTGGCGCGCTTCCTCCAGGCCACCATCCCCTCGCTGCTGATGGCCTTTTCCACCACGTCGTCCATCGCCACCCTGCCGACCATGCTGCAGGCGGCGGAGGCGGACCTCCGCGTGTCCCGCACGGTGGCGGGGTTCGCCCTGCCGCTCGGCGCCAGCGTCAACCGGGCGGGCAGCGCCCTGTATCAGGCGGTCGCCGTGCTCTTCGTGGCTCAGCTCTACGGCGTTCCGCTCGGCTTCGCGCAGATCTTCCAGGCCGGCGCCGCGGTGTTCCTCGCGTCGCTCACGGTAGCGAGCGTCCCGTCGGCCAGCGTGGTGAGTCTCGAGCCCGCCTTCCTCGCGACCGGCCTGCCCCTGCAGGGACTCACCCTGCTGATCGGCCTGGACCGCATCCCCGACATGTTCCGGACCCTCACCAACGTCGCGGGACACCTCGCCGGCACCACCGTGGTCGCGGCGATCGAGGGAGAGAAGCTCGAGTGACGCCCTGGATCCTGGCCTCACCGTGGATCCTGGTCTTCGCTCTCATTCTCTATCAATACCGGACGGCGCGGCCCCAGCTCCGGAGTTTCGAGCCCCGGCGCGCCGGGCCCCTGCTCTCGGTCATCATTCCCGCCCGGAACGAAGCCGTCAACATCGCCGACTGTCTCGCCTCCATTCTGGCCACGCTGTACTCGCCGGTCGAAGTGATCGTCGTGGACGACCGCTCCACCGACACCACGGCGTCCGAAGTCGAACGGGTGGCGAAGAGCGCGGCCGCGGGCGGCCGGGTGCGGCTGGTGCGCGGCGCCGAGCTTCCGGAGGGGTGGTTCGGCAAACCGTGGGCGCTGGTGCAGGGCTACCGCGCCGCGAGGGGCGAGGTCCTGCTCTTCACCGACGCGGACACCCGCCACCACCCGGAGCTCCTTCCCCGGGCCATCCGCGCGCTCGAGCCGGAGCGCGGGTCCGGCGCGGGACTGGTGAGCGTCCTGCCGCGGCAGGAGCTGGGGAGCTTCGCCGAGCGGCTGATTCAGCCCCACGTGTTCGTGGCGCTGGCGTCGCGGGTGGGGAGCCTGGAGCGGATCAACCGGACCCGCGTGTCCTGGAACGCGATCGCGAACGGCCAGTTCATTCTCACCACCCGCGCCGCCTACGAAGCGGCCGGCACCCACCAGGCCGTGAAGCAGTACGTGGCCGAGGATCTGATGATCGCGCAGACCTACGTGGCGCACGGGCTGCGGCTCTTCCTGGTGCACGCGCGCGAGTTCATGCGCACCCGGATGTACCGCTCGCTCGCCGAGATCGTCGAAGGCTGGTCGAAGAACCTCGCGCTCGGCGCACCGCTGATGCTGCCGCCGGTACCGGCGCTGCGCCGCGCCCTGCCGTTCCTGATGCCGCTCCCCGCCCTGCTCTGGATCGCGCCGCCGGCGCTGTGGGCCGCCACCCACTCCCTGGCCGCGGCGATCGCCACCGTCGCGTCGCTCGCGACCTGGCTCCTCGTCTGCCGCGAGGAAGGCGCGCCGCTCGGATACGCGTTTCTCTATCCCGCCGGCGCGCTGGCGGTCGCCCTGATCATGGCGCGTTCCGCCTTCCGCGGCTCCCGCAAGGTGGTGTGGCGGGGGCGGGTCTACCGCGTGCCGAAGGGGCCGGCCTAGAACCGCGCCGCGGTCTCCCAGGCCAGGAGCATGCCCACGCCCACGCTCGCGAACGCCGAGGTGAGGTGCAGCGCGGCCGCCCAGCGCTCCCCGCGCGAGGCGGCGAGCCGCACCGCGAACGCGAGCGACGCCGTCACCGCCAGCATGCCGAGCGCGGTGCCCAGACCGAACGCGGCGAGGTAAGCGAGCTGGACGCCGCGGGTCGGGGCCGCGGCGATCACCAGCAGCAGCACCGCCGCGCTTCCCGCGAGGCCGTGCAGGAGACCGAAGCCGAGCGAGCGGCGCGCGTCAGGCCGGGCGTGCGGGTGCCCGTGGGACGGATCCTGCGCGTGGCTGTGGAGGTGGAGATGGGGGCCGGCCGCGTGGCGGTGGGCGTGGATGTGCCAGCGCCCGCGCGCGTACCGCAGAATCACCGCGCCGCCCAGCGCCACCAGCAGGATCCCCACCAGAAAATCGGCGGCGGGAAAGAGCCGCGCCGGCAGGTGGAGGCCGAGGGCGACGATCGCGAGCGCCACCACCGCGATGCTCGCGGTATGGCCCGCGGCCCAGACCAGTCCCAGCCGGCAGGCGTCCCCCAGCCGCCCCTGCCGGGAGGCGAGGGTGGTCACGGCCGCCAGGTGATCCGGCTCGAAGGCGTGCCGGAAACCCAGGAGCAGCGCGATTCCCGCGATTGCGAGGAGGTCGGGCGCCATCGGTACCGAATCTAGCGCCCGCGGGGATGAAGGAGTAATGAAGGAGGGGCGAAGCGGGAGCCCTGCAACCTTCGGCGCCCCAAGCCTATCCAAGTCCGTGCATGACGGCCACACTCCGCGGGGTGTCGACTCTGAGCAAGCAGACCACGACGGCGGCAGACGCGGAGATGGCGGATGCGGCGCTGGCGGCGAGCGGGGACACCCGTGCCTTCGAGCGACTCTATCGCGCGCACCTGGCGCGGATCCACTCGCTCTGCCGCCGGATGCTCGACGCCGACGAGGCGGACGATCTCACGCAGGACGTGTTCGTCCGCGCCTGGGAAAAGCTCAAGACCTTCCGCGCCGAGTCGGCCTTCGGCACCTGGCTCTACCGGCTCGCGGTGAACGTGATCCTGGCGCGCCGCAAGCAGGTGGGCGGCGAGCGGGCCCGGCACGACGACTCGGAGAACGCGCTGGAGGACGTCGCCGGCCGGCACCCGGCGCCCGAAGCGGCGATGGATTTCGAGGAGGCGCTCGCCCGTCTCCCCGAGGGCGCGCGGCAGGTGTTCCTCCTGCACGACGTGGCCGGATACCGGCACGAGGAGATCGCGAAACAGCTGGGCGTGGTGCCGGGGACGTCGAAGTCGCAGTTGCACCACGCCCGGATGACGCTGCGGAAGCATCTGGATCGCTGAAGAAAAAGGAAGGAGCGGAAGATGACGGACCACATCACCGAACGGCTCTCGGAGTACCTGGACGGCACGCTCTCCACCGCAGAGCGAAGCGGCGTCGAGGCGCACCTCGCCGCCTGCGGCGAGTGCCGCGGCGTGCTGGCGGAGCTCGAGCAGGTGGTGGCGCGCGCCCGCGCGCTCCCGGACCGCCCCCCCGCGACCGACCTCTGGCCCGGCATCGCGGCGCGGATCGGCGCCGCCGCGGCGCCGGCCGGCGTGAGCGCGCTCGCCGCCCGGCGGGCCCGGCGGAGCTCCGTCAGCGTGCCCCAGCTCGCCGCCGCCGGAATCGCGCTGATGCTGGTCGGCGCGGGCGCGGTGGCGCTGGCCCTGCGCTCGGCCGGAACCGACCGCGGGCGGGTCGCGGCGCGGGGCGAGCCCGCGCTGAATCAGCGCTGGGTAACCAACGTCACGCCCAAGTACGACAGCGCGGTGGCCCAGCTCCAGGCAGCCCTGGTCGAGGGCCAGCGCACCGGCCAGCTCGACAGCGCCACGGTGCGGGTGGTGGAGCGGAGTCTCGCCACCATCGACGCCGCGATCGTCGAAGCCCGGCGGGCGCTCGCCGCCGATCCCGGCAACACCTACCTGAACCATCACCTCGCCGACACCATGCGGCGAAAACTGGATCTCCTGCGGCAGGCGACGGCGATCGCCACCGCGCGGTCCTAGAGACTATAGAGAGGAAAGACCCACATGTTCGCGACTCTCGCGGCCGTCGCCGCGCTGACCTTCGCCCAGTCGACCGACACCACCGTCGCCGTCCAGTCGGGCACCCGCCTCGACGTGAACGACTTCGGCGGCTCGATCACGATCCACACCTGGGGCGAGAATCGGGTGCGGGTGCACGCCGATCACTCGAGCCGCGACGTGATCTCCGTGACCGCCGGCGGATCCGTGGTCTCGGTGCGCTCCTCGGGACGGCGGGGCCCGCAGTCCATCGACTACGACATCACCGTCCCGGCCTGGATGGCGCTCAACCTCTCCGGCACCTACGTGGACATCAGCACCGACGGCACCCAGGGGGACATCACCGCGGAGACGGTCCAGGGCGACGTGAAGGCGCGCGGCGGCAACGGGTACATCTCCCTCAAGTCGGTGGAGGGCACGGTCACACTGGAAGACGCGAAGGGGCACATCGACCTCTCCACCGTGAACGACGACGTCACCCTCAGCAACGTCACCGGTGACATCACCGCCGAGACGGTGGACGGCGGGATCGACATGACCGGCATCGACGCCGCCAACGTGGACGCCAATTCGGTGGACGGGGACATCAAGTACGACGGCAGCGTGAAGGAAGGCGGCCACTACCGGCTCTCGACCCACGACGGCGACGTCTCCATCACCTTGCCCGAAAAGGCGGGCGCCACGGTGTCGGTCTCGACCTTCGACGGCGAGTTCGAGGCCTGCTTCCCGATCACGCTCAAGAACCAGTCGAAACACCGCTTCAACTTCACCGTAGGCTCGGGCAGCGCGCGGATCGAACTGGAATCGTTCGACGGCGACATCAAGCTGCTGCGCCCCGGCGCCGCCGCGTGCCCCCGCGTGAACCAGGACAACGACGAGGACAACGACCATGACCACGACCACCCCTAAGGCCGCGGCGTTCCTCGCCGCGCTGGCCCTCGGCGCCGCGCCGCTCGCGGCTCAGGCCGACTTCCACTGGTCCGGCAAGCTCGCCGCCGGGCAGCGGATCGAGATCAAGGGCGTGAACGGCTCGATCCACGCCCGCGCCGCGAGCGGCGCCACCACCGAGGTGACGGCGCACAAGTCGTCCCGCCGCTCCGACCCCGAATCGGTCGAGATCAGGGTGGTGCCCTTCTCCGGCGGCGTGACCATCTGCGCCGTCTACCCCACGCCCCGCCGGGCCCGCGAAGAGAACGACTGCGAGTCGGGAGGGCACTGGCATTCCGACACCGACAACAACGACGTCGAAGTGGACTTCGACGTGCAGGTCGGGACCGGGGTGGACTTCGACGGCCAGACCGTGAACGGCGAAGTCGGGGCGACGGGGCTCACCGGGAACGTGTCCACCCGCACCGTGAACGGCGGGATCGACGTCTCCACGTCGGGGCACGCCGAAGCGACGACCGTCAACGGCTCGATCCGGGCGGCGATGGGCAAGGCCGACTGGCCGGACGGCGCCGAGTTCACGACGGTGAACGGCGGCATCACGCTGCAGCTCCCGGCGGGTCTCGCGGCCAACGTCCGGGCCTCCACGCTGAACGGGGACATCGAGTCCGACTTCCCGCTCACGGTGACCGGCAAGTTCGGTCCCCGGCGCGTGAACGCGACCATCGGCGGCGGCGGGCGGGAGCTGTCGATGACCACGGTGAACGGGGACATCAGGCTGGAGAAGAATCCGTAGCAGGCCGGGAAAGGGGATGGGGGATTCGGGATTCGTCCCACCTCATCCCCTACCTCTCATCCCGCATCCCGCTCTTTCCGTCTCACCCACATCATCACGCCCGTCGCCACCTGCGCCACCGCCATCAGACTGGCGAGGGACATCAGCACTTTGCTCGGAACGCCGAACAGGTCGCCGGTGTGAATGGCGCGGTTGGCGTTCACGAGCCGGGCGCCCGCCGGCGCGGTGCGGGAGCCTTCGGCGAAGAGCACCTTCCCCGTGTACTGATCCACGAACACCAGGCTGCGGCCGCCCGGGGTGCGATCCTCCGGAAAGCGTGACCGGATCACGTACGGATCCGCAGGGCCGGGCATTTCGACGTCGAACGGCGCGGCGCCCGGGATCGCGCCGCGCGCGATGGCGAGCGCCGAGTCGGGGCCGATCGGCACCGCGCCCGGGGCCGGGGTGAGCCGCGCTCGCGGGCGCCGGGAGGGCAGCGATCCGGTCACCCGATAGAACAGCGGGGTCGTCGTGCGCTCGAATCCGATCACCAGTCCGGTGAGGGTCAAGACCAGGAGGAAGATGAACGCCAGGATTCCCGCCGCGTTGTGGAGATCGAACCAGGTACGGCGCGAGGTGCCGCGCCAGGCGACGCTGATCCGCTTGAGGGGCCACCAGAGGTAGAGGCCGGAGCAGAGCATCAGGAACAAGGCGAGCGCCGCGCCGGCCACGATGTTCCCGCCCAGGGCGCGGTTGGAAAAGAGCAGATGGGTATGGATCTGGTGCACCGCGTTTAGCCACGCCGGAAACCCGCCGTTCACGCCGAGAATCGCGCCCGTGTACTGATTCACGAACACCACCCGGCTGGCGAGGCCGACCTGGTAGGAGAGGCCGGGCCGGGTGGACACGGCGTACTCCTCGATGGTGTCCTGGGGGAAGGCGCGCGCCACCACGGCGCCGATCCCGGCCAGACTCCGCGCCGGGCCGGCGGGGGTGACGTACCAAAGGCGGGGAGCGGAGGCGTGCTCGATCTCGGGTTCGAAGGCCATGATGCTGCCGGTGATCCCGAGGATCAGGACGAAGAGCGCGGCGGTGAGGCCCACGCAGAGATGGACGTTGAAGAGAACGGTGCGGAGCCGCATTGCCTCTTGAGATGCGTTGGGGGATGACAACGTTGCGCGCTTCGGCGCCGGTTCGCACTCGAACGGTACCTGATTCCGGGGCGGGGGGCCCCACTTTGGCCGGGTCACGACCCCGGGGCCCGTGGTGTTGCGCGCGCTTCTCGCCCGCACCGAGCAGATCTCTGATCTCCGCGACCTGTTTCGCGCGCTCGGTTTTCAAGCGGCGTGGGAAGCCGTGCCACCCGGGCCCTGGCTTTCACCGGAGCGGGCAGCGGCCGCGGGGGTCGAGTCCGCCGCGCTGGTGGCGCGGCATCAGGCGTACCGCGTCTTCGCGCTGGCGAGCCCGGACCCGGAAGCCGCCGCCCGGGCCGCGGCGTTCCGCCTGGCCGCCGGCGCGGAACGCGGGCTCGCGTGCGGGTGGGGCGGCGCGCCGCGGCGGCTGGTCCTCGCGGCCTGGCACAAGAAGACCGGCGGCGGGACCGGCGCGAGGCTCGCGGCGATCCCCCAAACCGGCGCGCCCGCGCCGGCGATCGCGATCCTGGAACGCTGCGTGCCCGCCCCCGATGAATCGGCGCTCGCGCTTCACCTGCGCGTGGCGCAAGCCCTGGCGACGGAAAGCGTCACCCCCCGGTTCTTTCGCGCCTTTCGCGCCGGCCTCGAACGCCTCACCGACCGCCTCGAGACCCCGCGAAGCCGCGCCGATCGCCGCACCCTCGCCCTCACCGCGCTCACCCGCGTGCTCTTCCTCTATTTCGTGCAGGCGCGAGGATGGCTCGACGGCGATCCCCGCTACCTGATTCACCGCTTCGAGGGGGCGCTCTCCGGCCGCAAGAGCTTCCACCATCACGTCCTGCTCCCGCTCTGCTTCGGCGCGCTCAACCGGCCCGAGGCCGCCCGCGCGCGCGCGGCGCGACTCCTCGGCTCGCTCCCGTTCCTGAACGGCGGGCTCTTCGAGCCCACCGCCCTGGAGCGGCGCTGGGGGCCGGCCGCGTGGAGTAACGCCGACTGGCGCGGCGCCTTCGACGATCTGTTCGAGCGCTTCCACTTCTCGGCCCGGGAAGACGACACCAGGGACCTCGTCGCCCCGGACATGCTGGGCCGCGTGTTCGAGGGCGTGATGGACGAGGGCGAGCGGCGCGCCAGCGGCACCTACTACACGCCCGCCGGTCTGGTGCGGGAGATGGTGCGGGCCGCGCTCGAGTCCGCGCTCCCGGCGCGCTTCGGGGTGAGTCCCCTCGCCGCCGAGCGCTGGGTGCACCAGGGCACGCCGCCCGCCGCGCCCCCCGACCTCGCCCGCCTCACCGTGCTCGACCCGGCCGTCGGGTCCGGCGCGTTCATCCTGGGCGCCCTGGAAGCGCTCACCGAGCTCCGCGCCGCCGCCGGAGCGGCGGAGGGCGCGGCGCTGCGCCGGGACATTCTGGCCCACTCCCTCTTCGGCGTGGACCTGAGTCTCACGGCGGTGCGCCTCACCGAGCTCCGGCTCTGGCTCGCCATCGTCTCGAGCGAGACGGCGTCCGACCTGCGGGCGGTCGCGCCGCTCCCCAACCTGGACGGCCAGATTCGCCAGGGCGACGCGCTCCTGGACCCGCTCGCGCTCGCGGCGTCCCTCGCGGGCGGGGCCGCGATCCGGGGATCGCTCGAGGAGGTGCGGCGCGTGAGCGCGGCCCGCGACGCCCACTTCGGGCGCTCCGGCGAAGACAAGCGGCGCTCCGCCGCGGAGCTCGAGCGCGCGGAGGGCGCGCTGGCACGGCGCCTCTTCCACGCGGGGCTCCGCGCCGTGGACGGGAGAATCGCCGAGCTGATCGCGGGTGGGCGGGAACGCGATCTCTTCGGGAAACGCCGGGGACTCGATGCCGCCGACCGCGAGCGGCTGGCGCGGCTCCGAGACGCGCGGCGCGAGCTGCGGATCGCGGCGCGCCGGAGCGCGCGCGACGGCGGCGCGCCCTTCTTCGCCTTCGAGTCGCACTTCCCCGACGTGCTGCGCCGCGGCGGGTTCGACATCGTGCTCGGCAACCCGCCGTGGGTGCGCGGGGAGCGGCTCCCCGCCCGGGTGCGGGAAGCCCTGTCGCTCCGCTACCCCTCGTTTCGGGCGGCGGGGACCTTCGCGCACCTGCCCGATCTCGCGGTGGGATTCGTGGACCGCGCGCTCGAGCTCGCGGCGCCGGGCGGGGTGGCGGCCCTGCTGGTGCCGCAGAAGCTCGCCACCTCGGGGTACGCGCTCCCGCTGCGCGCGCGGCTGGGCGCCACCACCCGCATCGAGCGGGCGGCGCCCGTCGCGGATTCGGGCGGCTTCGGCGCGGCAGTCTACCCGATGGCGCTGGTCGCGGTGCGCGCCGAGCCCGTGGCCGCGGGGGTGACGGCGACGCGCCTGGGCCCGCGGTCCCGCTCCCCGTCGGTGCCCCAGGCCGAGCTCGAGGGCGGCGGACCCTGGATTCTCGACGGCAACGCGGCCCGGGTCGCGCGCCGCCTCGCCGCGAGCTTCCCGAGCGTCGGCGAGCGCTGGGCGCCCCAGCTCGGCGTGAAGACGGGCGCGGACGAGGTGTTTCTCGTGGACCGGCCCGGCGCCTTCACTCGTCCCGCGCTCCGCGGGAGGGATGTCCGCGGCGCCTCCGCCGAGCCCCGCGTCTTCCTCCTCTGGACTCACGACGCCGACGGACGGCCGCTCGCCGCGCTGCCGGCGGCGCTCGAGGCCATTCTGCGCCCGCACTTTGCGCGCCTCACCCGCCGCGCCGACTACCGCGACGGCCCGCCGTGGCAGGTGTTCCGAACCGCGCTGGCACGCTCGCCGCATCTCGTCGTGTGGCCCGACCTCGCGCGTCGATTGCGCCCCGTGATTCCGCCGCGGGGCGTCGTGCCCCTGAATACCGTCTACGGCATCGGCACCCGTGGTGCGGACGACGCCAACGCGCTCGCCGCCTGGCTATCGTCGCGCTGGCTCAGCGCGCTGGCGCGCCTCGCGGCGGACCCGGCGCGCGGCGGATTCCGGCGTTTCAACGCGCGGGTGGTGCGACAACTTCCGGTCCCGGCGGCGTCGAGCGAGGCCTGGCCGAGGCTCGCGCTTCTCGGCGCCGCGGGCGCCACCGACGACGGCTTCGTCGCCGACACCCTGCAACTCGATGCCGGTGATCGCGCGGCGCTCTCGGGTCTCCTCGCGGATTCTTGCTGAGGATCTCGTCGGC
>DASSQQ010000112.1:0-21333 GCA_035702425.1 Gemmatimonadales bacterium
AGAGCCCGCACGACCAGTTCGGCGCGGGCCACGCCGGCACCGCGCTCTCGGCCGCCTTCGGCATGGCCACGGCGCGCGACATGAAGGGCCAGGACGACAAGGTGGTCGCGATCGTGGGGGACGGCGCGCTCACCTGCGGACTGCCCTACGAGGCGATGAACAACGCCGGCCACTCGGGCCGCGACGTGATCATGGTGCTGAACGACAACGGGATGTCCATCGCGCCCAACGTCGGCGCCATCAACCGGTACTTGGGCTCGATCATCGCGAACCCGCTTACCCAGGCGATGCGCGAGCGGATCAAGGGGATGATCGAGAAGGCCTCGCACCTGGTCGGCGGCGCCAAGCTCGTGGATTTCGCCAAGACCGTCGAAGAGAGCATCAAGAACCTGTGGTCGCCGGGAATGCTGTTCGAGGAGCTCGGCTTCCGTTACTTCGGGCCGATCGACGGGCACAACATCGAGCAGATGGTGCAGACCTTCGAGACCGTGAAGAAGCTCAAGGGCCCGCGGGTGGTGCACGTGATCACCGAGAAGGGCAAGGGATTCCCGCTTCCGGAGCCCGACCTCGAGAAATATCACGCCCGCGCGCCGTATGACCCGGTGACCGGCAAGCTCAAGCCCGCCGCCGGCGGTCCGCCGCAGTGGACCAGGGTGTTCGGAGAGGCGCTGGCCCAGCTGGCGGGGGAGTACCCGGACCTGGTGGCGATCACCGCGGCGATGCCGTCGGGGACGGGGACCAACATCTTCCAGAAGAAGTGGCCGGAGCGCTTCTTCGACGTGGGTATCGCGGAGGCGCACGCCACCACCTTCGCCGCCGGGCTCGCGACCCAGGGGATCCGTCCCGTGGTGGCGATCTACTCGACTTTTCTCCAGCGCGCGTACGACAGCATCATCCACGACGTCGCCATCCAGCGCCTGCCGGTCATCTTCTGCATGGACCGCGCGGGAATGGTGGGCGAAGACGGCCAGACCCACATGGGCCTGTACGACATCGCGTACCTGCTCGCGGTGCCGAACCTGACCGTCACCGCGCCCCGGGATGGCGCCGAGCTGATCGGGCTGCTCCGCTGCGCGCTCGCGCACGACGGCCCCTTCTCGCTCCGCTACCCGCGGGACAAGGCGCCGGGCGAAGCGCCGCCCGCCGCCGAGGTGCCGCCCGTCCCCTACGGCTCCTGGGAGGTGCTGCGCAAGGGGAAGGACTGCGCGCTCCTCGCCGTGGGCGTGATGTGCGGCCCGGCCCTCGCGGCCGCGGAGGCGCTCGCGGCTGAGGGATTCGATCCCACGGTCGTCAACTGCCGCTTCCTCAAGCCCTACGACCGCCCGCTGCTCGAAGCCCTGATGCGGGAGCACCGCCTGCTGGTGACGATCGAGGACGGCGTGGTCGTCAACGGATTCGGCGCCAGTCTCGCGGCCACGGTGGAGCTCGCGGCGCCCGAGGTCCGGGTGGTGGCGCTCGGCGTCCCCGACCGCACCTACGAGCACGCGCCGCGCGCCCGGCAGCTCGAGCTGGTGGGACTCTCCGCGGCCGGGATCGCCGAGCGGGTCCGCGCGCTCGCGGCCGAGGAATCGCTCACCCCGCGATGAACGTCGGGGTCGTCGGGAACCCCAGCTACCGCGACCTCGGGACCATTCTCGCCGGTCTGGCGAAGGCCGGCCCCCGCCTGGGCTTCACGCCCTTCGCCGAAGCATCGCTGCTTCCGCTCTGGCCCGATCCCAAGCCGGCGGTGATGGGACCGGAGGTCGCGCTCGACTGCCTGCTCACCCTGGGCGGCGACGGCACCCTCCTGCGCGGCGCCCGCGCCCTGAACGGCGCCAACACCCCGATTCTGGGCGTCAATCTCGGCCGGGTGGGGTTTCTCACCAGCGCGTCCACCCAGACGCTGGATTGGGCCCTGGACGCGATCGTGCGGCGCGCCTACGCCACCGAGTCGCGGCTCGCGCTGCGCTCCAGCATCGAGACCAAGCAGGGCGAGCGCCGCACCGATCAGCCGATCGCCTTGAACGACGTCGTGGTGCACAAGGGCGGCGTGGCCCGCGTGGTGCGGGTGCGGGTCTCGGTGGATGGCGATGAGGTGGGTCAGTACAGCGCCGACGGCATCATCGTCGCGACGCCGACTGGATCCACCGCCTACTCGCTGTCCGCCGGCGGACCGATCGTGGTACCCGGCGTGGACGCCATCGTGGTGACGGCGGTCGCGCCGCACACCCTCGCGGTGCGGCCCCTCGTCATTCCGTCGCAGGCGGCGGTGACCATCGATCCCATTCCGCCCTGGACCGAGGAAGTGCTGGTGTCGTTCGACGGGCAGGTGGGGAGCACGGTGCAGCCCGGCGAGCGGCTGGTGGTGCGGCGCGCGGAGCGGCCGGTGCTCCTGATCCGGCTCGGGCCGGAGGGCTTCTTCGCCCGGATGCGGAAGAAGCTGCAGTGGGGCGACCTCTCCGACCGGGAGCGCCGCTAGGGTGCTCACCGAGCTCCGGGTTCGCGACCTCGCCGTCATCGCCGACGTCACCCTCCCGCTCGAGCCCGGCCTGAACGTCCTCACCGGCGAGACCGGCGCCGGCAAATCAATGCTGGTGGACGCGATCGCGCTCCTTCTGGGCGAGCGCGCGTCCGGAGAAATCGTCCGGCCCGGCGCGGCCAAGGCGGTGGTCGAAGGCGCCTTCGACGTTTCCGGCCTTCCCGCGTTCCGTCCCGCCGCCGCCGCGCTGGGCATCGATCTGTCCGACGGCCTCCTCGTCATCAAGCGCGAAGTGCTGGCCGAGGGCCGCTCGCGCGCCTGGGTGAACGGAAGCCCCACCGCGATCGGCGCGCTGGCTCAGCTCGGCGCCCTGCTCGTGGACCTGCACGGCCAGCACGAGACCCAGTCGCTGCTGCGTCCCGACGCCCAGCGGGACATCCTCGATGCCTTCGCCGACGCGACGGTGGAGCGGGTCGCGGCGCGGGACGCGCACGCCCGCTTTCGGGACCTCGAGGTTCGCGAGGCCGAGTTGCGGGGGAAGCAGGACGAAGTCCGCCGCAAAGCGGACTACCTGCGCCACGTGGTGCAGGAGATCACCCGGGTGGCGCCGGTGGTGGGAGAAGATGAGACCCTCGCGACGGAATCCAGGCGCCTCGCCCACGCCGACGAGCTGGGCCGCCTGGCCCGGGAGCTGGACGGCACGGTGACGACCGCGGGACTCGCCCGGGCGGCGAAACTCCTTACCCAGCTCGAGCGCGTGGATCCGTCCGTAGAGCGCTGGCGCGCGCTCCTGGACGGCGCTTTCGCGAACCTGGAGGAGCTCTCGGCCGCCGCGCGCGACTACGCCGCCGCGATCGACGCCGACCCCGCCCGGCTGCAGGCGCTCGAGGAGCGGCGCGATCAGCTCTTCCGCCTGCAGCAGAAATACGGACCCTCGATCCCCGACGTGCTGGCCACGCGGGATGCTTCGGCCCACGAGCTGGACCTCCTGGACACGGCGGACGTGGACCTCCGCGCCATCGGCGCGGACCGCGAGGCGGCCGCGGCGGAGCTCCGCCGCGCCTCGGCCGCCCTCTCGGCGAAACGGCGCGCCGGCGCGAGTCGTCTCGCCAGGGGCGTGAACGACCTTCTTCCGGAGCTCGGACTCGCGGGGGGGACCGTCACCATCCGGCTCGAGCCGCTCGCCGCGCCGGGCCCGAATGGCGCCGAGGCGGTGGCTTTCGAGGTCCAGCTCAACGCGGGGCTCGAAGCCCGGCCCATCGCGCGCGTCGCCTCGGGAGGCGAACTCTCGCGCCTGATGCTGGCGCTGAAGGTGGTTCTCGCCGCGCAGGACGCGGTGCCCTGCCTGGTGTTCGACGAAGTGGATCAGGGGATTGGCGGCGAAGTGGGGAACCGGGTGGGTGAATCGCTGGCGCGGGTCGGCGCGGGCGAGCGGCGTCAGGTGCTCGCGATCACCCACCTTCCCCAGATCGCGGTGCACGCCGACCACCACCTGGTGGTGGCCAAGGGAGCCAAGGGCGGCGTGGCGACGAGCGATGTCGCCGTGGTGACTGGGGAGGCCCGGCGCCGCGAGATCGCCCGAATGCTCGGCGACCCCGACATGAATACCGCCCTCCGCCACGCGGAGGAGCTGCTCAAAAAAGCCGCCGACTGGTCCGAAAAACGATCCGCCACACCATCGCGGCCGGGGTCAGCCGGCCGGCGCCGCTGACCGTCCGCTCCATCGAGAATCCGCCCTCGATTCCACTCGGCCCGAGATAGGTGATCGCGGCGCCGAGCCGCCACCAGTGGGCCGCGGTTCCGGCGTCGAGCACGCCGGCCGCGACCGGCGCGCCCTCGGTGGCCGTGACCGCGGCCGAGTCCGCGGGATCGCGGTAGGAGTAGCGATCCTCGCGCTTCACGAAGTACCCCGTCGTCATCCCCACCGCGAAGTAAGGCGTGAGCCGGACCAGCGGCGCGAAGTCGATCGCGGCGTAGTCGCCCGGCTTCCAGGCCAGGGTCTCGAACGCCGGGTGGAGGACGAGAAAGTCGGTGGGTGCGGCGACGAGGCGCTCGCGCGATCCCGCGAATTGATGCGCCGCCCGGAGCGACAGGTTGAGCCACAGGAACTTCGCGACGGTCAACTCCTGAATCACCCGCCCCTCGATGTCGGTCTGATGATCCCCGGTGGGGACGTCGAAGAGGATGCGCGGGTTGTCGAGATGTCCGGTGGGCAGCCGCAGCAGACCGGTCACCGCGAGCGCGTAGGAGGGCCGGACGATGGCCCGGTACTTGAGCGACAGCTCGACGTCGCCGAGGTAGTACGCGCGGTAGAGGGGATTGTCGTCGAGCGGCGCGACGCCGAATCCGTTGGCCGAATCACTCACCACGGTTTGGAACTGATCCGCGGTGAGCGGGCCCGCGGGCAGAAGGAAGGTGTCGGGCAGACCGGCGACGCTGTACGTCGTCGCGATCTCGTCCTGCAGGTGGGCGAGCGTGGTGTCGATGCCGAGCCCCCCGTCCGATCCCGCGCGCGGCAGGAACGGCGCGTTGGCGGAGCGGTCGAGCGCGTCCCGGATGGCGATCGCGGAGTCGAGGACCTGCTGGGCCTGGCACTGGCGCGACGGCGGGCATCCGTAGCCTCCCGCGCCGATGTTGGCGTCGAACTGAGCCAGGGTGGCGTCGTAGCGGGTGAAGAAATCGGTGTACGCGGAATCCGCTCCGGCCACTCCGGCCCGCCGCGGATTCAGGCCCAGCGAGCCGCTGGTCGAGTCGATCGCCAGGTGGGCGCGGGTGCGGACCCGCACGAACGGCACCAGCACGCCGAGCGCGAGCCGGTCGCTGAGCCCGAGCTGGAGGTTCACCGGCAGGATCCGCTGTTCGTTCCGGACCGCGAGGAGGGACTTGCCGAGCGCCGCGACGAACCCGGGGACCCGTCCCGCGGTGCGGATGTCCTGCTGCAGCTGGGCCAGCGCCGGGATCCGGGCCGGGCCCACGGAGTCTCCCGAGAGTGGGGCGCCGAGCGACACCCGTCCCGACGGGCCGAACACCTCGTCCCAGGCGACGACGCTGGGGTCGAAGGTGAGGCGTAGCAGCCCGCGGCGCGGGGTGTCGGTGCGCTCCACCGCCTGGGCGGCGAGCGGATGGGCGGCGAGGCCCGCGGCGAGAACGGCGGTAAGGAGGCGCATGACGAGAACGGCACCCGCCGGTGGGCGGATGCCGTTCTCGTTACCCCGGGTGAGCGTCGAGGTTCGCGTCAGGGAATCGCCGCGAGACTCGTTCCGTACTTCGCGTTGATCGCCTGAATCAGCTTGTTGGCGATCAGCTTGTGGGTCGCCGCGCTGGGATGCACCGCGTCACACGAGAAGGCCAGTCCGAACGGTACCTGGGCGCAGGTCTTTCCGATTCCGAAGAACGGCGCGACCTGCGTCGGGATGGCGTGGAGCGAATCCAGGGTCGGGTTGGGGTCGAGATAGGCCCATCCCCTGGCGGAGGCTTCGGCGGAGATGGCGGCGTTGTAGGAATTGACCGTCGCCAACAGGTTGTCGAGCTCCGCCGGCTGGACGTATCGATCGCTCGAGCAATCGAGCGTGTCCGTCGCTCCCGCGGCGGCGGCTCCGATGAGCGCCGCGCCGAGGGGCCACGGGATCAGCGTGCTGTCCCCCTGTCCGGCGAGCGACGCCGGCGCGCAGTTCGGCAGCACGATGAAGGTCGCCGGGAAATTGGTGGTGGTGTTCTTGATCCCGAAGTAGGTCGAGCCGGTGTTGAAGAACGGAATCTCGGTCACGTTCGCGGCGCCGATCAGGATCGCGCCCTTCAGGCTCGGCGCCTCCTTGGGATTGGCGAGCGAGTCCAGGGCGGCGTGCAGCGTGGCCTTGAACACGCTGGTGTCCGTCACCTCCGCGGGGTTGCCCGCGTTGGCGAGGTCGGTAGCCGCGCCCAGCACGTCGTTGTTGCCGAGCCAGAAGGACACGAAGGTCGGGTCCACCCGATGCGCCGCCTCGATCTGCGAAAGCCCGCCCAAGAAGAGCGTGGTGAGCTGGTTCGGATGCGAGGTCCCCGCGAAATTGCTGAGCGGATCGAAGACGTAGGCCCCCGGCACCGCCACGTTGGTGACGTAGGGCGGGGGGATCGTCGGGATCTTGCGCAGGAAGCAGGTGGTGCCGGTGCCGCCGCCGACGCGCTGCTGCAGGAACGCGTTGGTGAACGGCGGCGGGCACCCCGGACGGTTCAGGAGCGGCGGGAAGAAGGGCGTGCCCATCTGCGCCGCCAGCAGCACGGCATAGGACTGGAGCTGGGTGCTGTCGTTGATTCCGGCCGACTGGAAGCCGGCGGTGATCGAATTGCCCATCGAGACGTAGCGCTCGAAGAGCGGCGAGATCGGAGTCGAGTTGGCCGGCCGGAAGAGCCGGTCGTCGTTGCAGGAGGCCGCGGCGAGAAGGCCGAGCGCCGCCACGATCACCTTGGTCGTGCGAACCATAGCGCTGTGTGCCTTTCCGTCAGAAGGTGTAAGCGACACCGAGACCGAACAGGTGCGCCTTGAAGTTGTAGAGTCCGCTGTTCATCGCGGTGGTGGGCGGGCCGGAGGCCGGCTCGGTCACCCGGCCGCGGCGGGACTGCTGGCGAATGTACTGATACGCGAGATCCAGATGCAGCGCCGGCGTGATCGGCGTGCCGATGCCGATGGTGAACTCGTTGCGCGGTCCTTCCGGCAGCAGCGGAGTCACCGTCTGCGCGGGGGCGGCGGCGCTGTGCGTCAGGTAGCCGGCGCGGACCGTGACTTTCGGGCGCCACTGGTACTCGGTGCCGAGGCGGAGGGCCCAGGTGTCCTTGTAGCCCTCGATCACGTGGCGGTCGGGCGTCGCGGGGTTCGCGAAGTTGATGTTGAGCGTGGAGAAGTCCCGCCACCGGGTGTACTGCACGTCCGACATCACCGACCACTTCGGGGTCACGGTGTACGCGGCGCCGAGCACCACCTGCGCCGGCATCCGCACGTGCGTGGTGGCGGTCCCGTTCGCGAAGGCGGAGTCGGGCAGGAACTGCGTGGCGACGAGGAGATCCACCGGCAGGGGAGTGGACGGGTTCAGCGGGGTGGCCCCCGCGGCGAGGGTGTCGCCGGTCGGCAGCTCGGTGAAGTTGGCGCTCCCGGAATAGGAAATGGTTCTCCCCATCAGGTAGCGGAGTCCCAGCGTCAGCGCGCTGGTCGCTTTGTAGAGCACGCCGAAGTGAGCGGTGATGGTGTTGCCGGTCGCGGTCAGCACCGCGTCCGCGGCATCGGTGCCGGTCTGGATGCCCAGCGCCGAGAACAGGGTGCCGACCGGGAGACCGAGCGCGCCGTCCAGCGCCGGCGGGAGCGGCTGGGCCGAGAGGTCCACCCGCTGGTGCAGCTCGAGCGAGGAGTGCACGTAGGCGAGCGCCCCGCCCACCGAGAGCTTGGGCGTGATCTGATAGGCGATGGTCGGCTGGAAGTAGATGGTCTTGATCGAGGTGTTGTATCCCGCGAAGCGGCCGAGGAAAGTCGTGGGCCACTTGGTGCCGAGTCCGTAGGGCGCGAAGATGCCGAATCCGACCCCGAACTTCGACGTCACCGCGTGGGTGATGAACAGGTTCGGGACCAGGTAGTTCTGGTCCGGCATGTCGGTCTGGGTGGCGGTGTAGTCGTCGGTGAAGTTGCCGAAGGGGTGAATCAGGGTTCCGCCGGCGCTCAGGTGCGTGCCGGAAAGCCCCGCCAGGCCCGCGGGATTGAACCACAGCGCCGATCCGTCCGCGCAGGGGCTCGCCACCGCCGCGCCGCCGCGCGCCATGGCGCAGGTGTTGTGCTCGTAGACGCTGAACCCTTGCGCCTGCACCAGGGACGGGACGCCGGCGAACAACAGCAACGCCAACCGCCGCATAGATGTGTCTCCGGAGTGCGGAATTTAGGGAGATGGTGAAACCGGCCGGCATACGGTAGCATTGGCCGGAATGCTTGTCAATTCAGCGCGCGCCGATGCGCTGGCGCTCTTTCATCGCCGCTTCCCGCGGGCGCCGGTGGTCGTGGCGTCGGCGCCGGGTCGCGTGAACCTCATCGGCGAACACACCGACTACAACGGGGGGCCCGTCCTTCCGTTCGCGATCCCCGCGCGCACCGTCGTCGCCGCGGCGCCGGGCGAGCCCGGCGTGCTGGAGCTGGTCTCGGCGCGGGATGACGCGCCGGCGGTGTTTCGCTGGCGGGAGGCCCGCCCGCCGGGGTGGGCCGCCTATGCGGCCGGGGTGCTCGCGCACCTCGAGGCCCTCGGCGTCCTCAATAATGAAGGGGGGGTCAGGCTGGCGGTGGCGAGCACCGTGCCGGTGGGGGCGGGCGTATCCTCGTCGGCCGCCCTCACGGTCGCCATCGCCCGGGCGGTGAGCGCGCTGGTGGGCGCGCGCCTTTCGGCACCGGACCTGGCCGCCGTCGCCTACCGGGCGGAGCACGATTACGTCGGCGTCCGCTGCGGCGTGATGGACCAAACCATCGCGGCCCGGGCCCGGGCGGGGCACGCCCTGCTCCTCGAGTGCGCCACGCTCCAAACCCGCCAGATTCCGTTCGCGCGGCCGGTGCTCCTCGTCGACACCGGCGTGCGGCACGACCTGCAGGCCAGCGCGTTCAACACCCGCCGGGCCGAGTGCGAGGAGGCGCTGGCGATCCTCCAGCGGAGCGCGCCGGGGCTCGAATCCCTCGCCGCCTGGCCGCGGTCCCGCCGCGGCGCGCTGCGCCGCCTCCTCCCCGATCCGCTCCGCTCGCGCGCCTTGCACGTGGTGGACGAGACCGCGCGCACCCGGGCGGCCGCGAAGGCGTTCGCGGCGGGGCGTCTCGGCGCCGCGGGGCGGCTGTTGTACGCTTCTCACGACTCCTGCCGGCGGCTCTATGAATGCAGCGCGCCGGAGCTCGACCTCGTAGTCCGCGCCGCCCGACGGGCGGGCGCTCTCGGCGCGCGGCTCACCGGCGCGGGCTGGGGTGGAGCGGCCCTGGTGCTCGTGGATCGGAAGAAAGCCGCCGCCGTCTCGGCGGCGGTCGGCCGGGCCTTCGCGCGGGCGTTCGGCCGGGAGCCCGGGATCACGACGGTGCGGGCGAGCGGCGGGGCGAGACTCGAGCGGCCGGAGTAAGTTCCAGCAGGCGATTTCGCCAAGGAGCGGCTTCCATGTTCGGCATCCCGGAATGGGCGATGGGCGTCGGGTTCATCGTACTGGTCAGCGGGATCGTGAGGATGACCTTCGGAGGCAGCGGCCGCGAGCGCCTCAAAGGGCGTCTCAAGGGGCGACTCGGCCGCGAGCTCCTGGATGCCGGCGACCTGGAGCGGCGGCTCGCGGCCGTCGAGGACGCCCAAAGTCGCGCCGGAGCCGGAGAAGATGTCGAGCGCCGCCTCGCCGAGCTGGAGGAGCGCGTGGACTTCACCGAGCGCCTGCTCGCCAAGCAGCGGGACGCCGAGCGATTAAGTCCGCCGAAGAGCTGACTCCGGCCCGGGTGGCGAAATCGGTAGACGCATGGGACTTAAAATCCCTTGGGAGGCAACTCCCGTGGAGGTTCGAATCCTCCTCCGGGCATTGAGCGAGACGGCGCCTTGACGTCTTCCGGACACGGCGCGGGGTCCCGCGCCGGGATCGCGATGCAACCTTTTCGGGGCGCTATACGTCTCAAGGAGCAGTGGGACCGGCCTCTCACCGCTCGCGCCGAGCGGAGTCGCCGTCCCGAGCTGCCCCGAACGGGGTGTTGGGAGGAGCGTCATGCGTGGTTCGTGGGTGATTCTCGGCGCCGTCATTTTCCTGGGCTCCGCAGCCCTGCTGGTTTCGCCGAAGGGTGCCACCGCCGCAGAAAAGGCCGGCACGGGGTCGTCTCCCCGGACGTCCCTGCGCGCCCTGGCGCCGAATTCCAAGGTCGACTTCAGCCGGGTGTTCTACGGCGGGACGATGGCGCCGGTGACGGTGGAGGTGCCCGCCGCCCGATCGCCGGATCGCTGCAAGCCCGCGGTCTAACCACCGTCCCGCGTCTCTCGAGCGGCGCTCCGGTTCGTGAAACCGGGGCGCCGTTTGTCGCGTAGATTATCGTCATGACCGCGCCACTTTCGCCTCGCCCCGAGTCCACGCTCCGCCGACTGTGGGCCGGGTGGCGCCGTGAAATCATTCGCGGCACGGGGCTCTTCATCCTCGTCGTCGGCGGCGGGATTCTGATCGTCAGCGGCGTGCGCCACGGGACCGCGCGGGTGCGCGAGCGGTTCCGCGGACTCGCCGAACAGCTCCCCGGGAACCTGGACATCGGTTCGTCGGACGGCCCGCGGCAGACCGGCGACACCATGCGCTGGAGCGGCGCCGCGCCCGCGGGCAACACCGTGTTCATCCGGAACACCAACGGCGGCATCACGGTGGACGGGTCCCAGGGACGCGAGGTGCGGGTGACCGGCGTGAAGAGCTGGGGTCAATCCGACCCGAGCGAGGTCCGCGTGGTGGAAGCGCCGGGTCCCGAAGGGCTGACGATCTGCGTCTTGTGGAGCGGATCGGAATCCGACTGCCGGGCGGGCGGGCATTATGACCAGCATTCCCTGCATCACAGCGACGTGGCGGTCGATCTCCATGTGACCGTGCCGAGCGACGTTCCTCTCGACTTGCTCACCGTGAACGGCGAGGTGCAGGTGACCGGCGTCGGCGCGCCGGTAACGATGAAAAGCGTCAACGGCGGCGCCGACATCGCCACCAGCCGGGGACCGGTGAAGGCCGTGACGGTCAACGGCAACGTGAAGGCGCGGATGTCGGCGCTCGATTCCGGCGAAGTGAACGTGGTCACCGTGAACGGCAACGCCGAGGTCGATTTGCCCGCGAGCGTCAACGCCAAGCTGGAGGTCAAGACCGTCTCGGGGTCGATCAGCACCGACTTCCCGCTCTCGGTCACCGGTGAGTTCGTGGGACGCCAGCTGAATGGGGCCCTGGGCGCGGGCGGGCCCGCGCGGGTGCACGTGCAGGCCGTCAACGGCTCGGTCGTCGTGAACAAGTACGCCGGCGTTCCCGCGCGACCGCGGGTCCGCGCTCGCCGCGCCGCGCCCGAGCCCAAGGCCGCGCCCCCCGCGCCGGCTCACTGACACGACGAAGGGGTCCATGGGGGAAACGGGGCGGTCCGGGAACGGGCCGCCCCGTCGCGCTTTGGCGACCCCGGGCTAGATTCCGCCATGCGGCCGGAGGTCCTGGGCGTCATCGGGTTGGGAGTGATCGGGGGCTCGCTCGCCCGCCAGGCGAAGCGGGCCGGCGTCAAGCGGGTGCTGGGCTGGTCGCCCGAGCCCGCGGAGCGGGCGCGCGCCGCCGCCGACGGGGCCGTCGACGACGCGCCGCCCAAGGCCCGCGACGTGGCGCGCGCGGCGCAACTCCTCGTTCTCGCCGCGCCCCCGGCGGCGAATCTCACCCTGCTGGACGAGCTCGCTCCGCAACAGCCCGCGGGCGCGCTCGCCACCGATACCGGATCGGTGAAGCGCCCCATCGTGGCGCGCGCCGAGGCGCTGGGATTGCGCGCGCGCTTCGCGGGGAGCCACCCCCTCGCGGGGTCGCATCGTTCCGGCTTCGGCGCGTCGCAGGCGGACCTCTTCCGGAACGCGCTCGTGTACGTGACGCCGCTTCCGGGCGGCGACGATGCGGCCCGGGAGATCGTCCACTTCTGGGAAGCGGTGCTCGAGGCGCAGGCCGTCGTCACCGACGCCGCTCGTCACGACGCCGAGCTCGCGGTCACGAGCCACCTGCCGCAGGCGGTGGCGTCGCTCCTCGCGAACGTGCTCGCCACCGCGGTGCCGCGGGGCGCGCGGGTGGGCCCCGGGGCGCGGGACACCACCCGGCTCGCGGCGAGCGCGCCCAAGCTCTGGACCGAGATCCTGCTCCAGAATCGGGACCACCTCCTCACCGCCCTCCAATCGCTCGGAGGTCCGCTCGAGGCGCTCGAAGCCGCGCTTCGCGCCGGGGACGGCGCGGCGGTGGAGCGCTGGCTCGGCCAGGCGGCGGAGTGGCGCCGCGGGATCGACGCGTGAGAGTGCGGGGAGTGGCGCGGCCGCCGGGGGACAAGAGCATGTCGCACCGCTCGCTCTTCCTCGCGGCGCTGGGCCGCGGGACCAGCCGCGTTTCGGGGCTCCTCACCGGCGAAGACGTGAAGAGCACGGCGCGCGTGCTCCGCCAGCTGGGCGTGAGCATCGGCGCGATCCGGGAGCGCGAGGTCGCGATCAAGGGCGCGCGCTTCCAGGGGCCGCGCGCGCGGCTCGATTGCGGGAATTCGGGCACCACCTCGCGGCTGCTCCTGGGGCTCCTCGCGGCCCAACGCTTTCCGGCGCGGCTCACCGGTGACGCCTCGTTGCGCCGGCGGCCGATGCGGCGGGTGACCACGCCGCTCCGGGCCATGGGCGCGCATATAGAGGAAGGGGAGAACGGCACCCTGCCCATCGCCATCCGGGGCGGGCACCTCCAACCGCTGGAATACCGGTCGCCCGTCGCGAGCGCCCAGGTGAAGAGCGCGATTCTCTTCGCGGCCCTCGCGGGGGAAGTCCCGGTCACGGTGCGGGAACCGTACCAGAGCCGGGACCACACTGAACGGCTCTTCGTCCACCTGGGTCTCGATCTGCACTTGAAGGAAGGCGCCATCAGCTATCAGCCCTCGGCGGTGAGCAAGGGGGGCCGCGTGCCGGCGTTCGATCACACCGTGCCCGGCGATCCCTCCTCCGCCGCCTTCCTCGTCGCGGCGGCGGTGCTGGCCGAAGGCGGCGAGCTGATGATCGAGAACGTGGGCGTGAATCCGACCCGCACCGGGTTTCTGGTGGTGCTCGAGCGGATGGGCGCGACCGTCGAACGTCTCAATCTTCGGGACGAGGGCGGCGAGGCGGTGGCCGACCTCGTGGCCCGTCCGGCCGAGCTGCGCGGCACCGAAGTCACGGCCGCCGAAGTCCCGGGGCTGGTGGACGAGGTCCCGATTCTCGCGGTGCTCGCGAGCCGGGCGCGCGGCGACACCGTGTTCCGGGAGGTGGGGGAGCTGCGCGTGAAGGAAAGCAACCGCCTGGAGCTGATCGCGGCGAATCTCCGGGCCGTGGGGGCGAAGGCCGAGGCGCGGGGGAACGATCTGTTCGTCGTCGGCGGGGAAAAGCCGCCGCGGGGCCGGGTGGAGACCGCGCGCGATCACCGTCTGGCGATGGCCTTCGGCGTGCTGGGGACGGTTCCCGGCGCGGCCGTCGCGCTCTCGGAGCGCAAGTCGGTGGCCATCAGCTACCCGGACTTCTTCCGGGATCTGCGGCGGGTCGGGGAGCCGGGGCGGGGCAGGCGGACGTGACGATCCGCGTGATCGCGATCGACGGGCCCGCCGCCTCCGGCAAGTCGTCCACCGCCAAGCTCGTCGCGCGGCGCCTGGGCTGGGCGCACCTGGACTCGGGCGCGCTGTACCGGGCGCTGACGCTGGCGGCGCTCGATGCCGGGGGCGGGGACCGCGGGACGAAGGAAGAGTGGAGCGCCCAGAAAATCGTGGCGCTCGCCGACCGGCTTCCGGTGCGGCTAGTGGTCGGGGGCGACGAATTCCGGGTCGAGGTGGGCGGCGTGGACGTGGAGGAGGCGATCCGCTCGGAGCGGGTGACGCGCGCGGTGTCCGCGGTGGCGGCGCTTTCCGGGGTGCGGGCCTGGGTCAACGGACAGCAGCGCGCCGCCGCGGCCGCCCATCCGGGCGGCGTGGTGGTGGACGGGCGGGACATCGGGAGCGTGGTCTTCCCCGACGCGCCGCTCAAGATCTTTCTCACCGCCAGCGCCGAGGAGCGCGCCCGGCGCCGGATTCTCCAGCGCGGCGAGGGTCTCGAGGCGGCGCGGGTCGCGGGCGAGACCCGCGCGCTCGCGGCCCGGGACGCGGCCGATTCGTCGCGGGCGGTGGCGCCGCTCAAACCCGCGTCCGACGCGGTCCTGCTCGACTCGACCGCCCTTTCCCTGGAGGAGCAGGTGAACCGGATCGTGGCGCTGGCGCGCGCCCGGCTGCCTGGGTAGGTTTCGCGCCGTTCCCGGACCGGGGTGGTCGACCCGGAATCCACATGCTCAAACCCATAACCGAACCGGATCACCGAATGCTGGCAGAACCGCAGGATCTCGAAGAGTCCGCACCCGAGCGTCCCACCAAGCAGCCCTCCCACCTCCGCGTCCGCCAGGGTCTCGACGAGGAATACTCGTCGGATGAAATCGCGAAGATGACGGAGCTGTACGAGGGCACCCTCTCCAACATCGAAGAGGGTGAAATCGTCAAATCCAAGGTGCTGCGCGTCACCGACGCCGCCGTCATTCTCGACGTCGGCTTCAAGTCGGAAGGCGCGGTGCCGATCGACGAGTTCAAGGATCCCCGGAGCCTCAAGGAAGGCGACGAGGTGGAAGTCTTCCTCGAGCACCTCGAGGATCAGGAAGGCGCGGTCGTGCTTTCGAAGAAGAAAGCCGACTTCATGCGGGTCTGGGAAAAGATCCGCCAGGCCTTCGAGAGCGACCAGGCGGTGCAGGGCACCCTGGTGAAGAAGATCAAGGGCGGCGTGGTGGTGGACCTGATGGGCGTGGACGCGTTCCTGCCCGGCAGCCAGATCGCGCTCCGGCGGGTGCCCAACATCGACGATCTCCTGGGCCAGAGCTTCGAGTTCAAGATCATCAAGTTGAACAAGCGGCGCCGCAACATCGTCGTGTCCCGCCGCGTCCTCCTCGAGGCCGAGCGCAAAACCAAGCGCGACGTGCTGATGAAGGAGCTGCAGGTCGGCCAGGTGCGCAAGGGCGTGGTGAAGAACATCACCGACTTCGGCGCCTTCATCGACCTGGGCGGCGTGGACGGACTGCTCCACATCACGGACATGAGCTACGGGCGGGTGTCGCATCCGTCGGAGCTGGTGCAGATCGGCCAGGAAGTGGAAGTGAAGGTCCTGGACATCGACTGGGAGCGGGAGCGGATCTCGCTGGGCCTGAAGCAGCTCCAGACCTACCCCTGGCAGAACGTGGCGGCGAAGTACCCGGTCGGCACCCGGGTGCAGGGCAAGGTGGTCTCCATCACCAACTACGGCGCCTTCGTCGAGCTCGAGCCGGGGATCGAAGGGCTGGTCCACATCTCGGAGATGAGCTGGACCCGCAACGTGCGGCATCCGTCGAAGATCGTCTCCATCGGCGAGTCCATCGAAGCGGTGGTGCTCAAGGTGGACGAGAACGAAGAAAAAGTCTCGCTCGGCATGAAGCAGACCGAGCAGGATCCGTGGATGGCGCTGCCGCAGAAGTATCCGGTGGGCACGAGGATCCGGGGCAAGGTGCGCAACCTGACCTCCTTCGGCGCTTTCGTGGAGATCGAGCCGGGAATCGACGGCCTGATTCACATCTCGGACATGTCGTGGACCAAGCGGGTGCAGCATCCGTCGGAAGTGGTGAAGAAGGGCGACGAGGTGGACGTGCTGATCCTGAACGTGGACGCCGAGAACAAGCGGATCTCGCTGGGCCTGAAGCAGGCGCAGGAGGATCCGTGGCTCAAGATCGGCGAGACCTATCCGGTGGGCACCGAGCTCCGCGGCCGCACCCTGCGGCTGATGGACAAGGGCGTGGTGGTGGACCTGGGCAACGACATCGAGGGGTTCGTCCCCATGTCCCAACTCGGCATCCCGGACATTCAGAACCCCGGCGACGCGGTGAAGGAGGGCCAGGCCATCGAGCTGAAGGTGCTCGAGGTGGACCCGATCCATCACCGGATCGTGCTCGCGGCGACGAGCTTCCCGGCCGACGATATCATCCCGCCGGCCGCGCCGCCGGCGCCAAGCCCGGAGGAAACGGCTCTAGACGGATAGCGGGATGGCGGTGCGAAGGCGGGAGGGGTCAGGGGTCGAGCCCTGGCCCCTTCTTGCTGCTCACCGCTCCTCGCCAACCCGTCCATCCATCTCCCCGCCTATCGGTCCACCCGTCCACCCGTCTAAGTTTTCTCTATGTCCATGCGCGAAAAGCTGGAGGAGTTGCAGCAGAAGCGCGCCGAATCGGAGCAGGGCGGCGGCGCCGACCGGATCGCGGCCCAGCACCAGAAGGGGAAGATGACGGCGCGGGAACGGCTGGACGTGCTGCTCGACCCCGGGAGCTTCGTGGAGTTGGACCGTTTCGTCACCCACCGGGCCACCGACTTCGGGCTCGCCGATCAGAAAGTGCTGGGCGACGGCGTGGTCACCGGCTACGGGCGCGTGGACGGCCGACTGGTCTACGTGTTCTCGCAGGACTTCACGGTCTTCGGCGGGTCGCTCTCCGAAGCGCACGCCGAGAAGATCTGCAAGGTAATGGACCTCGCGGTGCGGAACGGCGCTCCGGTGGTCGGCCTCAACGATTCCGGGGGCGCGCGGATCCAGGAAGGCGTGGCCTCCCTCGGCGGCTACGCCGAGATCTTCCTCCGCAACACGCTGGCGTCCGGGGTGGTCCCCCAGATCAGCGCCATCCTCGGCCCCTGCGCCGGCGGCGCGGTCTACAGCCCCGCCATCACCGACTTCGTGTTCATGGTGCGGGGGGTGTCGTACATGTTCGTCACCGGCCCCAACGTGGTGAAGACCGTCACCCACGAGGACGTGGACTTCGAGCATCTGGGCGGCGCCGACGTGCACGGCGGGACCTCGGGCGTCGCGCACTTCGTCCACGACTCCGAGCTCGAATGCCTCGCCGGCATCCGGCGGCTGCTCACCTTTCTGCCGTCCAACAACCTCGACCCGGCGCCCGCGCTCGCGGCGGCCGACCCCGCGGACCGCCGGGACGAGGAGCTCCTGGACGTGGTCCCCGACGAGCCCTCCAAGCCCTACGACATGCACGACGTGATCCGGCGGGTGGTGGACGGCGGCGACTTCTTCGAGGTGCACCGGGATTACGCCGGCAACCTGCTGGTGGGGTTCGCGCGGCTCGGCGGCCGGCCGGTGGGCCTGGTGGCGAACCAGCCCGCGGTGCTGGCCGGGGTGCTGGACATCAGCGCGTCCATGAAAGGCGCGCGGTTCATCCGGTTCTGCGACGCGTTCAACATCCCCCTCGTCACCTTCGAGGACGTGCCGGGATTCCTCCCCGGCGTGGCGCAGGAGCACGGGGGCATCATCAAGCACGGCGCCAAGCTCCTGTACGCCTACTGCGAAGCGACGGTCCCCAAGCTCACGGTGATTACCCGCAAAGCCTACGGCGGCGCGTACGACGTGATGAACTCCAAGCACGTGCGCGGCGACTACAACGTGGCGTGGCCGGGCGCGGAGATCGCCGTGATGGGGCCGAAGGGGGCGGTGGAGATTCTCTACAAGGATGAAGCGACCGAGGAGCGCGCCAACGAATACCGGGACAAGTTCGCCCACCCGTACCTCGCCGCGTCCCGCGGGTACCTGGACGACGTGATCGACCCCCGCGACACCCGTCCCCGGCTGATCGACGCCCTCACCGCGCTCGCCACCAAGCGCGACAAGAATCCGCCGAAGAAGCATGGCAACATTCCTCTCTAGCGCGCTCGCCGCCCTGGCCCTGCTGCAGGGAGCGCCGGCGGTGCAGGCGCCGTCGCCGCCCCCGGCGGTGGATTCCCTCGCCGACCTCCGGGCCCGCGTCGCCAAGGACTCGAACGACGGCGCGGCCTGGTGGGCCCTGGGCCGGGGCTACGTGCGGCTCTCCTCGGGCTATCACCTGCGGCATCCCGCGGCGGACACGGCGCGCGCGGCGGCGCTGCTGGACAGCGCGGAGACGGCGTTCGGACGGGCGGCCATGCTCACCGCCGGCACCGCCACCGGAGATTCCGCGGCCGCGTACCGGGTGTTCGCCTGGGGCGACAAGGCGTTCCTCGCCTGGGAGCTGTCCGGGATCGAAGCGGCGGCGCGCGCCTGGGGGACGCTCCCCGAGGATTTCCGGCTCGCGCCCGCGCTGCAGGAGCTGGGGGAGAACCTCCTGCGCGCCTGTCCGGGGCAGGGCGTCCTGCTCACCGCCGACGACGCGGATTCCTACTCCGCGTGGTACATGCGATTCACGCGCGGGCTCCGGCCCGACGTCCTGATTCTCCCGCTCGCGCTGTGGCGCTCGGACTCGATGTTCCGGGCCCGGGTGTCCGCCGAGCTCAAGCTCCCGCGCGCTCCCTCGCCGGACGACGTGACCTGGGTGCGGGCGCTGGCGGGGCGGCGGCCGGTGTGCGCCAGCACCGGGTTCGAGCGGCCGCCGCTGCCGGCCGCGCGGCTGCACTGGAATACTCAGCCGCTGGTGTGGGTGGCGGGGCCGGAGGAAAAGGGGGACCGGGTGCCGCCGCGGGACTTCGTGTTCGCGGCCGCGCGCCAGGCCCTGGACGAGCACCAGGCCTGGGGCGACGTGGTGCTCGCGATCTACCGTCGCGCGGCGACGCTCACGCCGGCACTCTGCGAGCCGCTCGGGACCTTTCAGCTCAACGCGGCGGCAGGGTGCCGGAAGTGAGCCGCGAGCCATCAGCCGTCAGCCATCAGCCGTCAGGAGTATCGCGACGCCCGTCGCTACCGGCGGCTGACCGCTGATGGCTGCCTTTCGCCGCGTCCTCGTCGCCAACCGCGGCGAGATCGCACTCCGCATCATCCGCGCCTGTCGCGAGGAGGGGATCGAGGCGGTGGCCGTCTACTCCGAGGCCGACCGGCTCGCGCCCCACGTGCGCGCCGCCGACGCCGCGGTGCTCCTCGGCCCGGCGCCGGCGCCCGAGTCCTACCTCGACATCGAGAAGGTCGTCGCCGCGGCGCTCGCCGCGGGGTGCCAGGCGGTGCATCCCGGCTACGGATTCCTCTCCGAGCGCGCGCCCTTCGCGGAAGCGGTGGAGCACGCGGGGCTGGTGTTCATCGGACCTCCGCCCGCCGCGATCCGCGCCATGGGCGACAAGACCGAAGCGCGGCGCCGGATGCAGGCCGCCGGAGTGCCGGTGGTGCCCGGCCTCGTGGCTCCCCTCGCCGACGCGAAGACGGCCCGCAAGGAGGCCGACCGGCTCGGTTACCCCGTGCTCCTGAAAGCGGCGGCGGGCGGGGGCGGGAAGGGCATGCGCCTGGTGCGCGCGGGCGGGGAGATCGAATCCGCGTTTCTGGCGGCGAAGAGTGAAGCGAAGAAGGCTTTCGGCGACGGCGCGGTGTACCTCGAGCGCTACCTCGAGCGGCCGCGGCACATCGAGATCCAGGTGCTCGCCGACGCGCACGGCCGGGTGGTGGCGCTGGGAGAGCGGGAGTGCTCGGTCCAGCGCCGCCACCAGAAGCTGATCGAGGAATCGCCCTCGCCCGCCGTCTCGCCCGCGCTGCGGCGGCGGATGGGGGAGGCGGCCACCGCCGCGGCCGGCGCGGTCGGGTATCGCGGCGCGGGCACGATCGAGTTCCTGCTCGCGCCGTCGGGCGAGTACTACTTCCTGGAGATGAACACCCGGATTCAGGTGGAGCACCCCGTCACCGAGCTGGTGTACGGGGTGGACCTGGTGCGGGAACAGCTCTCCATCGCGACCGGGAAACCGATGCGGGTCGCGGCGGGCCTCCTGAATCCGCGGGGCCACGCCATCGAGTGCCGGATCACGGCGGAAGATCCCTTCAACGATTTCCTGCCGCAGACCGGCGTGGTGGAGTACCTGCGGGTGCCGGCGGGGCCCGGAGTCCGCTGGGACGGCGGCGTGGAGGCGGGGAACGAGGTCACCCTCTTCTACGATCCCCTGCTCGCGAAGCTCATCGTGTGGGGCGAAACCCGGGACGCGGCGCTGGCGCGGATGCGGCGCGCCCTGCGCGAGCTGGTGGTGGTGGGACTCCCCACCTCCCAGGCCTTCCACCTCCGCGTGCTCGACGAGCCGTCGTTCCGGCGGGGCGAACTGGACATCACCTACCTCGAGCGGCTGGGTCCCGAGCTGCTCGCCGCCCAGCCCACCGAGGCCCGGGTGCGCGCGCTGGCCGTCGCGGCGGCGCTGCTGACCGACGAGGAGCGCGCGGCGGCCACTCCCCGCGCCGCGAACGGCGCGGGCCACGGAGTCTCGCCGTGGGAAATCACGGGCCGGCGGGAGTCGCTCCGCGAATGAACGAAGTGATCACGGTGACCGCGGTCGCGGCGGGCGGAGACGGCGTGGGGCGGCTCGCGGACGGCCGGGCGGTGTTCGTCCCGCGTACCGCGCCGGGCGAACGGGTGGCGCTGAAGGACGTGCGGCTGCACAAGAGCTTCGCCCGGGCGGTGGCCGGCGAGATCGTGGAGCCCGCGGGGACACGGGTGACGCCCGCCTGCGGGCACTACGTCCGCGACCACTGCGGCGGCTGCCAGCTGCAGCACCTCGCCTACGACGCCCAGCTCGCCGCCAAGCGCGCGATCGTGGGCGACGCGCTGCGCCGGATCGGCAAGCTCGACCTGCCGGACCCCGAGATCGTGGAAGCGGTCGAGGAGTGGCGCTACCGGTCGAAGATCACGCTCGCGGTGCACCGCAAAGGCGGCCTCGTGGTGGGCCTGCATCCCCACGATCACCCCGACGCCGTCTTCCAGCTCGGCGACTGCCACATCACCGACGCCCGGCTGATGGATCTCTGGCGCGGCCTGCGCCAGCATCTCGATCTCCTCCCCCCCCGCGCCACCCGCCTCGCGCTGCGGCTCGATCGCGAGGCCGGGCGGCACATCATCGCCGAGCTCGGCGGCACGACCGGCGGCGAGCCCTGGCCGGCCGCGGCCGAGCTCTTGCGGGCGCTCGGCGGCGACGGGGTGACGTGCTGGTGGCGGCCCGCCGACGGCGCGGCGCGGGTGGTGGCGGGCGCCGAGACCGGGTTCCCGGCCGCGGCCTTCGAACAGGTGAACCCCGACATGGGCGTGGTGGCGCGACGCTGGGCGGTGGAGCAGCTCGGCGACATTGGCGGCCGCCCCGTCTGGGACCTCTACGGCGGCATCGGCGACACCGCGGTGCTGCTCGCGGGGCGCGGGGCGGCCGTCGTAAG
>DASSQQ010000113.1:0-37284 GCA_035702425.1 Gemmatimonadales bacterium
GGCGAGATAGAGAATCGGCGGCCGCACGGCCGCCTAGCGGGTCAGGGCAGCTGGACGGGTTTCTTCCCGCAGCGGGGCGCGAGCGCCACGCGGCGGAATCCGTCGAGGAGCACCACGGCGAGCTTCGCGGTCTCCTGATCGGTGGAGAGCGAGAGGCCGGTCAGAATTTCGCCCTGCCGGGTGGAGACGTAGTGCGGCGAGAGCCGGTTCAGCGCGTACACCAGCACGTCCCCGCGGCAGGTGTCGCAGCCGCAGAAGGTCGGGTACCCGGGGCGCAGCCGGTCGTACTCCCGGCCCGCCACCTCCCACGTCACGTTCGTCACCCCACGAGGGCCAACTCCCCGTCCACCGGCCAGCCGGTGAACGTCGATCCGGTGGTGCCGGTGAACCGCACCCGCCGGTAGGTCCCGATCCAGGAATCAGGGCCGTCGAGGAGCGCGACCTTGTTGGTGCGGGTCCGGGCCTGCAACAGATCGCCGCGCCGGGCCCGGCCTTCCACCAGCACTTCGTGCGTCGAGCCCACGAGGTGCACGTTCTTCCACCTCGCCACCCCGCGCACCCGGGCGATGAGCCGAGCCAGGCGCTCCCCCGCCACCGCGTCCGGCACCCGATCCCTGAGCTTGACCGCCGGCGTCCCGTCGCGGAGCGAGTACTTGAAGGTGTACGCGTCGTCGAACCCGACCTCGTCCACCAGGGACAGCGTCTCCGCGAAGTCCGCTTCGGTCTCGCCGGGGAACCCCACGATGAGATCGGTGGTGAGCGCAATGCCGGGGACCGCCGCCCGCAGGGCCGCGGCGACCTCGAGGTAACGCGCGCGGTCGTAGCGGCGGAGCATCCGCTTGAGCACCCGGGAGCTTCCGCTTTGCGCCGGCAGATGGACGTGCTCGCAGACCGTGGGCGTTTCGGCCATGGCGCGGAGCACCCGCTCCGTGAAGTCCGTGGGATAGGGCGACGTGAACCGCACCCGGCGGATGCCGGGTACCACGCCGACCGCGCGGAGCAGGTCCGCGAAGTCGTGGGCACCGTCGGTGTAACTGTTGACCGTCTGGCCAAGGAGCGTCACCTCGCTGGTGCCGCCGGCCGCGAGGGTTTCCACCTCCCGGACGACGTCCCCCAAGGTGCGGCTCCGCTCCGGGCCGCGCGTCATCGGAACGATGCAGAAGGTGCACCGATAATCGCAGCCACGCTGCACCGTGACGAACGCCGAGACGGCGTCGCCGCGGGCGGGCGGCACGTCCTCGTAATGCTCCCAGGACCGGAACTCCACGTCGGCCGCGCGCTCGCCGGCGCGGGCCCGCGCGATCAGCTCCGGCAGCGCCCGATACCCATCGGGGCCGATCACCAGGTCCACCTGGGGCACCCGTTCGAGGAGCGCGGGCCCCAGCCGCTGGGCCATGCAGCCCACGACCCCCATCACGTCCCCCGGCCGCTTGTGCCGCTTCAGCTCGCCCATCCGCCCGATCACGCGCTGCTCCGCGTGATCGCGCACCGCGCAGGTGTTCACCAGCATCACGTCGGCGGCGGCCGGATCCTCGGTGCGCACGAATCCCTCGCGCGCCAGCACGCCGAGCATCAGCTCGGAGTCCGACACGTTCATCTGGCAGCCGTAGGTCTCGATGTAGATGCTCGGCATCTCAGGCGATCGTCACCTCGAAGCGGGCCCGTCCGTCCCAGGAATCGCTAGGAAGATAGACCGAGAGGTAGTCCTCTGTCAGCACGTCGAGGAGCCCGCGGCGCCGGCCGCTCACCACGCCGTCGGCTCGCGCGCCCGTCCGCCGGGCCCGGTGCGCCCGGGCCTTCGCCTCGCCCAGCTCCCGGAGCTCGCGCGCGCGACATTCGACGACCGGCGGGGCCAGCGCCCCGTCGAGCCGTCCCGCGGCGACGTCGGGACGGACGCTGTACGGGAAGACGTGCAGATAGGTGAACGGGAGAGCCGCGACCAGCGCCATCGTCGCGCGGTGGTCCTCCGCGGACTCGCCCGGAAATCCCGCGATCACGTCGGCCCCGAGACCGAAGACGGGGAGCCGCGCGGCCAGCCATTCGATCCGCCGGCGGTAGGCGCGCGCCGTGTACCAGTGGCGTCCCATGCGCTTGAGCACACGATCGGACCCGGACTGAAGCGGCGCGTGCAGATGCGCCGCCAGGTGGCGCGGCGCGGAGATGAGGAGATCCGCCAGGCGATCGTCCACCTCGGTCGCCTCGACGGACGAGAGCCGGAAGCGCACCTCCGGCACCGCGAGGATCAGCGCCTCCAGCAGCGGGCCGAGGGACGACTCGGCCCCCGCCACCCGCCCCGCGTCCCGGCCGTAGGTCCCGATGTGCACGCCGGTGAGCACGATCTCGGCGTGCCGCCCGGCGAGCGCCCGCGCCTCGTCGATCAGCTCCGCGACCGGGCGCGACCGGTTGGCCCCGCGGGCGAGGGTGGTGGCGCAGAAGGTGCAGTGCTCGTCGCAGCCGTCCTGAATCTTGAGGAGGCCGCGGGACCGCTGTCCCTGCGCCCCGCGCCGCGATGCGGCGGCGGAGGACGACCAGGCGGTGACGCCCGCGGCGCGCAGGACGGCTTCCGGATCAGCGCCGCCCACCACCCCGCGCACCGACGGCAGGGCCGCGATGGTGCCGTCGTCCCGCGCGGCGGCGCACCCCATCACCACCGTCTGGAGGCCGGGCTGGCGCGCCAGCCGGCGCACGTAGCTCCGAAGTTTGGTTTCGCTGGACTGCGTGACCGTACAGGAATTGACGACGGCGAGATCGGCGAGGGCGGGATCGTCCACGAAAGCAGCGCCCCGATCGGCGAAGGCCTGGCGGACCTGGTCCGAGTCGTACTGGTTCGCCTTGCAGCCGAAGGTGTGCAGGTAAACGTTCACGGCCGCACGGTGAGCCCCGCGAGAAAGGTCCACAGATGCTCGGTGAGGCCGCCGCCGGAGCGGGAGAGGCGCTCGACGCCGACGTCAATGTGCGCCCGTCCCTCGGCGAAACTGCGTCCGGTGCCCACGGAGAACCCGCTCTCGGTGGGCGCGCTGGCGTCGGGACCGAATGGCATCTGGCCGCCGCGCACGCCCACCCGCAGCGGCAGCTTGTCGCCGCCGAGCTCCGCGCCGAGCGACCAGTTGACGGTGTTGAACGCGTTGGCGGCGCCGCCCCCCGCTCCCAGCCCGCCGGTCTGACCCGCGGAGAGCCCGCTCTTCCATCCCCGCCAGGTCACGCCCGCGCCGACCCGCGCCTCCGGACTCGGCTGCCACAGGACCGCGGCGCCCAGACTCGCGGGGAGGCCCACGGTGTTGGTGGTGGTGCCTTTCACCTTGGTCGCGAGCCGGGTGTCGGTGCGCGCGAACCCCGCGAGGCGCAGGTGCGCGGTCGGGTCGAGCAGCACGCTCGCCGAGATCCCCGCCCCGTCGTACTGCTCGGTGCCCGATTCGGTGGCGCTCTGATAGAGCGTGGAGTCCGCCCAGGTGCGCGACGTGGTGGACAGCGTCGACCCGGTGATCAGGTGCGCCGCGACGCCGATGGCGACCCGGGGGCTGATGCGCATCGCCGCGGCCACCCGCAGGTCCGAGATGCCGCCGTTGGACAGAAAGCGGTCGGTGTAGCGCTCCTCCACGCCGCGCAGGAGCGCGCTGTCCTTCACCACCACCTGGTAGCTGCGATCGAGATAGGTGCTGAATCCCCCGCCCACGAAGAACCGCTTCCCCACCGGGCCGCCGATGGTGAGCAGGGGGAACGACGGAGTGCGCAGCGAGCTCGAAACGCCGCCCAGGTCCGCGGTCCGGAAGGTGGCGGTGCCCACCGCACCGGCCGCGAGGCGTCCGATGTCCGCGAGCGCCGCTTCGGAAAACGGCGACAGCGGGTCGAACAACGCGAACGCGCCGCCGGTGGAGCGCGCGCGCACGCTCTCCGGCTTCCCCGGCGTGCCCGGCGCCCGGATCCCGAACTGCGAATCCTGCGCCGCCACCCCGGCCGCGCCGAACACCACCAGCAGCAACCCGACCGTGCCGGCGCGCATCAGGGCACCCCGAACGGATAGCGCGGCGCGTAGGTGATGTGCACCAGCGGCCGGAACGCGCTGTCGCCGCTCGCGTGGAACGCGATCCCCGCCAGGCGTCCGCCCTCCGGGAATTGGCGGAGCACCAGCGCCGGCGGCGCGAGGGTGTCGATGGCCCAGAATCGGAGCATCCGGGTGAGCTCGATCCGCACCGTGTCGGTGACGCCGGTGTGGACCTCCACGGTGGCGGTGCGGGTGGAGTCGGTCGCGATGGGGGACTTGGCGCCGAAATCCGCTTCCACCGCGTGCGCGGAGAGCAGGAACGAATCCGAGGCGACGCCGCTCACCGGACCTCGCGGGATCAGGAGCAGCGTGGCCCGGAGGATCTGCGACGAATCGCGAATCCCCCGGGGGAGCGGAATCCGGAGGATGCTCCGCGCCGACGGCACCCCGCCCACCACCAGCCCGGTGTCGGCAGGGGCCGGGGGATTGAGGACGAACCCGTCGAACTCGGCGAGGCGCACCACGCCGACGGCGGCGTGAATCGTCGTACCCAGCGAGTCCAACTTGATGAACCAGCTGAGCTGCGGCCCCAACCCGCTTTCGACCGCTCCCAGCGCGATGCTCGCCGCCGAATCCGCGAACACCCGGAGCCCCATCGCGGTGCGCCCCGAGTCGGCCGAGTCATAGGGCACGCTCGCCGAGTCGAGCTTGATCACCACGGTGGTGAGCTGCGACGTGCTGTCGATCGACACCGAGTCACCGGTGGCGGGGTCGATGTGGCCGGCCAGCGCGTACACCGAGTCCACGTTGATGCTGTGGAACAGGGAGTCGGTGAACGCGGCGGCCACGTCCGCGAATCCGGTGGTGGAATCGATCGTCTTCGGCATCCGGTAGAGCCGGAGCGTCAGATTATGCGCCGCCGTGTCGCGCCGCTCGATGAAGAGCCGCATCACCAGGGAATCGACGCCGGTGATGAGTCCGGTGGTGGTATCGGTGCCCACCAGGCGGCGCGGCGGGAAGCCGTTCAGCACGAAGATGGGACGCGAGTCCACCGACGGCAGCGTCGCCGCGAGGAGCTGGCTCGCTTCGTAGGGCTGGACGTAGCCGCGGAACGACGAGTCCCGCTGCACCAGCGGGAGCACGGTATCCACCAGCGTGACCCCGTGCGCGGGGCAGAACGCCGGGCACGATCCCGGCGCGGAGACGTCCTGGGTGCACGCCGCGACCAGCGCGCCGGCCGCGAGCGCGGCCGCGACGAGGGGCGCCCTCACGCCAGGCTCTCCCGGGTGAACGCGTCGGGGAGCAGCGCGCGCAGCGTCCAGCGCCGCTCGCGCTTCGGACCGACCGCGAGTACCTCGAAGTCCAGGCCGAACTCGGCGAGGAGCTGACGGCAGGCCCCGCAGGGCGCCGCCGGCGGATCCACTTCGGTGGTCACCACCAGTCGCTCGATTCCCTTCCCGCCCCCGGCCACCATGGCGCCGATCGCCATCCGCTCCGCGCAGATGGTGAGCCCGTAGGACGCGCTCTCCACGTTGCAGCCGACGTAGGTGTTCCCGTCCGTGGCCTCGATCGCCGCCCCCACGCGGAAGCGGCTGTAGGGCGCGTGCGCGTTCGCCATCGCGGCGCGCGCCCTGGTCACCAGATCTCCCGCGCTCACGCCCACACCTCGCCGAGGAACGACGTGCCGGCCGCGAGCGGCGGGACGCCGAAATACTCCGCCACCGTGGCGCCGAGATCGGCGAACGTGCCGCGATCGCCGATGGCGCGGGGCCGGACCCGCGGACCCAGCACCAGCACCGGCACCACCTCGCGCGAGTGATCGGTCGAAGGCGTGGTGGGATCGTTGCCGTGGTCCGCGCTCAGCATCACCAGGTCGTCCTTCCGAAGCCGGTCGAGGAGCCGTGGAAGCCAGGCGTCCAGGGCGCGCAATCCCTCATAAAACCCCGCCACGTCGTTCCGGTGCCCCCAGCTCTGATCGAATTCGATCACGTTCACGAACAGGAATCCCGCCTCCATGGTGTCGAGCGCGCGCTCGATCAGCCGGTACGCGTCCCCGTTGGTCGGCGTGTGCTCGCTCGCGATGTTCCGCCCCGCGAAGAGGTCGTCCACCTTCCCTACCCCGACCCGCGGGACGCCCGCTTCCGCCAGCCGGTCCAGCAACGTCACCCCCGTCGGGGCGATCGAGAAGTCCCGGCGGTTCGCGGTGCGGACGTAGGCTCCCGGGGCGCCGGTGAAGGGACGCGCGATCACCCGGCTCACCGCGTGCTCGCCCGTCAGCATCTTCCGGGCCTCCGCGCACGCCGCGTACAACTCCTGGAGCGGGATCGTCTCCTCGTGCGCGGCCACCTGAAAGACCGAATCCGCCGAAGTGTACACGATCCACTGCCCCGTCCGCTGCTGCTCGGCCCCGAGCTCGGCGATGATGGCCGTGCCGGACGCCGCCTTGTTCCCCAATACGCCGCGTCCGGTGCGGCGGCTGAACTCCGCCAGGACCTCGGCGGGAAATCCGCGCGGGTAGGTCGCGAAGGGACGCGCGAGCAGGACTCCGCACATCTCCCAGTGCCCGGTGGTCGAATCCTTGCCGTGCGAGCGCGGCACCGCCACTCCCCACGCGCCGCGCGGCGCCACGTCGGCCCGCATCCCCTGGAGCGGTCGACAGCGGCCCAGCCCCAGGGCTTCCAGGTTGGGAAGCGACAGCCCCCCCACCGCGCGCGCCACGTTGCCGAGGGTGTCGCTCCCCGAGTCGCCGTAGGCGGCGGTGTCCGGGGCGGGACCGATCCCCACGCCGTCCAGGACGATGATCGCCGCCCGGCCGTTCATTTATAGACCCGCGGCAGCCGCGCTCCAAGCCCGGTCAGGATCTCCCAGGGCACCGCACCCGACCACGCCGCCACCTGGTCCAGCGTGATCCGGTCTCCGTCCTGTTCGCCCATCAGCGTCGCCACGTCGCCGAGCCTCACCGGCGTGGCGCCGGTGTGCGCCATGGTGAGATCCATCATCACCGAACCCACGATCGGGCACCGCGCGCCGCCGAGGAGCACGTGGGCCTCGCCGCGCTGACCGATGCTGCGCCGCACCCCGTCCGCGTATCCGATGCCCAGCGTCGCGACCGTCGTATCCTCCGGCGCGCGCCAAGTGGCGCCGTAGCTGACGCTCTCACCTTTTCGCAGGCGCCGGAGCGCGACCACCCGCGCCCGGAGCGTGACCACGGCGCGACCCGCCGGAATGCCGTCACCGGGCGAGCCGCCGTACAGATAAAGACCCGGCCGCACCGCGTCGCACGCGAACGTCCGGTCCCGCAGCGCGGCGGCGCTGTTCGCCGCGTGCAGCAGCGGCGGGCGCCGGGCGAGACGGTCGAGCGCGGTTCGAAACCGCTCCAGCTGCGTGTCCGCCGAGCCGTCGGCGCGGTCGGCGGAGTGAAAATGGGTGAAGCAGCCTTCGAAATAGGGCGAGTCGAGAAGATCGTGGAGCGCATCCACCTCGTCCCACCGCACCCCGGAGCGCCCCATGCCGGTGTCGATTTCCAGATGAAAGGCGCCGCCCCGGTTGCCCCGCGCGATCCACGCCGCGATGCCCGCGGCGTCGCCCAGCGCCGGCGTCAGCCGGTGCTCGTGGTAGGCGTCGAAGCGATCCGGCTGCGCGGGCAGGAAAACGAGAATGGGACGCGTGATCCCGGCCTGCCGGAGCTCCGCGCCCTCCTCCACGGTGGCGACGCAGTAGCCCAACGGATCGGTGACTTCGAGCGCCCTGGATACGGCGACGGCTCCGATCCCGTACGCGTTCGCCTTCACGACCGGGAGGAGCCGTACGCCCGTGACCCGTGCCACGGTCCGGGCGTTCTCGACGACGGCGGCGAGATCCGCCTCGACCCATGCGCGGGCATCACGCCCGCTGATTGACACGCTCACTGGCGCGGGTATGATACCCGGCCCGGAGGCTAAATGCAAGGCGATTCAGCGCTTGGACGCGCGCTCGCGCTCGTCCGTGATTTACGGGCGCGCTGCCCGTGGGACGGCGCGCAAACTCCCGAGACCCTGCGACCCTACCTCGTCGAAGAAGCGCTCGAGCTCGACCAGGCGGTCGCCGCGGGCGCGCCCGCCGCCGTGCGCGACGAGTTGGGCGATCTGCTCCTCCACCTCGCCTTTCAGGTGGTGATCGGCGAAGAGCGCCGCCAATTCGACGCCGAGGCGGTGACCCGCGGCCTGGAGGAGAAGATGTGGCGCCGGCATCCTCACCTCTTCGGGCAGGGCGAGAAGCCGGCCTCGTGGGAGTTGAGCAAGCGGGAAACGAAGGACAGGCCGGGCGGGACCCTCGCCGGTCTTCCGCCCACGCTGCCGCCCCTGCTCCGGGCCTATCGCCTGCAGGAGCGCGCGGCCGGCGTCGGATTCGACTGGCCCGACGCGGCGGGCCCGTCGGCGAAGGTGAAGGAAGAGATGGCGGAGCTGGAGCGGGAGACGAGAGACGGGAAACGGGACCGGATGGAGGACGAGGTCGGAGACCTCCTGTTCGCGGTGGTCAACCTCGCCCGAAAACTTGACATCGATCCTCGCGCGGCGCTCGAGGGCGCGAACGCCAAGTTCGAGCGACGATTCGCCGGGGTGGAGCGCCGCGCGGCGGCGCGCGGTGTCGCGCTGGGCCGCGCGAGTCTGGAAGAACTGGACCGGTTGTGGGCGGAGGAAAAGGCGACGGAGTGACGCCGCCTCCCACTCCTCACGGCCACAGCTTGTACAGCGTCCGCGGAAACGCGATGGCCTCGCGGATGTGCGGGATTCCGCAAATCCAGGCCACGGTGCGCTCCACGCCGAGCCCGAACCCCGAGTGCACGAAGGTCCCGTACTTTCTCAAATCGAGATACCAGCCGTAGGCTTCGAGCGGCAGCCCTTCGGCCTTGATCCTCGCCGCCAGCTTGTCGTGGTCGTCCTCGCGCTGGCTCCCCCCGATGATCTCGCCGTAGCCCTCCGGCGCCAGGCAGTCGTTGTTCAGGACGGTGCGGGGGTCGGCGGGATTCTCCTTCATATAGAAGGCCTTCACCGCCTTGGGGTAGTTGAACACGAAGACCGGACGGTCGTACTGCTGGGCGAGGAGGGTTTCGTCGTCGCCGCCCAGGTCCCGCCCCCACTCCATGTCGCTCCCCAGTCCCCTGAGCTTTTCCACGGCGTCGGTGTAGGAAATGCGGTGGAACGGGGGCGTCACGCGCTCCAGCGGCTTGCGGTCGCGCTCCAGCTCCGCGAGTTCCGCTGTCCTACGTTCGAGACACCGGCCCACAACGTAGGAGACGAAATCCTCCTGGAGCCGCATATTGTCGTCGGAGTCGTTCCACGCGACCTCGGGCTCCACCATCCAGAATTCGGTGAGGTGCCGCCGGGTCTTCGATTTCTCGGCCCGGAAGGTGGGCCCGAAACAATAGACCTTGCCCAGGGCGGCGGCCGCGGCTTCGACGTAGAGCTGGCCGGTCTGCGCCAGGTACGCCTTGCCGAGATCGAAGTACTCGGTGGAGAAGAGCGTGCCGGCGTGCTCGCCGATGGATCCGGTGAGGATCGGCGTGTCCACCAGCACGAAACCGCGCTGGTAGAAGAAATCGCGGACCGCGTGAATGACTTCGTTCCGGACCCGGGCGATCGCCACCTGCTGCCGGGAGCGCAACCAGAGGTGCCGGTGCTCGAAGAGGAACGCGGTCCCGTGCTCCTTGGGGCTGATCGGGAAGTCGGGCGAGGGGCCGAGGATCTCGAGCCCCGTGGCGGTGAGCTCGACGCCGCCGGGCGCGCGCTGATCGGCGCGCACCGTGCCGGTGACGGCGAGCGAGGTTTCCTGGGTGAGCCGGCCGAAGGCGTCCCAGGCCGCGTCCGACGCGTCTTTCCTGGAGAGAACCGCTTGCAGATAGCCGGTGCCGTCGCGCAGCACGACGAAGGCGATCTTGCCGGAGGAGCGGGTGGTCATCACCCACCCCCGCACGGTGACCATCTCGCCCACGTGGGCGGGGAGCGCTTCAATCCGCGGATGTTCCGGCATCAGCGCGGCATCTTAGTGGCGGCCCTCTGGGCTGTCAACGCGATCGCCTGCGTCGCCACCAATCGCGTCGGCCCCGAGCGGCAGCGGGCCACCTGGCCCGCCTACCTCGGCACCGCCGGCCACGACGCGTCCGCGGCGGAGCGGCTCTCTCCCGACCCCCAGCCCGAGTGGCGGACCCCGGTGGGACGCGCGGTGCGCGGGAGCCCGGCGCCCGCCGAATCGGTGGTGGTGGTCGGCACCGCCGAGCGCACCGTCGTTCTCCTCGACCGCCGGACCGGCGCCGTCATCTGGCGGGTGGGCGTGGGCGGGACCATCCACGGGGGCCCGCTGTTCGACGGCACCCGGATCTTCGTCGCGACCGAGCACGCCCCGGACGGCCGGGTCTACGCGATCGACCTCGCCACCGGAAAGCGGCGCTGGGAAACCGACGCCGGCAGCGTGGAGGCGCCGCTCGCCCTGGAGCCGGACGCGCTGTACGCGGGGAACGAAGAGGGCGTCGTGTACCGGCTCCAGCTGGCGGACGGCCATGCCCAGTGGAAACGCGGGCTCTCGGGTGCGGTGCGCGCGGCGCCGGTGCCGACGCCGGACGGGATCGCCGTCGCGACCACCGACGACACGCTGTACCTCCTCGACCCCGCCACCGGTGGCGTGATCCGCCGCCTCGGCACGCCGGGCGCCGTGTTGAGCGCGCCGGCGCGGGACGGCCACCGGCTCTTCCTCGCCACCACCGCCGGCCGGCTGCTCGAGGTGGACACGCCCGATTTCACGGTGCGATGGAACATCGCCGTCGGGGACGGCGTGTACGGCGCGCCGGCGCTCGCGCACGACACGGTGTACGTGCTCACGCGGGCGGGTGCGCTCTGGAGCGTGCCGGCAGGCGCGCCGGACCACGCGCATTCGGTCGACCTCGGCATCGACGCCCTCGCCGGCCCCACGCCCACGGCGGACGGGATTCTGGTGGGCGGGGTCACCGGGGAAGTGCTGCTGGTGGACGCCGGCGGGACCATCAAGTGGCGGGCCCAGGTGGACGGGCCGATCGAGACGCCTCCTCTCGTGTTCGACGGCCAGCTGCTCGTGGCCGGCGGGCACGGCGACCTGCGGGCCTACCGCTGATGCGCCGCGCATTCCTCGCCGCCGCGCTGGCGTGCGCACTCGCCCAGCCGCTCGCCGCCCAGGAGCCGGCGCCGGCGCATTCCTCCTGGCTGGTGCACTACGGCAAGTGGGCGGCCGCCGGCGCCGCCGTCGGCTTCGCCGCGTTCGGCATCCGCGAGCACGGGTACGCCCAGACCCAGTGGAACGCGTTGATCGACATCTGCCGGAACAACAACGCGTCGTGCGAGATCGGGGCGAACGGGAGATACGTGGATCCGGCGGCGGAGTACCGGTATCAGAACACCCTCACCTTCGACCACCGGGCCCGGCGCTGGCTGATCGGGGCGCAGGCGGCGCTCCTCAGCGCCGCGGCGCTGTTCATCGCCGATCTCCAGCACCACGACACCGAGCCGGGGAACATTCCGTTCCACCCGCTCTCGATTGAAGCGACGCCGACCCCGGGCGGGGCGAGACTCGGGTTGCGGATCGCGTTCTGACTCAGCCCACCCGGAACAGCTCGAACCCCCGCTCGTAGCGCTCGACGATCCGCGCGCGGTAGACCGCGTGCGCCGCCTGCTCCAGCGCGGGATCGCCGGCGATCACCCGCGCCGCCGCGCGGCGGGCCGCCTCGAGCAGCGGAAGATCCCGCGCCAGATCGGCGTACCGCAGCGGCACCCCGCCCGACTGCCGCGCGCCGGCGAGGTCGCCCATCCCGCGCTCCTTCAAGTCCAGCTCGGCGATGGCGAATCCGTCGGTGGTCTCGGTGAACGCCGTCAGGCGCGCCGCCGCCTCGGCAACGTCCGAGAGCAGGATGCAGTGGCTCGCGGCGGGACCGCGCCCCACCCGCCCCCGCAGCTGGTGCAGCTGCGCCAGCCCGAAGCGCTCGGCGTGCTCGATCAGCATCACCGTCGCGTTGGCGACGTCGATGCCCACCTCGATGACGCTCGTGGCCACGAGAATCTGAACCGCGTTGTCGCGGAACGCGCGCATCACCTGGTCCCGCTCTTCCGCGGGCAGGCGGCCGTGCACCAGCCCCACCGTGAAGTCGGGGAACGCGTCGCGCAGCCGCCCGGCCATCGTGGTGGCGGCCTTCAGGTCCGCGCGCTCGGACTCGTCGATCACCGGGTAGATCACGTACGCCTGCCGCCCCGCCGCGCACTCGCCGCGAATGAACTTGTAGATCCGGGCCCGCGCCTCCTCGGTGCGAAGCGCCGTCTTGACCTCGCCGCGCCCCGGAGGACGGGTCTTGATCTGGGTGACGTCGAGATCGCCGTAGAACGTGAGCGCGAGGGAGCGCGGAATGGGGGTCGCCGTGAGCAGCAGAACGTCCGGCGCGTCGCCCTTCTCCACCAGCGCCGCGCGCTGCTCCACCCCGAAGCGATGCTGCTCGTCGATCACCGCGAGACCCAGGCGGCGGAAGGTCACCGACTCCTGAATCAGGGCGTGGGTGCCGACCACGATGCGCGCCGCGCCGGACGCGATCCGCCGCTTCGCTTCGGCCTTGTCCCGCGACTCCAGGCGCCCCACCAGAAGCTCGGGTCGGATGTCGAGCGGCTCGAGCAGACGGGTGAGCGTGGCCTGGTGCTGTTCCGCCAGCAGCTCGGTGGGCGCCATCAGCACCGCCTGGAAGTCGTTCTCGACCGCCAGCAGCATCGCGAAGAGCGCGACCACGGTCTTCCCCGTGCCCACGTCCCCCATCAGCAGACGGTGCATGCGGAGCGGGGCCGTCATGTCGTCGGTGATCTCGCGGATCGCCTGGCGCTGGTCGGCGGTCAGCTCGAAGGGCAGATGCTCCTTGAGTCTCGTGGTCAGCTCGCGCCGCAGCTGGAAGCTGATCCCCGCGCGGGCCCGCTTGGCGAGGAACCGGGCGCGCGCCTGCACCAGCTGCTGGTCGAAGAGCTCGTCGAAGGCGAGACGGCGCCGCCCCGCCTCCGCGTCGTCGATCCGGGCCGGGCGGTGCACCCCGGCCAGCGCGACCCGCAGGTCCGCGATGCCCACGCTGGCCCGGAGCGGCTTGGGGTGCGGATCCACCGCGAGGCGCAGCATCTCGTCCAGGTGCGCGTGAATCAGCGCGCGGATCTGCTTGTGGGAGAGCCCGTCGGTGGCCGGGTAGACCGGGAGCACCATCCCCTGGTCCGGCGCCGCGTCCCCCGCCTCCGCGAGGATCACGAACTCCCGCGGGACCAGCTGGCGCCCGTGGTAATAGCGCACCGGTCCCGCCACCAGGAGGAGCTGGCCTTCCTTTATCTGGCGCTCGAGGAAGGGCTGGCCCGGCCAGGCGCACTCGAGGAGCCCGCTTTCATCCTTCAGCACCGCACGGAAGACGCGGAGGCCCCGCCGGGTGGGAATGATGCCGGTGCTCACCACGTGACCTACGCCGACCACCTCCGCCCCCACCTTGGCGCGCGCGAAGGGCGTCACCGTGGTCGCGTCCAGGTAACGGTGCGGCGCGTGATACAGGAGATCGCCGACGGTCTTCACGCCGAGTCGCGCCAGCGCCTCCGCGCGCTTGGGCCCCACGCCCTTCAGGTACTTGACCGACGTCGCGAGGGTGAGCGGCATCAGCCGCTCACCAGACGGTGGGCGTAGCGCACCGGATCGAAGACGTCGAGATCTTCGATCTCCTCCCCGGTTCCGATGAACCGGACCGGCACCGGGACGGCCGCGCGCAGCGCGACCACGCTCCCGCCCTTGGCGGTCCCGTCGAGCTTGGTGACGACGAGCCCGGTGAGGGGAACCGCCGCGGCGAACTCCCGGGCCTGCCGGACCGCGTTCTGGCCGACCGACCCGTCGAGCACCAGCAGCGACTCGTGCGGAGCGCCCGGCGCCGCTTTCCCGGCGACCCGCACCACTTTCTTCAGCTCTTCGAGCAGTCGTTCCTCGGTGTGCAGGCGTCCGGCGGTGTCCACCAGCACGGTGTCGATGCCCCGCGCCCGGGCCGCCGTGATGGCGTCGAAGGCGACGGCCGCGGGGTCGCCGCCGTTCGCCGCGCCGACGCAGGGAACGCCGAGCCGCTCGGACCAGCGCTCGAGCTGGGCCACCGCCCCGGCCCGGAAGGTGTCGGCCGCCGCGAGGAGCACCGATCGGCCCCCGCTCTCGAGGCGTCGCGCGAGCTTGGCGATGGTCGTGGTCTTTCCCGCGCCGTTCACGCCGAAGAGCAGCACCACGGTGGGCGGCGCCGCCGCGCGCGCGATCGCGCCGGGATCGCCGTCCGCACGCAGCACTCGCGCGAGCCGCTCCTCGAGCCACGCCTCCCGTCCGTCGGCCGGAGCGCGCGGCAACTCCGCCAGCAGGTCCTCCACCGCCGCCGGCCCCAAGTCGGCCTCGAGGAGGACGCGCTCGGCCTCGTCCCGGGACCACCCGCCCCCGGCGCCGAACGCGCGGGCGAGCCGGGCCCAGAGCCCGCTCACGGCAGGCCTTCCCGCCGGCGCCACGCCCATTCGCCGAGGAGAGCGACGACGGCGAGGGTGAACAGCCACCAGCGGTCGCGCAGGGCCAGGGTGCCGCGGACCCGTGCCACGGAACCCCTCTGCGCGCGGAGCGTGACCGGCTGCGGACGCCATTCGTCGGAATAGGTCTCGGCCGCGAGAAGGCCCTGCTCGCTCCCTCCGGCGAGCGCGTAGCGGTACTCGCCGGGCGGGAGCGCGAGGGTCGCGGTGCCGCCGGCGTCGAAGCGCAGGGTGTCGACGCGCGTCCCCGACGGCCCCGCGAGGGTCACGGCGAGATCGTGGGGCCGCCCCGGGCCGGTCCAGCGAAACCGGAATGGCAGCCCGTCCGGCGTCGCGTACCGCTCGGGGGTGGCCCGCTCCGCCGCGGCGCCCGGCGCCGCCACCAGCCAGTCGGTGAGCGCGCCGACCAGCTCGCGGTAGGCGACCCCGCTCGCGCCGCCGCGGAATCCCCAGCGCCAGAGCCCGCTCGCGAGCACCGTGGCCCGGCGCGCGCCACCGGACTCGGAGAGGAGCACCACGGGACGGGGCGTCCCGCGCCGCCCCGCCTGCGCGGCGAGCGCGACCGCCGCCCCGCTGTCGACCGGCTGCGCGATGACCCTCGCGGCGGGCGGGAGGGAATCCCAGGCCACGCCGCCGAGCGCGGCGCCGAAGGGGGAAGTCGGGGGGAGGAAGGCGTACCACTCGGCGGAATCGCCGCCCGCGGTGGGCCAGCGGAGGGTCGCGCCGCGGACCCTGAATTGGGCCACGTTGCGTGGATCGCCCAGCTCGGCCACGAGCCGGGCGCCCGCCACCGCGCGCGCCACGTCCGCGGCGGAGACGGGCGCGAGGGTGAGACCGTCACGCCAGCCGCCTCCCGTGGCGGGATCCACCAGCGCGAACTCCTTCACCGGGAGCCGCGCCACGTCGGCGAGCGCGCGGGCGAGGAAGTGGGACTCCCAATCGGGGGGAGCGGCGAGCAACACCACCGCGGGCTCCGCGGTCACGTCCACCACGAAGCGGCGGCCATCGTCCCTGGGCTCGCCGTCCGCGTCGCCGCTCACGGCCACCTCGAGCGCCGACCACCCGGTGGGGAGGCGCGCGGCGGGCACCGCTATCGCGACGGATACGACGCCGCTGTCCGGCAGCTGGACGGGCTTCGTCGCGACGGTGCGGCCCGCGACGGACACCACGATCGTCGCGGGGCCCAGGCGACTCCGCGGCCCCGCCCGCCCCGCCGATACCGTCAGGATCAAGGTGTCGCCGACGCTCACCCGCCCCGGACCGCTCACGGCCGCGAGGTAGGCGTCGGAGAAAGGCGCGCGCGGCAGCACCACCACGCGGGCGCGGGCGAGGAGGTCGGGCGGGACGGTCCCGGCATCGCTCACCTCGCCGTCGCTCACGACCACCAGCGCGCCGCCGCGCGCGGCGGCGGCGGCGAGCGCGGGACCGAGGCGGGAGGCGCCCTCCGCGGGTGCGGCCGAGTCGAATGCCTGCACGCCGTCGCCGACGCGCCAGAGGGGGCCGCCCCGCGCGAGCCGGCGCGCGCTGTCCCGGGCGGCGCGCCAGTCGCCGCCGTGTCCCTGCATGCGGAGCGAGGCGTCGCGGAGAACGAGGGGTGTCTCGCCGCCCGCGCCGGCGCGGGACAGGGTCGGGTTCCAGAGCAACAGGAGCAGCGCGGCGAAGGAAACGCCGCGAAAGAGGTACGGGGTCAGGCGACGCACGCCAGCGCCTCGGCGAGGGTGAAGCGGCCCAGCGCGAGCGCGCGGCCCACGATCGCGCCGGCGAGGCCGGCGTCGCGCGCGGCGCGCAGGTGATCGAGCGTGCCCACGCCCCCCGACGCGATCACCTCGAGCCCCAGCGCGGCGATGGCGCGGGCGCCCGCGAGGTCGGGACCGGTGAGGGTGCCGTCACGCGCCACGTCGGTGTACACCATCACCCGTACCCCGGCGGCGATGGCCCGCTCCGCGAGGGCCCGGGGCGTGAGGTCGAGCAGCAGCGCGGACCCGCCGGCGCGCGGCGCGACGCGTCCCTCGTGCACGTCGAGCGCCAGCGCGAGCCGGCCCGCGCCGTGGCGGATCACGATCGCCTCGAGCCCTCCCGGCTCCACCGCCGCCCGCGCGCCCAGGACGACCCGCGCGGCGCCCCAGGCGAGCGCCTCCGTGACGGCGGGGCCCTCGGCGAGTCCGCCCCCGACCTGCACCGGCACGCCGGCTTCGCCGATGATCCGGCGGAGCAGCTCGGGATCGCCCGGACGTCCGGCGGCGCGGTCCAGGTCCACGAAATGAATCCACCGGGCGCCGTGGGTCGCGAAATCGCGGGCGAGCGCGAGCGGGCCCCGGGGATCGGCGCCCGCGCCCTGCGGGGCGCGCGCCAGGCGCCCGCCCCGGACGTCAACGGCGGGATAAAGCTCCACGTGTTGTGAGGAAGCTAATCGTTCCCGGTCGGCGCGACGGACGGCGCGGGCGCGGTGGCGACCCGCGGCGGCGCGGGAGGCTCGAGGGCGGCGGTGAGCGTCGCGCGCAGGCTGTCGAAGGCGGCGCGCCGGGCGGACGGGACCGGCGTCCCCGCGCCCTGGGCCCACTTGCGCCGGGGGTCCGTCGGCTGGCCGTTGACGAGGAACTCGTAATGCAGATGGGGACCGGTCGAGAGGCCGGTCGATCCCACGTAGGCGATCACGTCCTTCTGCTTCACCCGCTGGCCCACGTGCAGGCCCGCCGCGTAGCGCGAGAGATGTCCGTACCGGGTCCGGATCCCGTTCACGTGCCGCAGCTCGAGATAGTTCCCGTACCCGTCGGCCTCGTAGGCGATCTTGGAGACCTCACCATCGGCCACGGCCCGCACCGGGGTGCCGTACGCGGCGTCGAGATCCACGCCCTCGTGCTTGCGCCAGATGTGGAGGATGGGGTGGTACCGCAGTCCGAAGCCGCTCGAGATCCGCCGGAATTCCAGCGGGGCGCGCAGGAACGCGCGCTTGAGCGAGCGGCCCTGCTCGTCGTAGTAACCCGCCGCGCCGGTCGAGTCGGCCGAGAAGGCGAACGCGTAGTTGGGAGAACGCCCGGCGTCCACCCGCGCCGCGAGAATCCGTCCCACTCGCCGCTCCCCCTCGGGCGACGTGAGGCGCTCGAAGAGCACTTCGAAGCGGTCCCCCGCCTGCACGTCGCGGGTGAAGTCGATTTCCCAGTCGTAGACGTCGGCGATGGCCCAGGCGAGCGCCTGGCGCCCCGCCGCGGGCAGGACCGAGTCGGGGACGGCCTGGTCGAGCGCGTCGTAAAGCGACGTGGAGATCGTTCCCGCGATGCGCACCCGGGACGGCGTCCACGGAATGATCTCGTCGGCGGCGCTCCACCCCGATCCCGCGCGCCGCACCCAAAGGCGCCGGGCGGGACTCAGGCGGACCATCATCTGCGAGGTGGAGGAGTCGGTGACGAGATGCCGGAAGTGGAATACGAGGCCGGGCCGGAGCCGGCGCACGTCGAGGGTGCGCGCCGCCGCGAGGAAGGCTTCGTGATCGGCGCCGGTCACGCCCTCGCGGAGCAGCACGTCGGACAACGTTTCCCGGCGCCCCAGCGTGTCCGGCACGTCCACGTACGCCGACTCGACCACCAGCGGCCGGGCGCGCGGCAGCCGGTCCCCGAACACCGCGGCCCGCGCGGCGCCGCTCTCGGAGACGGCGAGGACGGCCGCGAGCCCGCCCGCGGCGGCGAAGAGCAACGCCCGCCGTCGCATCAGTCCATCTGCCGCCGGATGAAGGTCGGAATTTCCATCTCGTTCACTTCCGCCGGGGGCGGCGCCGCCGGCCGCCGGGTGGCCGGCACGTCGGCGGGCTTCACGTATCCCGGGGGCGGAACCGGCGTCGGCCGCGAGGCCCGATCGCGGAACGGGAGCACGCCCGGCGCCGGGCGTCCGGTCACGGGCTCGGCGGCGGCGCCCGGCTTGTCGAAGCCGGTCGCGATCACCGTGACCCGCAGTTCGCCGTGCATCGCGGGGTCGTTCACCGCGCCGAAGATGATCTCGGCCTCCGCGCCCGCCGCGTCGTGAATCGCCTCGCTGATCTGGTTGACTTCGCCCAGGGTCAGGTCTTCGCCGCCCGTGATGTTGATCAGGACGCCGGTGGCCCCGGTGATCGAAATGTTGTCGAGGAGCGGCGACGAGATGGCCTGCTGGGTCGCCTCCATGGCGCGGTTCTCGCCGCGGCCGGTGCCGGTCCCCATCAGCGCGGCGCCGCCGTTCTGCATGATGGTGCGGACGTCGGCGAAGTCCACGTTCACGATGCCGGTGACCGAGATCAGGGACGAGATGCCCTGCGTCGCGTGGAGCAGGACCTCGTCGGCCTTCTTGAGCGCGTCCTGGAAGGGGATCCCCTTCCCCACCACGGCAAGGAGCCGCTCGTTGGGCACCACCACCATGGTGTCCACGTTCTTCCGCATCTCGGCGATGCCCATTTCGGCCTGGCGCATCCGCTTCCGGCCTTCGAAGAGGAAGGGCTTGGTGACGATGCCGATGGTGAGGGCGCCGAGATCGCGCGCCACCTGGGAGATGATGGGCGCCGCGCCGGTGCCGGTGCCGCCGCCCATGCCGCAGGTGACGAACACCAGATCGGCGCCCTGGAGCGCGTGCAGGACTTCGTCGCGGTTCTCTTCGATCGCCTGGCGGCCGATTTCGGGCCGCGCGCCGGCGCCCAGCCCGCGGGTCAGCCGCTTGCCGATCTGCACCTTCACGTCGGCCTTGTTGTTGAGCAGGGCCTGGGCGTCGGTGTTGACCGAGATGAACTCCACGCCGGTGAGCCGCTCGTCCACCATGCGGTTCAAGGCGTTGCCGCCACCGCCCCCGACGCCGATCACCTTCATCCGCGCGTTCTGGGAAACGCTCTCTTCGAGTTCGAAGATCATGGCTCTCTCGCGCCCTCGGTCAAAAGAAGTCCTGCAGCCACCGCTTGAGCGGTCCGAACAGCCGGTCGACTCCCGCGCCGCGGACGAGCGACTCCCCGCCCTCGGCGCCCTGCGCCACTTTGCGCGCCGCGTACAGCACCAGTCCCACCGGCACCGCGTAGCGCGGCGCCTGCACGCTGTCCACCAGGCCCGCGAGTCCCAGATCGGGCGACCCCGCGCGCACCGGCGCGGCGAACACTTCGCGGGCCAGCTCCACCATGCCCGGGAGGTGCGCCGTGCCGCCGGCGAGCACCACGCCCGCGGGCAGCTTCCCGCCGCCGTACCCCGCCTTCTCGATCTCCCGCAGCACCAGCTGGAAAATCTCGTCCACCCGCTGGTGGATGATGTGCGACAGCAATTCGCGCGACGCCTGCCGCGCGCCCTGCCCCGGCGTGGACGGGAGGTTGATCATTTCGGCTCCGTCCACCAGCGGCGCATACGCGACGCCGTGCCGCTCCTTCAGCCGCTCCGCGTCGGCCTGGGTCACGCCCAGACCCTGCACCAGGTCGTTGGTCACGTGCGTGCCGGCGAACCGCAGGGAGGCGAGGTGCCGGATCTTCCCTTCGTGGAAGATCGCCACGCCCGTCGACCCGCCACCCACCTCCACCAGCGCGACGCCCAGCTCCCTTTCGTCGTCCGACAGCACCGCGTAGGACGCGGCGAGCGGCTCCAGCACCAGATCGGTCACCCGATAGCCGGCGCGCTGGACGCTCTTGCGCAGGTTCTGCGCGGCGGTGGACTGCACCGTGACCAGGTACATCTCCACTTCCAGCCGCATGCCGGTCATGCCGACCGGATCCGAAATCCCGCGCTGCTGATCCACCACGTACTCCTGCGGGATGTCGTGCAGGAGCTCGTGATCCTTGCCCAGGGACACGGCGCGCGCGACTTCGTTGACCCGCGCCACGTCCGCCGCGGTGATCTCGTCGCCGTTCACCGCCACCACGCCGGTGGAGGGGCGGGCGGCGACGTGCTCGCCCGCGATGCCGCAGGTCACGCCGGCCACCTTGACCCCGGCCATCCGCTCCGCGTCCTTCAGCGCCGCGGCGACGGACCGCGTGGTCTCGTCGATGTCCCGCACCACGCCGCGCCGCACGCCGCTGTTCTTGGCGAGCCCGACGCCGAGGATCTTCGCGACCGGCGCGCGGGGGAAATCCCCCGTCACTTCCGCGATCACGGCGCAGGTCTTGGTGGTGCCGAGGTCGAGCCCGGCCACCAGCCGGCGCTCGCGCGTCACGCGCCCGCTCCCGCGCGCCGGCGCACCACCACCTGGCCCGCGAAGCGGGCGTCGAGCTCCGCGTAGGGCCGCGACTTCGCCGCCAGGTCCTGCGCCACCAGCACCACCGCCCGAATGACCTCCGGCCCGGCATCGCGCGCGAGCAGCACGCGGCGGGCGCCGATTTCCAGGAGCACGTCGCCGCGCGCCGTCCGCCGCGCGGCGGTCACATCTTGGTACAGCGTCGGATCCACCGACTCGACCAGCGCCAGCGTCCCCACCACCGCCGAATCCGCGGTCGCGGCCACCGGGAGATCGAGGCCCGCCCGCGTGGGGTCGAAAGGCAGCGCCCGTCCCGCCGCGTCCACCACCTCGAGCCCGCGCGCTCCCGGCACGAACGCCGCCGGGACCGCCTCCCGCACCACCACCTGCAGCGCGCCGGGGAGGCGCCGCACCACCCGCGCCTCCGCGACGCCCGGCAGCCCTTTCACCCGATCCGCCAGGACCCGGGTGTCGTCGAAGACGCTCGCCTCCGGAGGAAGCCGCAGCGCCGCGATTACCGCGTCGGGCGACAGATACCGCACGCCCACCAGCTCGATCTGCCGCACCCGGAAGAACGCGAGCCGCCGCGCGAGGAGCGGCCCCGCGAACCAGCCCAGGCCGCCGATCGCGACCAGCGCGCTTCCCACCAGCACCCACCGGCGCGGCTTCACGCGCCACCACCCAGCCGCGCCAGGAGCTCCGGACCCACTCGCGTCACGTCGCCCGCGCCCATCGTGAACACCACGTCCCCGGGGCGGACCGCGTCGGCCACGCGCGCGGCCAGGTCGCCGCGCTCGCGCACCGCCACCGTCACCGCGCCGGCGTGCGACGCCCCCCGCGCCACCAGATCGGCGCTCACGCCCGGCATCGGCCGCTCCCGCGCCGCGTACACCGGCGCCACCATCACCAGGTCCGCCGCGGCCAGCGCGCGCCCCAGCGCGTATCCGTGCAGCGCGGTGCGCGAGTACAGGTGGGGCTGGAACACCGCCACCAGCCGCCGCCCCGGAAACGCCTGCCGCGCCGCCGCGAGCGTCGCGCCCACCTCCGTCGGGTGGTGCGCGTAATCGTCCATCACCGTCACCCCGCGCGCTTCGCCCACTCGCTCGAACCGCCGTCCCACACCGGCGAACTTCCCCAGCGCCCCCGCGCCGGCGTCCAGGTCCGCCTCGAGCGCCCGCGCCGCGGCGAGCGCCGCCGCCGCGTTGCGCACGTTGTGGAGGCCCGGCACCTTGAGCCGGACCTTCACCGCGCGCGCGCCGGGGAGCTCGATCACGGCGGCCGTCCCCGCGGCGTCCGCGTGCAGGTCGCGAATCCGCACGTCCGCGTCCGCGCCCAGGCCCACGCGCCACACCGGCACCGTGAGCCGCGCCGCCACCCGCGCCGCGCCCGGATCGTCGGCGCCCGCGATCACCCGCTTGGCCCGGCCCGCGAACTCCACGAACGCATCCTCCAGCGCTCCGATCGATCCGTAGCACTCGAGGTGATCCGCCTCGACGTTGTTGACGATCGCCACGCCCGGGGCGAGCGACAGGAACGAGCGATCGTACTCGTCGGCCTCGACCACGAAGGTGTCGCGTCCGCCGATCCGGGCGTTGCCGCCCCATGCAGCGACACGGCCGCCGGCGATTCCCGTGGGGTTTCGCCCGGCGGCCGTCAGCGCCTCCGTGACCATGACCGTGGTGGTCGTCTTGCCGTGCGTCCCCGCGACCGCCACGACAGTCCCGCCGGCGACGGCCTCGCCGAGTGCGTCCGCCCGACGCACCACGGGCACCGAGAGCGCCCGAGCCTGCTCGAGCTCCGGGTGGTCCCGCGGCACGGCGGCCGTGACCACGACCCCCCGCGCCCCCTTCACGTGGTCGGGATCGTGTCCCCGCCAAACCGTAACCCCCGTGGCTGCCAGATCGGCGGCCCCCGAAGGGTCTGTGTCACAACCAGTTATGGTCACACCGAGGTGCCTGGCCACCTGCGCCAGAGCACTCATCCCCGCGCCAGCGATGCCCATGAAGTGAATCGGCCGGGGATCCTCCGGTGCAAACAAGGTCATCTGTGGGGGGCTAATATAGCGAATCTACTAGACTTGCGAAAGAGCTTGAGGTCATCCGGCGAGCGTCAAGATCTTGGACACGATAAGTCGCGCGGCATCCGGGTGCCCTCGACCGCTCGCGCTCTTCGCGATGGCCGCCAGCCGGTCGGGATTTCGGAACAACTCGCGCACCAGCTCCATCAATTTCTTCCCGGAGAGCTCGGCCTCGGGCAGGAGAATCGATGCGCCGGCGTCCGCCAGCGCCCGGGCATTGAAGGTTTGGTGGTCCGCCGCCGCGGTCGGCAGCGGCACCAGGACGCTCGCCTTTCCCCACGCGCACAACTCGGCGATGGTGATGGCCCCGGCCCGGCAGACCACGAGGTCGGCCGCCCGATAGAGCGCGGTCATCGGATCGAAGAACCCCTGGACCACCACGCGACCGGGACGGGCGTACCCCTGATAGCGCGCGATCTGCGCCGCTCCGGTGCCCCAGATCAGGTTGATCTCGCCCAGGTCGCGGTGCTCGAGGGCGCCCGCGACCGCGTAGTTCAACCCTCGGGCCCCTTGACTGCCGCCGAACACGGCGACGATGCGACGGTCGGGCTCGAGACCGAGCGAACGCGCGGCCTCCGCACGGTCTCCGGGATCGGGGGGACGGATGGGGTTTCCGAAGCTGAAGAATTCAGCCTGCGGGGCGCGCAGACGCGCCCGGGCCTCGGGGAATCCCAGGTGAATCTGGCGCGCGCGGCGCGCCAGGAGCCGGGTGGTGAGGCCGGGGAACGCGTTCTGTTCCTGAATCGCGGTGGGAATGCGGCGCCGCTGCGCCCGCCACACCACCGGCCCCGCCGCGTACCCGCCGGTACCCACGACGACGTCCGGCGCCTCAGCGGCGAGGAGACGGTCCACTTCGCGGATCAGCCGCCACGCCAGCACGGGCCAGCGGACGTTGCGCCACCACTGCGCGCGGTAGATGGGTTCGATCGGCAACAGGTGATAGCGGAACGAATACCGCGCGAAGAGGTCGGCCTCGATCCCGCGGGTCGCGCCCGCCAGCACCACCTCCACGTCCTCGCGCACTTCCCCGAAGGCCCGCGCCAGGGCGAGCGCCGGCATGAGGTGGCCGCCGGTGCCGCCGCCCGCGATGAGAACCTTCACGACCGCACCGAGCGCGGAACCGGGACTCTCATCCGTTCCGACTTCCGCGTTCGGCATTCCGCGTTCCCCCCGCCCGTCCCTGCCCCACGCTGACCAGCATGCCGGTCGCGATCAACGAGACCAGGAGGCTCGAGCGGCCGTAGGAGATGAACGGCAGGGTGATGCCGGTGGCGGGGAGGACGGCGAGACTGACGCCGACGTGCAGGATGGCCGTCAGGCCGATGAGCGAGGTCAGTCCCGCGGCGAGGAACTGCCCAAAGGGGTCGTCCGCGGTGCGGGCGATGCGGAAGCCCAGCCAGATGAAGGTGCCGAAGAGAAGGGCGATCGCCGCCACGCCCAGGAATCCCCACTCTTCGCCGACCGTGGACAGGATGAAATCCGAGTACGCGTACGGCAGGTAGCCGAGCTTCTGCTGGCCCTGACCCAGGCCGACGCCGAAGAGGCGGCCCGCGCCGATGCCCACGAGCGATTGATGCACCTGCCACGTCGCCTCGGACGGCGCGCTGCCGGAGTTCAAGAAGGTGAGCACCCGCGCGATGCGATACTGCGCGCTGGCGACCGCGCCGTAGAGGATCGGCACGCCGGCGGCGCCCAGCAGGAGGAAGTGGCCGATCCGCGCGCCCGCGCTGAACAAGACGATCCCGCCCAGGAGCGCGATCAGAAACGCCATGGACAGGTTGGGCTCGAGGAACACGAGGCCCACCAGGGGCACGAGCACCGTGAAGAACGGAAGCAGACCCTTCTGGAAACCGCGGATGGATTCGCCCTTTTTCGCCGCGAGCATCGCGCTCCAGAGCACGACGGTGAGCTTGGCGAGCTCCGAAGGCTGCACCGTCATCACACCGAGGTTCACCCAGCGGCGGGCGCCGTTGATGGTGGGCGCGATCCGGTGCGTGAACGGCAGCAAGGGCAGGATGAGCAGGAGCGCGGTCACACCCACCAGCGGCCAGGCCCAGCGCTGCCAGGCGCGGTAATCGGACCGCGCCAACGCGGTGGCGACCGCGCCGCCGATCAGGGCCCCGATCCCCTGCTTCAGCGCGAAGGAGGCCCCGACCTGCCCGCCCGAGGTCGTCACCAGGCTCGAGGCCCCGTACACGGCGACGAGCCCGAAGACGACGAGCACCGCCGTCACCACCATGAGAAGCCGCGTCTCCCAGGTGCGGTCGATCACATCGCCTCCACCAGGCGGCGGAAGAGCGCGCCCCGCTCTTCGTAGTTCTTGAACATGTCGTAGGACGAACAGGCGGGAGAGAGGAGCACCGCGTCCCCGGCGCCCGCCGCCCGGCGGGCGCGGGCGACGACGTCTTCGAAGGAGCCGCCCCGCTCGAGCGGCACCTTGCCCCCGAGGTCGTGCTCCACGATCGGCCCCGCTTCCCCGTACGCGATGACCCGCCTGCAGCGCGCCGCGAGCAGGGGCGCGAGGCCGGTGTAGGGCTCGCCCTTGTGACGGCCCCCCAAGAGCAGCACGTAGGGACGGTCCATGGCCGCGACGGCCACGGTGGTGGACGCGATGTTCGTCGCCTTGGAATCGTTGATCCACAGCACGCCCGCCACCTCGCGCACCGGCTCCAGGCGGTGCGGAAGGGCGCGGAAGGTCCGCAGGCCCTCGGCGATCCGCGGCGGCTCGACTCCCGCCTCACGCACCGCGAGCGCGGCGGCGAGCGCGTTCGCCACGTTGTGGTCGCCGAGCAGTCCCAGCGCGCTTCGGGGGGCGAGCTCGGCCTTACCCAGCCGAAGCACCGCGGCGCCGCGATCGAACCACCCCTCCGCCGTTCGCTCGAGCGAGAAGCCCACCCGGCGGCCCGGCGCGCCGCCCGGCAGGTCGCGGGACGCCGCGTCGTCGGCGTTCAGCACCCAGACGCTTTTCGTGGTGGCGTTCCGAAAGAGGAGCCGCTTGTCCGCGTAGTACGCGTCCACCGACGGATACCGGTCGAGATGGTCGGGCGCGAGGTTGGTGAGCACGCCGACGTCGGGCGCGAACCCGGGCGAATCGTGGAGCTGAAACGACGAGGCCTCGACCGCGAGCCATTGCCAGTCGCGCCCCTCGAGCGCGACGTCCGCGAGGGGACGCCCGATGTTGCCCGCGGCCTCGGCCCGGAGCCCGCCGGTCCGGAGCAGATGCGCGATGAGCGCGGTGGTGGTGGTCTTGCCGTTGGTGCCGGTGACCGCGATCACCCGCGGTCCGCGGAGCTCGCGGAATCCGAGATCGAGCTCGGAGACGATGGGCACGCCCGCCTCGCGCGCGGCCGCGAGGGGCGCCGCCTCCGGGGGGATTCCCGGGGAGACCACGACCCCGGACGCCGCGCGCACCCTGGCGAGATCGTGCGCTCCCACCTGGACGTCGACGCCCGCGAGCGCGCGCAGCGCGGCGACCTCCGGCCCGGCGTAGGGCTGGGACGACGCGTCGCTGGCGTAGACGCGGACGCCCGCCCGCGCCAGGAGGCGCGTGGCCGCGACCCCGCTCTTGCCGAGCCCCAGCACCGCCACCACGCCCCGCCGCCAGGCGTCGGGGATCATCGCACCTTGAGCGTGGCCAGCGCGATCGCGGCGCAGAGCACGCCCAGAATGTAGAAGCGCATCACCACCTGCGGTTCGGCCCAGCCCAGCTTCTCGAAGTGATGGTGCAGCGGCGCCATCCGGAAGACGCGATGGGCGTCCGCGTACTCCCTGCCGTGCCGGCGCCGGCGCCACCGGTACGCGTACACCTGGATCATCACCGAGAGCGTCTCCGCGACGAAGACGCCGCCCGCGATGAACAGCAGGAACTCCGCCTTCAGCATGATGGCGATGCTGCCCAGGGCGCCGCCGATCGCGAGAGAGCCGGTGTCTCCCATGAAGACCTGCGCCGGGTGGGCGTTGAACCAGAGGAAGCCGAGGGCCGCGCCCATCAGCGCCGCGCAGAAAACGGCGAGCTCTCCCGCGCCCTGCAGGTACATGATGCCGAGGAAATGCGACCAGTCCGCGCGGCCGAAGACGTAGGCGAAGATGGCGAACGAGGCGGCGACGATCGCGGTGAGCCCGGTGGCCAGGCCGTCCAATCCGTCGGTCAGGTTCACCGCGTTGGAGCTCGCGGTGACGACCAGGGTCACGAAGCCGATATACAGCGGCCACGGAAGCGCGAGGAAGACGTACTTGAAGAGCGGGAGCTGGGTGTAGGTCGCCTCGCTCCTGGGCACGAAGGGCCAGAGCACGAGGAAGATCCCCAGCGCGAGACCGAAGCTGACCTGCCCCACCAGCTTCCACCGCGCCACCAGCCCCTCGGATTTTCCCCGCACGATCTTCAGGTAATCGTCGAGGAACCCGATCACGCCCATCCACAAGGTGGCTACCACCGCGACCAGGACGTAGCGGGTGTCGAGCCGCGCCCAGAGCAGCGTCGGCACCACGGTCGCGAGAATGATGATGAGGCCCCCCATCGTGGGGGTGCCGCGCTTGCCCTGGTGGCTGGTGGGACCTTCGGCCCGCACCACCTGGCCCACCCGCCGCTCCCGCAGGCGGGTGATGATGGACGGGCCGAAGACGAACGCGACGAAGAGCGCGGTGACCGCGGCGCCGGCGGCGCGAAAGGTGATGTAGTTGAGGAGGTTGAAGAGGATGTGCTGCTTCCCGAGCGGCCCGAGCAAGTGATAGAGCACTACGGTCTCTCCGTTGGCTCAGGTCAGGTGGCGCAGCACGCGCTCCAGCGCGATGCCGCGGGACGCCTTCAGCAGGACCAGCTCGTTCCCCGCGAGCGCGGCCTTGAGCGCGGGCCCGAGGGCGTCCGCGTCGGGCGCGACCACGAGGCGCTTCAATTCCTTGCGCCGCGCTTCCAGCGCCGGCACGAACTCGCCGACGGCGGCGACCAGCGCCGGCGCCGCGCCGACGATCTCGGCGGCGGCCGCCGCGTGCAATTTGCCACTCTCGGGCCCCAGTTCCAACATCGTCCCCACCACCACGGCGAGCGGGCGGCGGGCGCGGGCCGCCATGAACCGCGCCAGCTCCACGGCGCGGCCCAGGGACTCGGGGTTGGCGTTGTAGGTGTCGTCCAGGACGAGGAGGCGGCCCACATCCCGAAGAGCGCCGCGCCCCCCGGGGACCTGCACCGTTCCCAGGGCGGCGAGGGCCGCGGCCGAGTCCGCGCCCGCCTCGAGCCCCACGGCCAGGGCGATCATGGCGTTCTCGACCTGGTGCAGGCCGGGGAGCGGGAGGGTCACCCGGTGGCCGCGCCAGCTGAGCCGGGCCCGGCCGTCGTCGTCCTGGGTGACACCGTCGGGACGCACCTCGGCGCCCGCGGACGTGCCCGCCACCACGGTCCGGGTGCGGCGCCGGGCCTCGAGCGCGAGGTCTGGGGGTTCGGTCCCGACCACCGCCAGCGGCACTCCGTCCACCAGGGACACCTTCTCGCGCATCACGCCGGCCAGCGACCCGAATCCCTCGGTGTGCGCGTGCCCCACGTTGGTCACCACCGCGACGGTGGGCTCGATGATCGCCCGGAGGCGCGCGATTTCACCGGGGACGGACGCGCCGGCCTCGATCACCAGCGCCTGGGTGTCGCCGGGAGCGCCGAGGATGGTGAGCGGGACGCCGACCAGGTTGTTGAGATTCCCGGTGGTGGCGTGCACCCGCCAGCGGGTACCGAGGACGGCGCGAATCATTTCCTTGGTGCTGGTCTTCCCGGAAGAGCCGGTGACCGCCACCACCTGGGCGTCCGCGGGAAGGGACCGCCGGCGCGCGCGCGCCAGCGCGCCCAGGGCTTGGAGCGTGTCCGGGACCTCGAAGAACGGCAGACCGTCCACGCCCGGCGTGCCCCGGCGCACCACCGCGGCGGCGGCGCCGCGGTCGCGGGCGTCGGCCAGGAATCCGTGCGCGTCGAAGTGCTCGCCTTTGAGGGCGACGAAGAGCTCGCTTTGGCGAACGGCCCGGGTGTCGGTGGAGATGCCCGCGAAGCCCGCGTGAATGGGCGCCCGGACCCCGAGAGCGTCCGCCACCCGGGCCGCCGTCCAGAAGGTCACGAGGCCCCGAGCTCCCGCACGATCTCGCGCTCGTCGAAGGGTTGCTTCCTGGTCCCGACGACCTGGTAGGTCTCGTGGCCCTTGCCGGCGAGGAGGATGGTGTCGCCCGGGCGGGCGAGCTCGAGCGCGAGGGTGATCGCCTCCCGGCGGTCGGTGCGTCGCTGGTGCGGCTTCGCCTTCATCCCGGCTTCGACCTCGTCCAGAATCCGGTCCGGATCCTCGGTGCGGGGGTTGTCCGACGTGGCGATGGCGATGTCGGCGAGGCGGGTGGCGATCTCCCCCATGGGAGCGCGCTTGCCCCGGTCCCGGTCTCCGCCGGCGCCGAACACCACGAGCACCCGCCCGGCAGTGATCGGGCGCACCGTCTCGAGCGCCCGCTCCAGGGCGTCCGGGGTATGGGCGTAGTCGCGAAGGATGGTGCACGGGGCCGCGGCGATCCGTTCCATCCGCCCCGGCACCTGGGGGGCGTGGGTCAGCCGCTCGGCGACCACGGCGAGCGGCACCTCGAGGCCGATCGCGCAGGCGGCGACGCCCAGCGCGTTCGCGACGTTGAACGCGCCGAGGAGCGGGAGGCGAATCTCCGCACGATCCGCGCCGTGGACCAGAGTGAAGCGCGCGCCGCCCGCGTCGGTGGCTACGTCCCGGGCGGTCACATCCCCGCCCCGCACGCCGAACCTGATGCGGCGCGGCGCGGGCGGGAGGTCCTTCCACGCGGGGTCGTCCGCGTTCACGACGGCGAGCCCGTCGGGCGTGAGGTGATCGATCAATTTCGCCTTGGCGCGGAAGTAGGCCTCGAAGGTACGATGGTAGTCCAGGTGATCGCGGGTGAGGTTGGTGAACACCCCGGCGCGAAAGCGGAGCCCGTCCACGCGTCCCTGATCGAGACTATGGGACGACACCTCCATCGCGGCGCCGCGGGCGCCGCGGGCCAGGAGTCCGGCGAAGGTCGCCTGGAGATCGATCGGCCCGGGCGTGGTGAGGTTTCCCGCCTCGCTCTCCACCTCCCGCCCGTCGGGATCGAAGGCGCCGAGGGTGCCGATCGAGCCCATGGGCAGGAGGGCGGACAGCACGTGGCGGCCGAGGGTGACGGTGGTCGTCTTCCCGTTGGTGCCGGTGACCCCGACCAGCATCAGGCGGGCGGCCGGCTTCCCGTACCAGGTCTCGGCGGCGACCGCGGCGGCACGCCGGCCGTCGCGCACCACGATCTGGATCGTGGCCACCGGCTGCGGCGCTTCGACGAGGAGTGCCGGTGCGCCCGCTTTCAGGGCGGCGGCGGCGTAGCGATGGCCGTCCTCGACCGCGCCGCGGACCGCGCAGTAGAGCATCCCCGGCGAGATCCGGCGGCTGTCCGCGGAGAGCCCGGTGATCTCCGGGAGCGCGGCGCCCGCCGGCGCGCTGACCAGGAGGCCCGCCTCCTTGAGCGCGGCCACGATGTCGCCGAGGCGACTCACGGGCGCGCGACCGCGAACAGGGTGACGGTCGCGCCTGCGGGCGCGCTGTCCCGGGCGGCGGGCCAGGTGTGATCGGCCACGCCCCAGCCCTTGAGCGTCACCCGGAATCCCCGGCGATGGAGCGCGAGGATCGCGGCGCGGAGACTCCGTCCCGCAACGTCGGGCACGACGCGGTTCGGCGCCGCTCCCGCGGTATCCGGGTGGTAGGGCCAGCTCACCACGTAGGGCACGACGCCCGCGGGCTGGTCCTCGAGGGACGAGGTGTCGACCGGCGCCGCCGGGGCCGCGAGCCGCGCCCGATCGAGTGCGACGTCGCGGGAGGCGAGCGCCTGCTCCAGCATCGCGCGGGTCACCGGCGCCGCGGTCTGCGCGGCGAAGTAACTCCCCTTGTGCGGGTTCTCGATTTTCACCACCACCACCAGCTGGGGATGATCCGCGGGGAAGAGCGCCGCGAACGAGGCGAAGTACTCGCCCGGCGCGTAGTGCCCCTTCACCACCCGGCGCGCGGTGCCGGTCTTCGCGGCCAGCTGAAAATGCGCGATGGCGGCCTCGCTCCCGGTGCCGGCCGAGACCACGTCCTCCAGGAGCTCCCGCAGCTGGCGCGCGACGTCCGCGGGCACCGCCCGCCGCACCGGCTCCGGGGTGTGGCGGTAGAGCACTTCGCCCTCCGCGTTGCGCACCTCGCGGATCAGCGTGGGCTGGAGCAGCACGCCGTCGTCGGCGATGGCGCCGTACGCCGCCGCGATCTGCAGCGGCGTCACCGCGAGCTCGTACCCCATGGCGAGGCTGGCCTGCGAGGGACGGCTCCAATCCCGCGGCAGGCGGAGCCGCCCCGGCGATTCGGCGGGATACTCGATGCCGGTCTGCTCCCCGAAGCCGAAGTCCCGGAGGGTGGCGTACTGCTCCTCGGGCTCGAGGCGCGCCGCGAACTTGGCCATCGCGATGTTGCTCGACACCCGGATCGCGTCGGCGAGGGTGAGCGACGGCATGGGGTGCTCGTCCTCGATCACGCGGTCGGGCGTGCGGTACTTCCCTCCTTCGCCGGACACCCGGTCGTTCGGAGTGACCCGGTGCAGCTCGAGCAGCGTCGCCGCCGCGAAAATCTTGGCGACCGACCCCGGCTCGTAGGTCTCGGTGAAGGCGCTCGGCCGCGCGGTCCCGTCCCGCCGCCGGGACGCGACCGCCAGGACTTCGCCGCTCGAGGGGTCGAGCATCACCACGTCGCCGCCGTCGGCGTCCATCTTGGCCAGCGCGTCCGCCAGCGCGCGCTCCGCGATTTCCTGCAGCTCGGCGTCCAGGGTGAGCACCACGTCGGCGCCCGGCACCGGGGACGCGATGAGGCGCGCCGGCGACTCATATTGGCGCCCGGCGCGGTCCTTCAGCACCACCGCGGCGCCGGCCGTCCCGGAAAGAATCGAGTCGAGGGTCTTCTCCAGGCCCGAGGCGCCGTGCCCGTCGCCGCCGGTCCGGCCGATCACCGCGCGCGCGAAGTCGGGCGCGGGATAGAAGCGGTTCGGCACCGCCTCGAGGTGAACTCCCCGGACCTGCCGCAGCCCTTCGACCTCGATGGCGCCGAAGGGTCCGGCGAACCAGGCGTAGCGCTTGGCGAGCTCTCGCTGGAGGTCGCCGGGCGGGAGGTGGAGGGCGCGCGCGATCAGTGCCGCGTCGCGTGGCGGGTCGCGCAGCTCGTTGGGCGCGATCCCCACGTGGTAGGTCTCCTGGGTCAGCGCGATGGGGACGCCGTGCCGGTCGAAGAGGGTTCCGCGCCGCGCCGGAAGCACGATGCGCTCGGTGCGCGCGGCCTGCGCTTCCTCCGACCAGCGCCGCCCTTCGACCAGCTGGACCTGGGCGGCCCGGACCACGAGCGCGAAAAGCGCGACGCCGAGCGCGACTTCCACCACCCGCATCCGGGTGAGCGGCTTCGCCATCAGCGCACCCGCGCGGGTTGGGGCAGGAGCACCAGCTCGGTGTCGGCGGGGAGCCGGAGTCCGAGCTTCCGGGCGCGGGGCACCAGGACCTCGCGGCTTTGGTCGGCGCGGATGCGGCGCGCCAGTTCGGCGCGCCGGCCCTGGAGCGCGGCCTCGCTGGCGCGGAGGTCCCGGAGCTGTTTCGCGAGCCCGAGCCCCGCGGTCTGGCGGGCGATGACGGCGGCCGCCGCGAGCAGAAAGGCGAGGAGCCAGAGCATCAACCAGTGCCGCCCCTTGAGCGCCATCAGGCGACCTCGAACCCGCGGAACATCGCGGACCGCGCGCGGGGATTGGCGGCGACCTCCTCCACCCCGGGGCGCACCGGTGTCGCCGGCTCCAGGCGGCCGAGCGCGCGGCCCCGGCAGGTGCAGACCGGCTGGCGCGGGGGGCAGACGCAGTCGCGCGCCCACTCGCGGAAGCTGTGCTTCACCAGACGGTCTTCGCCGGAGTGATAGGTGATGACGCCCAGCCGCCCGCCGCCGGAAAGCGCGTCGCGGAAGGCGGGGAGCGCGGCCGCGAGCTGCTCGTCCTCGGCGTTCACGGCGATGCGCAGGGCCTGGAAGAGTCGCGCGAAATCGCCGGGACCGGAACGGGGGCCCAGGATTTCACGGATGGCGTTGACGAAATCGTCGCTCGAGCGGAAGGCGGCGTTGGCGCGGCGGCGCACGATCGCCCGCGCGAGCGGGCGCGCGCGGCGTTCGTCGGCGTGGCGCGAGAAGGCGTCGGCCAGGCGCTCCTCCGTCCAGGTATTGAGGATGTCGGCGGCGGCGGGACCCACCCCGGGCGTCATCCGCATGTCGAGCGCCGCTCCCGGACGAAAGGTAAACCCCCGGGCCGTTTCGTCGACCTGATGGGACGAGAGACCGAGATCGAGGAGGATGCGGTCGGGGCCGAAGGCCTGGACCCGCGCGAGGGCCTCGGCCGAGCCGAACGGGGCGCAGAGGTATTCCACCCCGCCGCCCAGGACGCCGCGGGCGGCCTCGAGCGCGTCAGGATCGCGGTCGATGGCGAGGAGGGCGGCGCCCGGGGCCCGGAGGAGCGCCGCGTGCCCGCCTCCACCCACCGTGGCGTCCACGACGCGACGACCACCTTCCCCCCACGCGACGACGGCGGCGGCGAGGACCGGGACGTGATAGCTCGGCGTGGCCGTTCCCTCCCCGGAAAAACGACGGCCCCGCCTGCGCTGGCAGGCGGAGCCCTGGTGAACCATCCCGCGGCGCGGGCTTCAAGCGGGGCTGACGGGGCTCGAACCCGCGACCTCCGGTGTGACAGACCGGCGCTCTAACCAGCTGAGCTACAACCCCCTCTTGGAGCGCCGGAATATAGACCGGGTGCGAGCGTGATTCAACGCCGCCGGCTCAGAAGTTGCTGCACTTGAAGGCGCCTTTCACCTTCGGCATCTGGCTCATGTACTGGTTGAGGAAGCCGAGGAACTGCTGCGCGGTCTGCGCGCGCACCCGCATCCCCAGCGTCAGCGCCTCCTCGGTGCGGACCAGCCGGTCGTTGAAGTCCTTGGCCTTGGCGCAGCTCTTCGACTTCGCCACGTCGCGATAGGGTCCCGCCAGGGTCTGCACCGACGCGATGCCGTACAGGAAGCTGGCGTTGACCCGGACCTGCATCCGGGGCCCTACGGTGTCGGCGCTCGAGCGGGGCGCCGATTCCTGGATCACGCGGTCGAGCCAGTTGTATCCGGCCTCGAACGCGCCCGCGGCCACCAGCTTCTGGCCGGCGCTGAGCGAGACCAGGGTCCCCTGCCAGCGGCTCAGCGTATCGGGCGACGCGAGGGCGCGATCGACGTAGGTGTGCGCCCCGTCGACGCAGCCGGCGTAGACGCTCTGCGCGGCGTGCAGGCTGCTGGTGTCCTTGGAGGCGCTCCAGGCCCGCGCCTTCGCGGTGTCCCAGGCGCACGCGTCCAGGATGCTTTGCGCCACGAGGAGGGTGCTCTTCATGTCCGTGGGATCGAGACCGATCGCCACCTTGTAGGCGGCGGTGGCCGAGTCCGCCATCCCCGCGGTCTGGAACGCGCCGCCCCGTGTCTTCCAGAAGTCGGCGGACTTGGGGAAGTGAATGACGGCGGCCTTGGTGAACCGCAGGGACGCCTGGGTGTCGGGGAGGGACTGCGCCGCGCCGATCGCCTTCTTCAGGAAGGTGGTGTCGGTGAGGAGCGCGCTGTCCGCGGTGGCCTTCTGGGCCAGGACGTCCACGAGACAGCGGTAGAGGGTGCCCTCGGTGCAGACCCGTTCCTTGAGATCCAGCATCTGGCCGTCGTTGGGCGTCATGGCGAGGCCGGAGTCGAGGAGCGCGCGCGCCGCTTCGTATTGACGGGCGTGCAGCATCACCAGCGTGAGACCCATGCGGTACTGCGACTTGGTCGGGTCGGCGGCGAGAATGTGGCGGCCGGCGTCGATCATCTTCACCGTGTCGCCCTTCTGCTGATACACGCTTGCCTTCACCTGCCAGGCCGCGGGGTTGAGCGAATCCACGCCGATGGCGCGGTCGGAAACGGCGAGGAGGCTCTCCGGCGGGAAATGCTCCGCCTCGTACACCAGCTCCATGCACAGGTAGGCGCCCACCGCGGTGGGATAGTTCGAGAGCGCTTTGCGGGCGGCGTCCACGGCCCTGGGGAAGTTGCCGTGCTGGCGCTGGGTATCGCACTCGCGGACCTGCTCGCCGGCGCGGATCAAGGCGTTCAACCGGTCGGCCAGGGTATCGGCGAGCGCGGTGGGGGCGGCGCCGGACACGGAAATCGCGCCCGCGTACCCCGAGCCGCCGAGGTCCTTCACCCGCACGTGGGCCGTGTAACTGGAACCGCCGTGCACCAGCTCACCGGAGACCAGGGCGTCGGCGCGCATGAAGTTGGCGAGCTGCTGCCCCTGCTTGTCGTCGAGCAGCACGTCGCACTGGAAGCCGGACGCCTGGAGCGCCTCGCAGAGCTTGGCCTTGGGAATGATGATGGCCTTGTAGCGCGCGAGCTGATTGAGCCGCTCCCGGGTCGCGTCGGTGAACGCGACGCTGGCCGCCGAATCGGGGATGGTGTGCGCCCGAAGCGGGATCAACAGCAGCTTCTCGGTCGGCTGGGTGATGGCGAGCTGCGCCGGCGCGGCAACCGCCGCGATTACGGTGAGCCCGGCAACCAGTCGAAGCAGTCTCACGCGGTCATTCCTCCGTTACAGACCTATACACCAATGGGCGAAGAGGGATTCGAACCCCCGACTTCCTGCGTGTAAGGCAGGCGCTCTGAACCAGCTGAGCTATTCGCCCGTGCGACGGCAGGGGCGTTAGAGGGCCAGGCCTACCGGGAAGAAAACGCAGTAGCCAAGGACGAGCAGGATCGGCGCGGCGGTCGTGGAGCCACGAGCAAGGAGCCAGTACCCCGCGGCGAGCGACAGCGCGGCCGCGGCGAAGAACATCTGGTTCTTCCGGCCGAAATGCAGCCGCGATCCGGCGAGACCCTGGGGCGACATAAGGGGAGGAGTTTACTCCTCGTCCTCGGGAGCGTCAAGTTTGTCGGCGTCGGGCACCGTCCACCCCTGGTCCAGCAGGGCGCGGCGCTCGCGGTCGCGCCGCCGCCGGATCCGCACCATCCAGACCAGCGCCACCGCCAACACCGCCCAGAAAAGTCCCACGGCTTCGGCCCACGCCAGCCATCCGTAGCGCCGGCGCACGTCGTCCTGCCACCGCTCCTCGAAGTCTCCTTCCGTAACGCCGTAGGTGGCGCGCAGCGCCGCGTCGAAGCTGGGGCGGGTGCCGATCTGCTCGAGCAGCGGCGCCAGCCCGCGGTCCCCGCCCCACCGCTGGAGGAGGAGCACCGCGGTGGTGGCAAGCGCGTAGGCGTTCCCCGCGGCCGCCGGGTCTCCGCGCAGCGCCTGATTCACGCTCTCGAGATCGGGCCGCCGCCCGCGGGCCAGCTGCCAGTTGAGCCGGAGGACGTCGAGCCGGCTCCACTCCGCCGCCGCGACCGCGGCGTAGCCTTCGTCGAACCAGAGCGGCACGCTCCGGCCCACCCGCCAGTGGAGCGCCAGGTGCGCCAGCTCGTGGTGGAGCGTCGCCACCACGTCCTCGGGCGGTGTGTTGGCGAGGAGCACGATCGCGCCCTGATCCGGAAACGCGGCGCCGTCGCTCCAGACCGGCAGACGGTGCCCGGTGAGCGAGTCGAAGAGCGTGCGGTCGGGCGCGAGGAAAATCTCCGTGGGTCGCGACGGAAGCGGACCGATGCCGGGGAGCGGCGGCAAGCTGGTGGCGGCGAGGGCGATGGTGCGGGCGAGATTGGCCTGCCGCGGCCAGGCGACGACGGTAATCGACTCCACCGTGACCCGCGCGAGCGCCGGGGGCGCGGCGCCCGCGATCTGCGCGAGGAGAAGCGCGAGGGTTAGGTGCGCGGGGGCTCCTGGCCCTGGGCCACGAGGTCCAGCATCTCCTGACACTTCTTGCCCCAGGGATTGAACTTGTTCGCCTTCACGCCGTCGGTCCAGGTCTGCCTGGCCTGGGCCTGCTCCCCGCCGAACCAGAGCGCGCGGCCCAGCTCGTAGTACGCCTCGATCAGGTTGGGGCCGAGCTTCATCGTCTTCTGGAAGAAGGTCTGGGCGTCTTCGTACATTTCGCGCTGCAGATAGACGAGACCGAGGTAGAAGTGGGCGTAGAGGGTAGCTTTCTTGTCGTTATCGAGGCGGATCGCCTTGGAGAGATGCTCGATCGCCTCGCCGAAGATCCGCTTCTTGAGGCAGATGTAGCCGACGTTGATGCGCGCCAGCGAGTTCGCGGGCTCCTTCATCAGGACCTTCTGGAAGGTCTGCAGCGCGTCGTCGTAATCCTCGTGCAGCATCTGGGCCCAGCCCAGGAGCGACTCGGCCTGGATCTCGCCCGGGGAAAGCTGGAGCGCCTTCTGCAGGGCCTGAATCGCGCCGGAATGGTCGCCCAGGGAAATCAGGCTCCAGCCTTTTTCGATGAAGGTCGACGCGCCGATGTGGTCGGCGTGCACCATGGGGCGGACGCCCGTGAAT
>DASSQQ010000114.1:0-17682 GCA_035702425.1 Gemmatimonadales bacterium
TGGGGGATCTCAACCTCGGCTACCAGCTCGCGCTGCGCCTGCGCGGCGGGCTGGGCTGGCCCCTCGCGCCGGCGCCGGGCGTGACCACCACGCGGCCGTCGGCGTATGTCGCCTTCTCGTCGGATTTCTAGCGGCGTCGAACCGCCGCTCCCGCGCGGCGTATAATGAATGAGATGATCCCCCGCGCCGCTTTCCTTATATGGAGCCTCGGCGGCCTGACCCTGGCCGCCTCCGGGGGCGCCGCGCAGGCGCCCGCCGATCGCGCCGCGCTGGAGCGGCTCCGGGACTCCCTCTCCGGCGTGACCGACTCGGTGCCCCTCAAACGCCTCGAGGCCGCGACCATCGAGGTCGCCAAGGTGAACCGGGACGACGCTCTCCTCCACCTCCGCCTCGGGTTCATCGACTACCGGCTCGGCGAGCTGGCGGGCAAACCGCATTACGACGACGCGGCGAGCGAGTTCGAGTGGGCCGGGGACCTCCAGCCGGGCTGGCCGTACCCCTGGTACGGGGACGGGCTCTCCGAGCTCGCCATCGGCGAGCACCCGATCGTCGCCATCGAGAATCTGCGCCAGATCCTCGGCAAGGATTATCTCTCCAAGGCGGCGCGCGCCTTCGCCCGCGCCGCGCAGGCCGACCCCACGTTCGCGTCGGCGGTCATCGATCTCGCGACCACCGCGCTGGACCAGCGGATCCAGGCGCGGCTCGACGTGGCCCTGCAGGCGGTCCGGCTCGCCGCGGCGTCGGGCGGGGACGTCCATCCGGAGCTGGACCTGGCGCGGGGCCGGGTGGAGCGCGCGGTCGGGGAGGCGGACTCGGCGCTGGTGGGGTTTGAGGCGTACCTCCGCGCCGGCGGCGACACCGGACTCGGGGACCTGGAGCTCGCGCGCACCCTCTACTTCGCGAAACGGCCGGACGCCGGGCGGGCGCGGTATTTCGAGGGCGCCGCGGCCGCCAGCTCGGGCGTCGCGATCGCCGCCTACCGCGAGGACTGCTCCTGGATCGCGACCCCCGCGGAGCTCGCGGCGTACGATCAGGTCGCCTCCGGACCGGCGCGCGCCGCGTGGCTGGAACGGTTCTGGTCCAGGCGTGACGTCGAGGACGTCCGGGAGCCGGGCGAGCGGCTGGCCGAGCATTACCGCCGGTGGTTCTACGCCGAGCACAATTTCCGGCTGGTCAGCCGGCACCGGCACTACGACATCACCGAGGTCTTCCGGCCGGCGCAGAAGGAATTCGACGACCGGGGGATCGTCTACCTCCGCCAGGGCGAGCCCGACGATCGCGCGACCTACCACTCCACTCTGCTGGTGGCCGGTGCCGGCGCCGACACGGTCGAGCCGAACGAGACCTGGCTCTACCGGCGGCCCGGCGGCGACCTCCTGTTCCACTTCGTCGCGCGCCACGACGATCAGGACTACAAGCTGGTGGAGAGTCTCGCCGACGTGCTCGGCTTCGCGGCGGCGGTGCAGGCCCAGGCGCGGGTGACGCCGCAGATCGCCGATCTGTACGCCTCCCGCGACCGCCTCGATCCCCTTTTCGCCCGGGTGGCGGCGGGCACCGCCAACTCGGGGTCGGCGCTGGCCGAAGAGCGGCGGCGGGGACGGGAGAGCATTCGCATCGGCACCAGCACCGACAGCTATCACCAGTCGTTCCCGCAGTCGCTGCGCCTGGTGGCGAGCGACTTCGTGGTGGGCGGCGCGGCGCGCGATACCGACGGGGAGGCGCTGGAGCTGGTCTTCGCCATTCCCGCGGCGGACCTGACGCCGGTCGCCACGGGCCCGGGCGTGCGCTACCCGCTTCATTTCCGCGTGGTGCTCTCCGACTCCGCGGACGCGCTGGTCGAGGCGCTCGATACCACGCGGGTCTTCCTCGCCCGCCAGGCGCTCGCCGACGGGACCTACCTCACCGGGCGCCTGGAGCTGCCGGTCCCGGCCGGCCGCTACCGCTACCGCCTGCTGGTGGACACGCCGGATCGTTCCGCGGGCGACGTGGTGGAGCGCGATTCGGTGGACGTGGACTCGCTGGACGGCCGGCATTTCGCGGTGAGCGACCTGGTGCTGGGCCGCGACCAGTCGGGACTCGCCTGGGCGACCGGCCGGGACACCGTGGCGCTCAATCCCCTCGACGAATTTCCCGTCGGGGGCTCGGCGGAGCTGTACTACGAGGTGTACGGTCTCCCCCGCGGCGCGCCCTATCACACGGTGCTCACGGTCGAGCGCCTGGGCGGGCATTCCCTCTTCTCGGCGATCGGCCGGCTCTTCGGCGGCGGCCACGCCGCGACCCGCCTGGAGTTCGACGCCGCGTCGCTCGGACCCTCGACCGGCGTGCATCGGGGCATCGATCTCGCCGATTCGCCGCGGGGCGAGTACGCGGTGAGCGTCACCGTCACCGACCCCGCGAGCGGCGCGCATCGTACCCGCACCGCCACCTTCCGCATCGTTTCGCGCTAGTCGGTTGACACTGCCGCTTCGCGGCCCGTAAGTTTCCGCGGTTTCGTCGGAGAACGGCTTGTACTGCTCCCGCTGCGGCACCCAGAACGAAGACTCCAGCAAGTTCTGCCGCTCCTGCGGCCTCGATCTGACGGCGACCACGCCCATCGGCGCCGTCAAGACCGGACAGCAGGAGCTGACCGAAATTGACATGGTGCGGGAGCAGCTCAAGGAGGAGTACGAGATCCTCGACGAGCTGGGCCGCGGCGGGATGGCGATCGTCTTCAAGGCGCGCGAGAAGCAGCTCGAGCGCGACGTCGCGATCAAGGTCCTCCCGTTCTCCCTCGCCTTCGACAAGGAATTCGTCGAGCGCTTCCAGCGCGAAGCCCGCACCTCGGCCAAGCTCGAGCACCCCGGCATCATCCCGATCTATCGCGTCGGCAAGCACGGCCGGGTGATCTACTTCGTGATGAAGTTCCTGCGCGGCAAGCCGCTCTCCGCGGTGCTCGCCGCGCGGGGACCCCTCCCGCCGGTCGAGATCCGCCGGGTGCTCATCGAAGTGGGACGCGCCCTCGCCTACGCCCACCGCTCCGGCATCGTCCACCGCGACATCAAGCCCGACAACATCATGTTCGACGAGCACGGGCAGGCGGTGGTCACCGATTTCGGGATCGCCAAGGCCGCCACCGGCGGCAAGCTCACCGGCACCGGCATGGCGATCGGGACCCCGCACTACATGAGTCCGGAGCAGGCGCGGGCCCAGGCCCTGGACGGCCGGAGCGACATTTACTCGCTGGGCGTGGTCGCGTATCAGTGCCTGGTGGGGAGCGTGCCCTTCGACGGCGAGGATTCGTTCTCGATCGGCTACAAGCACATCATGGAGGAGCTCCCCACTCCGCCGCTCGAGAGCGTCGAGAAGCGCGATCTCTTCGAGATCGTGAAGAAAATGATGGCCAAGCTCCCCGACGAGCGCTTCCAGAACGCCGACGATCTGGTCCAGGTCCTCGAGGCGGGCGCGCCCTTCGTCGCCACCGGCATCTCGACCGCCGCCACCCGGGCCATCCCGGGGATGTCCGGCGCGCGGCTCGCCAGCGCACCCACCACTCCGCTCCCGCGCGCCACCGGCACCCGCCCCGGGGCGTGGCCGGGCGCCACCGCGCCCGCGCCGCCCCACCGCTCCGTGGGCGCGGCGCTGTTGATTCTGTTCGTGGTGGTGGGCGGGGTGCTGGGTGGCGGCGGATTCCTCGCCTACAAGGAAGGGTGGCTCCCCAAGGCGTGGGGGCTCTCGGCCAAGCCGGATTCCACCGCGGCCCGTGATTCCGCCGCGGACTCGACCCGCGCCGCGGACTCGACCGCCGACAGCGCCAGCGCGCCCAGCACGCCGGGCAAGATCGTGCTCTCCGGGTTTCCCGACCGCACCACGGTGACTATCGACGGGCAGGTGGCGGTGAGTCCCGCCGCCGTCCAGCCCGGCAGCCACCGGATCGAGGCGCGCGCCACCGGCTACTCCAGCTTCTACCAGACCGTCGACGTCGCCCCCGGCGCCACGGTGCAGGTGCCGGTGCACATGGTCAACGTCTGCGCCGAGCCCGGGCCGGCGTACAACCAGGACAATTTCTGTTTCGACTCCCGCCCCGCGCCCCTCGCCGACACCCACGTCCCCTGGGCCGCGAACGACACCATCGTGCCCCGTCTCGCCATCCTCTGGATCCACGTCTCGAGCGACGGCCGCACCCTCGAGACCCGGACCGTGGTCCCGTCCAACGTGGAAACCTTCACCGAGGCGGCGAAGCAGCTCGCCCTCCAGCTCCACTGGAATCCCGCCCAGAAGAACGGCCAGCCGGTGGACGCGTGGACCCAGGCCCAGTTCCCCCCCAAGAACCAATAGCCACTCTTCATCCCACCGCCTTCATCGCGCCCACCGCAGTGGTCCTCGGGGACGTCACCCTGGGACCCCACGCCAGCGTCTGGTACACGGCGGTCCTGCGCGGCGACATGGCGCCGATCGTCGTGGGCGAGTCGTCGAACATTCAGGACGGCACCATCGTTCACGTGGATGAGGGGAAGCCGGCCCGGATCGGGGCCCGGGTGGGCATCGGGCACCGCGCGGTGATCCACGGCTGCACCATCGAGGACGAGTGCCTGATCGGAATGGGGAGCGTGCTGCTGAACGGCGTGGTGGTGGGGCGGGGCAGCGTGGTGGGCGCCGGCGCGGTGGCGCCGGAAGGACTCATCATCCCGCCGGGCTCGCTGGCGCTGGGCGTGCCGGCGCGCGTCGTACGGCGGGTGGACGCCGCGCTCGCGGAGCGGATCCGGGGGACCTGGGAGCATTACGTGAGGGAAGCGGAGCGGCACCGCGCGGGAGCGTTCCCGATCACGAGAGCAGGTTTGTGATGTGAATTGCGGAGACGCGCCACGTTGCGCCACGCATCGCGCGCCTTGCTTGGATCATTCGATCTGCCTACCTTGCCCCTCCGCGCTTTGAAGTCGCTCGGCCGTACGCTGGTCACTTCAAACACGACATCGAACGCATCACCCAGAAGCTCTTACCGTGAGGGACGAGCCCGCATGACTGCTTCCGCTAAAGGCACCCTGGACCTCTCCGCCAACGCCATCACCGTCCTGAAGCGCCGCTATCTCGTCAAGGACGATCAGGGCCAGCCGGTGGAGAAGCCCGAAGACCTGTTCTGGCGCGTGGCGCGCACCATCGCCGCCCCGGACCGGACTTACGGCGCCTCCGCCAAGGCGGTCGAGGGTCTCGCGGAAACCTTCTTCGAGCTCATGGCCACCCGGGCCTGGATGCCGAACTCCCCCACGCTGATGAACGCCGGCCGCCCCCTGGGCCAGCTCTCCGCCTGCTTCGTGCTCCCGGTGGACGACGCGCTCTCCAACGGCTCGAGCGGCATCTACGACACCCTGCGCGCCATGGCCCTGGTCCACCAGTCGGGCGGCGGCACCGGCTTCTCGTTCTCCCGGCTCCGCCCCCAGAACGACGTGGTCCGCTCCACCATGGGCGTGGCGTCGGGTCCGGTGTCGTTCATGAAGCTCTACGACGCCTCGACCGACGTGGTGAAGCAGGGCGGCACCCGCCGCGGCGCCAACATGGGCATCCTGCGGGTGGACCACCCGGACATCCTGGAGTTCATCTCCTGCAAGGATGACCTCACCCAGGTGACGAACTTCAACATCTCCGTCGCCGTCACCGACCAGTTCATGGCCGCGGTGGAGGCGGGCACGAGCTACGACCTGATCCACCCCCGCACCCAGGCGGTGGTGGGCCGGCTCGACGCGCGGGAGGTGTTCCGGAAGATCGTCCACGGCGCCTGGAAGACCGGCGAGCCCGGGGTGTACTTCATCGACCGCGCCAATCAGTACAATCCCGTCCCCGCTCTCGGGAGCTACGAGGCCACCAACCCCTGCGGCGAGCAGCCCCTGCTCCCCTACGACGTCTGCAACCTGGGCTCGATCAACCTCGGCCTCTTCGAGAAGAACGGGGAAGTGGACTGGGACCGCCTGCGGACGGTGATCCACCTCTGCACCCACTTCCTGGACAACGTCATCGACGCCAACAAGTACCCGCTCGACGAAATCGACTCCCTCGCCAAGCGGATCCGCCGCATCGGTCTCGGCGTCATGGGGTGGGCGGACCTGCTGGTGCGCCTGGGCGTGCCCTACAACTCCGATGCCGCGGTGGAGCTCGGCGCCAGGATGATGGCCTTCGTGGACGAGGAGTCCAAGGTCGCCTCCGAGAAGCTCGCCCAGCAGCGCGGCGCGTTCCCCGAGTGGGAGCGCTCCATCTGGGGTCCCGACGCCACCTGCGCGCGTGACGCCCGGGGCAACCGCGTCCGCCCCCTGCGCAAGCTCCGGAACTGCAACCTCACCACGGTGGCGCCGACCGGGACCATCTCCATCATTTCCGGCTGCTCCTCGGGAATCGAGCCGCTCTTCGCCGTGGCGTTCATGCGGAACCAGGCCGGCGTCCTGATGCCGGACGTGAACGAGGACTTCGTCGCCATCGCCAGGCGCGAGGGCTGGTACTCCGACGACCTGGTGAAGCGCATCGCCGAGGCGGGGCACATCCACTTCGACGAAGTGCCGCAGAAGTGGCAGCGGGTCTTCGTCACCGCGCACGACGTCACTCCGGAGTGGCACATCCGGATGCAGGCCGCGTTCCAGGAGCACACCGACTCCGCGATCTCCAAAACCTGCAACTTCCCGAACGAAGCGACCGAGTCGGACGTGGAGCAGATCTACCGGCTGGCGTTCAAGCTCCGGTGCAAGGGCGTGACCGTCTACCGCGACGGCGCGCGGGAGGGCCAGGTGCTCTCCACCGGCTCGACCGCGAAGAAGGTGCAGGACCAGGCGGCGCCGGCTCCCGCCGCGGCCGACGGCCGTGAGCTCGCCGAAGCGCGGGGCCGCATCGCCGAGCTCGAGACCGAGCTCGCGCGCACCAGGGCGCAGCTGCACGACGTGGAGGCCGAGAACCTCCAACGCCGCGCCAAGCGCTCGCGGCCCGATCTCCTCCGCGGCGCCACCCGCCGGGTGGAAACCCCGCTCGGCACCATGTACGTGAACATCACGGAAGACGAAAAAGGCCAGCCCTTCGAGGTCTTCATTTCGCTCGGCAAGGCGGGGGGCGCGCTCATGGCGGACGTGGAGGCGATGGGGCGGATGATCTCCCTCGCGCTCCGCTCCGGCATTCCCATGAAGGAAATCCACCGCCAGCTGCGCGGCATCTCCTCGGATCGGGTGGTGGGTCTCGGACCCTCCAAGGTGCTCTCGGTGCCCGACGCCATCGGCATCGCGATCGAAAAGTGGATGCAGGAGAAGCAGGGCGTGCAGCAGGACCTCCTGGGCGGCGACGCCACCGCTCCGGCGGCGATCGCCCGCCAGCCTCAGGCGCAGCCCGATGGCTCCGCCGCCGACGCGGCCGGGGGCGGCGCGCAGGACTTCATCGGCGCCTGTCCCGATTGCGGCTCCCAGCTCGCGTTCATCGAAGGCTGCGCCAAGTGCCACGTGTGCGGCTACAGCGAGTGCGGGTGAGCGGCCGGTCCGACGTGACCCCGGAGCGCGTGACCGGAATCACTCACCTTCGCGCGCTGGAATGGTTAGGAATAGAGCATGATTGAATCGCGACCCATTACGCCGACGCGGCTCCAGCCCAAGGGCTGGGCGCGGGTCGGGCCCTCCGGGGCCCACACCCTCCGCCGCGGCGCCTGGTATCCCGTGGTCCGCGTCTCCTCGAGCAACATCGTGGTGCTCGACGTGAACCGGCACAACGTCCCGGTGGACCGCCGCCTCCTCCAGATCCGCTACCATCCGCCCGAACGCTGGACCATCGTCCGCTGTGAACCGCGCGAGCTGCAGCGCGTGGGGCGGATCTTCCCGCTCACCTACGGCGTCTGCCCCACTTGCCGGCATCGGCAGGGTTTCGAAGCGCGGGTGGAGGAGTTGAGCTGCGACCGCTGTCACGCGGTGGCCAAGCTCGCCTGGGACGAGCTCTCCTAGAACCGGGGAACGCGGAAGGATGGGGGCAGGGGGGCGCGGGGAACGAATCCCGCGCCTTTTTTCTTGCCCGCTTCCCGTTAGAGGGCCACCAGCAGGTCGCCCACGGAGATCTCCCCGGCGCCCATTCCGCGGGCGTAGAAGCCGCGGGTGCCGTCATCCAGGAACTGCAGGTGCTCCTTCAGGACCTCGGCCTCGACCCGGCCGCCCAGCGCCCACCCGGTGAAGGGGCGGCAGGGGTGAGCGGGCTGCAGGACCTCGAGCCGCACCAGCTCCCTTCCCGAGCGGTCGAGGACCGCCGTCCCGCGCCGCACGTCCTCCCAGGCGAGGGTCCGGTCGGTCTCCACGATGATGTTCTCGCCGGCGCACCCCACCACCATCCTCGGGCCGAAACGCTCCCGCATCCTGGCGTAATGATGGGTGAAGCCGAAGGAGACCCCGTGCAGGCCGTCCTCGTTCTTGGTGGCGGGGTGCGCCCGATGGTGCACGTCCACCAGCCACCCCCCGTTCTGGAATCCCATCACGCCGTCCGGGGAGACCGCCATCCGGTCCACCGCCTGGAGGGGGGCGGGGTCGTAACGACGATTCGGTTTCTCGCCGGTCTTGAGGGTGGTTCGCTGGACCTGCAGGCGTATTACCGGGCCGATCTCACGCATAACCAAATCTAAGCGGGGACCGTATCTTGGAAGCGGTCCGGACGGAGCGGGGGAGGGGAGCCATGACCCAGCGTGGATGGGCGCGGTGCACCGACAACGTGGCGGACGTGCTCCGTCGCGGCGCGTGGTACCGCATTCTGGAGGAGACCGGTGACGGCCACGTCGTCCTCGAGGTCCGGGCCAAGCCGGTCCGGGTGTCGCGAGTCGACGTCACGGTCCGCACCGATCCCCCCGACAGCTGGAGTGTGGTCACCCGGACCGGGCTCCTCCGCCCCACCCTCGGGGGAGGGAAGACCGAGGTGACCACCACCTACGCCGTCTGCCCCCACTGCCAGGAGCGCCAGGAGTTCGTGGGCGAGCCGGCGCGTCTCACCTGCACCCGCTGCGGCCGGGAGTCTCCCGTCGACTGGTCCGCGCGCTGCTGAACGGCGGTCGTCAGTCGTCACTCCGCAGGTGTCAGGTCTCACCCCCACCCCCCCGGAAAAGCAGGCCTTGCGGGCGCAGAAAAGATTACTATATTAACAGTCAATATGTTAACTGATAACGCTGACTGAGACCTGACCACTTCCTGTGTCCGACCGCTCCGAATTCGCCCTCCAGTTCGCCGACGCCCTGGCTGCCGCCTATCGTGCGGTCGAGAGGGCCGGGGACCGTGCCTTTCGGGCGCAGGGCCTCTCCCACCGCGCGCACGTGGCCCTCGCCGCCGTGGACCAGGGTGGCCCCGACGGCGCGCGGCCGAGCGAAGTGGCGGAGATCCTGGGCGTCTCCCGCGCCGCCGCCACCACCTTCATCCAGCGGCTCGAGGCGAAGGGGCTGGTCGAAACGACCCCCGACGCCGAGGACGATCGGGGGGTGCGGGTGACGCTCACCCGCCGGGGCGTGGAGCTTCTGCTGCGCGTGGGACAGCTGGAGCGGCGCCTGGTCACCCGCGCGCTCGAGGGCATCCCCGCCTCCAGCATCTCCCGCACGGTCTCTCTCCTGCAGGACGTCCGCCAGCGCCTCACCGAGCACCGGCTCGAGGTGGTGCGCTGATCCGGCCATTCAGATGTTCGTATCTTTATGCAGGGCCAACTTCGTCGCGGCGACGCTGTCGAGATCTTGAGACAGTACGTGAGATCATCTCCGCAGGTGGTTTGATTCCTTCCAGTTACGTAGGAACCAAGCTGCTGAACCTAGGGCCCGGCTCCACGAGCCTCTGGGTCGGGCCGTTACCCAGGTTTTCCACACAACTCAACCTCCGCGGATTTGTGGATAAGCCCGCCAGCAGCCTCCGGTGAGCTCGAATTCCGGGATCGTCCGCGTCCGGCGCGTTGCGTCGCCCGGGGCTCTTCCCGGCGTCGACGCGGTGTGGTGGGAGTCGGGGATGATTCGGGCGGTGGGGTCCTTCGATCTCGTCCGCGAAGAGGCCGCGCGGGCGGGCGGCCCCGCCCGGCCCGTATTCGAGCTTCCCCACGCCCTTCTCACTCCCGGGATCGTGGATGCGCACACTCACTTCGGCGAGTGGGCCCTGGGCCGCAGCCGGGTCCAGCTCGCGGGGTCCGCCACCAGGGCCGAGGCCGTGGGCAGAGTGGCCGCCGCCACGCCGGCGGACGGGTGGATTCTCGGCCAGGGCTACGATCCGAACCTCTGGCGCGACCCGCCGACCCGGGAGGCGCTCGACGCCGCGGTACCCGCGGTCCCCGTCGCCCTCGACTCGCACGACGTCCACGCGCTGTGGGTCAACTCCCCGGCGCTCGCCGCGTGCGGCATCACCCGTGCGACCCCGGACCCGGACGGAGGCCGGATCGTCCGGGACGCGAACGGCGAGCCGACGGGCGTCCTCCTCGAGCGCGCGGTGAGTCTGGTGACGCGGCGGCTGCCGGCGGTAGGTCCCGATCGGCTGCTGAGCGCGGTGGCCGGCGCGCAGACCGCCGCCCATCGGCTGGGCGTCACCGGGATTCAGAACGTGGAAGGGCCCGACGTCCTGGCGGCCTTTCGTCGCCTGGAACGGGAGGACCGGTTGCGGCTCCGGGTGCTGGCGCATCACGCGCTGGAGGGTCTCGACGACGCGCTGGCGGCGGGAGTCCGGAGCGGGACCGGATCCCACTGGCTCGAAGCGGGTGGCGTGAAGCTCTTTCTGGACGGCGCCCTCGGCAGTCAGACCGCCTGGATGCTCGAGCCCTACCGGGGCAGCGACGGCCGGGGCATCGAAGTGCTCGGGCTCGACGCCGCGCGGGATGCGGTGACGCGCGGGGCCGCCGGCGGGATCGCGGCGGTGGTGCACGCCATCGGCGACGCGGCGGTGCGGAGGGCGCTGGATCTGCTCGAGCCCCTGCCGCGGGTGGGGATTGCGCACCGGATCGAGCACCTCCAGCTGGTTCATCCGGACGACCTCGGCCGCGCGGCGCGGGCCGGGATCGTCGCGTCGATGCAGCCCGCGCATCTTCTGACCGACATTCCCCTGGTGGAGCGGCACTGGGGCGCTCGGGGAGCGGGGGCGTACGCGTTCCGCACCCTGCTCGACCTGGGGACGCGACTCGTTTTCGGCAGCGACGTGCCGGTGGAGACGATCGATCCGCGCGATGGGGTCTACGCGGCGCTGGAGCGGGTGGGACGCGATGGAACGCCGGCGGGAGGGTGGCGGGCGGGAGAAAAGCTGACCTTCGCCGAGACCCTCGCCGCCTACAGCGAGTCCGGGTGGGCGGCGGCGGGGCGGCGCGGGAAAGGCGGGGTCGTCGTCGCCGGGGGTGCCGCCGACCTCGTCGCCTGGGCGTGCGACGCCGACGCGGTGCTGAAAGACTCGGGGACGGCGTTCAAGGAGGGCCGGGCGGTGCTGACGGTCGCGGGGGGAGAGGTGATGTGGCGCGAGACGTAGCGCGGAGGGCGGCGTCCTGCTTCCTTTCAATCCGCGCTCCCGGGAGGCCTGTGTGATCCGTCGCACCAAAATCGTCGCCACGCTCGGTCCCGCGACCGGGACCGAAGCACAGATCGGCGCGTTGCTCGACGCCGGGGCGAACGTGGTGCGCGTGAACGCGTCGCACGGAACGACGGAAGTGCGCGGCGAGTGGATCGCGGCGGTCCGGCGGGCGGCGGCGGCGCGCGACATCCCGGTCGCGGTGCTGGTGGACCTGCAGGGTCCGCGCATCCGCGTCGGCGAGCTCGCGGACCCGCGGGAGCTGGTGCCGGGGGCCGAGGTGGTCTTCGCGCCGGAGGATCAGGCGGCGGGCGGCGAGATCCCCACGACCTACGCCGCGCTGGCGAGCGACGCCCGGGTGGGCGCGCGCATTCTCCTGAACGACGGTCTGCTCTCGGTCGAGGTGACGCGCATCGTGCCTCCGCGGGTGTTCGGGCGCGTGGTGGACGGCGGCACGCTGACGTCGCACAAGGGGATGAACCTCCCCGGGCTGCAGGTGAGCGCCCCCGCGCTCACCGAGAAGGATCGCGAGGACGCGGCGGACGCCGCGAAGCGCGGCGCCGACTACCTGGCGCTCTCCTTCGTCCGGCGGGCCGAGGACCTGGCGGACCTGCGGGCGCTGGTCCCCAAGTCGGTGAAGCTGGTGGCCAAGATCGAGAAGGCGACGGCGCTCGACGACCTGGACCGCATTCTCGCCGCCTGCGACGCGGTGATGGTGGCCCGGGGCGACCTGGGGGTGGAGCTCCCGTTCGAGGACGTGCCGCTGGTGCAGAAGCGCCTGATTCGCGAGGCCAACCGGCACGGCAAGCCAGTGATCACGGCGACCCAGATGCTCGAGTCCATGATCCACAATCCGCGCCCCACCCGCGCCGAAGCGTCGGACGTGGCCAACGCAATCCTCGACGGCACCGACGCCGTGATGCTCTCGGCCGAGACCGCCACCGGCGAGTATCCGCTGGACGCGGTCAGCGCGATGGATCGCATCATCCGCGCCATGGAGCGCCAGGCGCAGGGCCGCGACGAGCGCCGCCTGGACCCCAAGGGCGCGGTCTCGGTGGAGGACGCGATCGCCATCGGGACCCACGCGGTGGCGCGGATGCTCAAGACCCCGATGATCGTGACCCTCACCAAGGGCGGCTTCACGTCCCGCAAGGTGGCGGCGCTCCGTCCGCCCATCCCGATCCTCGCCGTGACCACCGAGGAGTCCACGTTCCGCCAGCTGGCGCTGGTGTGGGGCGTGGTGCCGGTGCGCGTGGATCACGTGCCGGGCTACGACGCCATGCTGGAAGTGGTGCGGGACCTGATCCTGAAACGGGGCTACGCCCGCCCCGGCGACCGCATTGTGATGACGGCCGGCGTCCCCTGGGAAGTGTCGGGCAGCACCAATCTGATCAAGGTCGAAGAGGTCTGACCCGGTGCGGCTCACTTTCCTGGGCACCGGAACGTCCTACGGTGTTCCGCAAATCGGCTGCTCCTGCGACGCCTGCACCTCGCCCGATCCGCGAGACCGGCGCTCCCGCACGGCGGTCCTGGTCGAAGAGGGCGGCCGCCGTCTCCTCATCGACACCCCGCCCGAAATCCGGCTCCAGCTGATCGCCGCCCGGGTGGACCGCCTGGACGGCGTGCTCTTCACGCACGCCCACGCCGATCACGTGCACGGCATCGACGACCTGCGCGCGCTCTCGGTGCGCCAGCGGGCGCCGGTGCCCTGTTACGGCTCGGCCGAGACCATGGCGGAGCTCGCGGCGCGGTTCGCCTACATCTTCGACGCGACTGCCCGCGCCCGGCCGGGCACCGACAAGCCGGAGCTCGCGGCCCGCGCCGTCACCCCGGGCCGCTTCACCTCCGTCGCCGGGCTCGAGGTGCTGCCGCTCGCGCTCCCGCACGGCGATCGCACGGTCCTGGGCTACCGGATCGGCGCGCTCGCCTACGTCACCGACGTGAGCGCGGTGCCGGAGGAGGTCCGGGCGCGGCTGCGGGGCCTCGACGTGCTGGTTCTGAACGCGCTGCTCCCCCGGCCGCACCCCCTTCATCTTTCGATTCCCGAGGCGGTGGCGACGGCGCAGGCGATCGGGGCGCGGCGCACCTTCTTCACCCATCTCACCCACGCGCGCACCCACGCGGCGCTCGCGGCGGAGCTCCCCGCCGGCATCGCGCCCGCCTACGACGGGCTGGTCATCGAAGTGGGCGGGGCCTAAATTCGTCACCAGGAGCGTTGATGACGACATCCCCGCAAGCCACACTCGAGCAGTTCCGCGATCCCGCCGCGCGGCAGAGCGCCGCCATGGACGAGCTGGTCCGCCGCGCCGTCTTCGGCTCCGCCCCCGAAAAAGAGGAGGCGCGCTGGCTGATCTGGGAGATCGGCCAGGCGGCGGGGGTGCGCGCGGCCTCCATTCACGATCTCTACCAGGCCCGGGGCCGCGGCGACGTCCCGGCCTTCACCACGCCGGCGATCAACATCCGGGTGCTGGCCTACGATTCGGGGCGCGCCGTGTTCCGCGCGGCCCGGCGGCTGAACGTCGGCGCCGTCATCTGCGAGATCGCGCGCAGTGAAATCGCGTACACCGACCAGCGGCCCGCCGAGTACGTCGCGGTGATCCTGGCGGCGGCGATGCGGGAAGGCTTCCCGGGTCCGGTGTTCATCCAGGGCGATCACGTCCAGGTCAACGCGAAGAAGTACGCCACCGGCGCCGAGGGCGAGCTGTCGGCCCTGCGCACCCTGATCCAGGAAGAGCTGGCGGCGGGGTTCTACAACATCGACGTGGACACCTCCACCCTGGTGGATCTCTCCCAGCCCACCCTGGATCTGCAGCAGCGCACCAACTACGAGCGCGCCGCGGAGTTCACCAAGTTCATCCGCGACCATCAGCCGCCCGGGATCACGGTCTCGGTGGGCGCCGAAATCGGCGAAGTGGGCGGAAAGAACAGCGACGTGCACGAGCTGCGCGCCTTCATGGACGGCTACCTGGCGACCATCCGGCGGCTGGGCGTCGCCGAGGGGATCAGCAAGATCTCGGTGCAGACCGGCACCAGCCACGGAGGCGTGGTGCTCCCCGACGGCAGCATCGCCAAGGTCCAGCTCGACCTGGAGGCGCTGAAGGCGCTTTCGCGGGACGCGCGCGAAAAGTACGGCCTGGGCGGAGCGGTGCAGCACGGCGCCTCCACCCTCCCCCCCGACGCTTTCGGCCATTTCCCGAAGTGCGAGGCGGTGGAGATTCACCTCGCCACCAACTTCCAGACCATCGTCTTCGACCATCCCAGGCTCCCGGCCGATCTGAAGCAGGAGATCAACGCCTGGGTGAAAGCGGAGTGCAAGGACGAGTGGAAGAAGGGGGACACCGAAGAGCAGTTCATCTACAAGAGCCGCAAGAAGGCGATCGGTCCCTTCAAGCGGCGGCTGTGGGATCTGCCGGAGCCGGTTCGGGCCGCGATCGGCGCCGATCTCGAGCGCACCTTTGCCTTCCTCTTCGAGCAGCTGGCGGTGAAGAACACGCGGGACGCGGTCACCCGCTTCGTGAAGGCCCCGAAGCAATCGCACCGCGCGCCCGCCACCTTCGCGGCCGACGACGCCGAGGCGGGCGAGTGAGCGAGCGCCGGGCCGGGGTGGGCGCCTTTCTCCTGGGGCTCGGCGTCGGCGCCGTGGTGGGGATGTTCTTCTCGGGCAAGCGGGACGCTGACCCGCGCCCGGAGCCGGCGAGCGCGCGGGACGAGCTGCGGGCCCGGCTCGCGACCGCGCGGAGCCGGCGGCGGGAGGCGGCGCGGCTTCGCGACGGGCCGGCCGGGGAGGGCGATCCCCTCGAGTGAGCGCCGGCGGCGGGTGGCACGAGTCGGCGGGGGGCGTGGTGCGCCGCACCCTGGAAGCGGCCTTCGAAGACAACGTGCCATTTCTCGCCAGCGCGCTCTCGTTCGACTTGCTGCTCACCGCCATTCCCTTCGTGGCGCTGCTGCTCGCGGTGGTAGGGTATCTGGTGGAGCACCAGATCGCCGTCCATCAGGCCAACGTCCACGAGCTCCTGGGGCGCTTTCTCCCGCTCGCGCGCGGGGCGCGGGGTGACGCCTTCGCCTGGCTGGAGCAGGGGATCGGCAACATCGTGTCCCAGCGCGGGCGCCTCACCCTCATCGGGCTCCCGCTCTTTCTTTATTTCTCGACCCGCCTCTTCAGCGGCCTCCGCATCGCGCTGAACGACGTGTTCGACACCGACGAGATCCGTCCCTGGCCGGTGGCCAAGGCGAACGACCTCGCGGTGATGCTCGCCACGATGAGCCTGCTGGTGGTGAACGCGCTGTTGCCCGCCTTCAGCTCCCGCGGCGCCGCGGTGGTCGCGGATTCGTTCCTCCTGGACTGGGCCTACCGCCTCAGTCTCCAGCTCGTCGCCTTCGGGTTCAGCACCGTGCTCTTCTTCCTGATCTTCAAGCTGCTTCCGTCGCGCCGGATCGCCTGGCGCACGGCGCTGGTCGCGGCGACGTTCTGCGCCGTGGCGTTCGAGATCGCGAAGCGGCTCTACGGGCTCTACCTGGCGCGCTTCGTCACGCTCGACCGCCTGGCGTCCGACGCGAACCTGATCGCGTTCTTCCTCTTCTTCCTGTGGACGTACTACATGGCCCTGGTGTTCCTCCTCGGCGGGGAGATCGCCGAGACCTACGATCTGGTGCGCCTGCGGCGCGCCCAGCGGGTGGCCCTGGGATGACCGCGATCGATCTCCGCAGCGACACCGTCACCCGGCCCTCCGCCGGGATGCGGCGCGCCATGGCCGAGGCCGAAGTGGGCGACGACGTCCTCGACGGCGATCCCACGACGCGGCGGCTCGAGGAGCGGGTGGCGTCGCTGCTCGGCATGGACGACGCGCTCTTCTTTCCCTCCGGCACCCAGGCGAATCAGACCGGTGTGGCGCTCGGGGCCGAGCGCGGCACCGAAATCATTCTGGAGGCGAACGCCCACCTGCTGAACTACGAGCTCGCGGGGATCGCCGGGCTGTGGGGAGTGCAGGTGCGGCCGGTGGCGACCCCCGACGGCCTGCTCACGGCGGAGCTGGCGCGCGCGGCGCTGCGGCCCCCCTCTCCCCATCTGCCGCGCGTGACCGCGCTCGCGCTCGAGAACACGCACAACGGGGCGGGAGGCAAGGTGCTTCCCGTTTCCGTGATGGCCGGCGTGGTCGCGGTCGCGAAGGAGGCGGGCCTGGCGGTGCACCTGGACGGCGCCCGGCTCTGGAACGCGAGCGCCGCGCTCTCCGAGCCGCTGCCGCGGCTCACCGCCGGCGCCGACACGGTGATGGTGAGTCTCTCCAAGGGCCTGGGGTGTCCGGTCGGGAGCTGTCTCGCCTTCCGGAAAAACCGGCGGGCGGAGGCGTGGGAGATCCGGAAGCGGCTGGGGGGCGGGATGCGGCAATCGGGGATCCTGGCGGCGGCCGGCCTGTACGCCCTCGAGCACAATCTGCCCCGGCTCGCCGAAGACCACGCGCACGCCCGGCTCTTCGCGGAGCGGCTCGGGGCCTCGCGCGCGCTGCGGCCGCTCCTTCCCGATTCCAACATCGTGATGCTGGACCTCGCCCGCGACGCCGACAGCGCCGACGCGGTCGCGAAGCGGCTCGCCGCGGAAGGCCTTCTGGTGGTGCCGTTTGGGCAAAAACGACTGCGCGCCGTGGCCCATCTCGACGTGGGGCGGCGGGAAATCGAGCGGGCCGCCGAGATCGTTATTAATGTTGTAGGATGACGACCGGGCCCGCCGTGCCGCACGAGCCTCGGCCGCTGCCGCTGGCCCGCGCGCTGTTCTGGAACCCTGTCAGCGCGGGCAACCGCCGCGCCGAGAGCGGCGGGTTTCCCATCTTCTTCGCCCAGGAAGCGATCCAGGCCCTGCTGGATCACGTCCGCTCCCAGCCCGACGCCGCCCTCCTCGGGTTCCTCACCGGCAAGACCTGCGAGGATCCCGCCACCCACCAGCCGTTCATCATCATCGACTCCACGCTCCGGCTCAATCAGCCGGTGTACGGCGACAAGACCACGATCGTCGTGGAGCGGTTGTGGAACCGGGTGCAGGATCAGATTCTCAAGAATCGCACCAGCCTCCTCGGCTGGTACCACACCCATCCGCCGCTCGAGGTGGCGCTCTCGACGCTCGACATCGAAACCCACCGGAAATTCTTCACCCAGCCCTGGCAGGTGGCGGTCGTCGCGGGGACGGAGGCGGGTGAGCCGGCAGGGGGGT
>DASSQQ010000115.1:0-24330 GCA_035702425.1 Gemmatimonadales bacterium
CGCCACCTGCCGCTCCAGGGCCAGCGCCTTGAGACGCCGCAGCGCCAGCGCCGTCTCTTCGTCCTGCGTGACCCGCGGCGCGCCCGCCGGCGCGGGAACCAGCTGGAGGTAATCCACCACCACGAACGCCGGGTTCTGGACCTGGTCGAGCCGGTCGGCCATGGTCTCGAAGTCCGGCGCGGCCAGCGGCAGCACCGTGAGCGGGACGTGGCGGTAGCGGACCGCCGCGGCGCCCAATCCCGCGCGGCCGCGGTCGTCGAGCTTCGCGGAGCGGAGCTCGTCCACCGACACCCGTCCCTCGATCGCGAGCGCGCGCTCCATCAGGCGCTCCTCGTCCATTTCGCCCGACAGCAACGCGACCGCCAGCCCCTGCTGCGCCACCCGCAGCGCGAAGCCGAGCGCGAGCGCGGACTTTCCCGACCCCACGTCGCCTCCCAGGACCACCAGGTCGCGACGGCGGAGGCCGCCGCCCAGGAGCTTGTCCAGCGAGGCGAAGCCGGTGGGAATGGTGTCGGGCGTGAGCTGGCCGGGACGCTGCGCGTCCACGCGCTCCACCAGCGATTCGACGGACGGGCGTTTACCGAGTCGGCGGGCGGTCATGGGTCCTTATAGATGTAAGCGCGCGGCGCGCGCGGCAACCGCGACCGCGTCGCCCGCCTCGGCGCCGAGCACTTCGCGGGCCGGCGCCACCAGCTGCGCCAGTACCGTCGCCGCGGCGTCGGGAGTGGCGGATTCGAGGTGCTGCCGCGCCGCCACCAGCGCCCGCTTGAGCGGCGCCGGGAGCGCGAGACCGCCCAGCCGGGTCTCGAGGGCCGCCAGCCGCCGCCGGTGATTCTTGGGCGAGACCGGCGCCGGCGGCAGCACCGCCTCCGCCACCCGGACCGTGAGCCAGAGCGCGAAGAGCCCCTCCCGCCGCGGTCCGCGCGCGCTCCCGGCGACCAGCGTCACCAGCTTCGCTTCGGCCGGGGACGGCGCCGCGGTCACGCGACCAGCCGCTCCACCGCGGTGACCACGTCGGCCGGATGGACGTCGTCGAGACAGCGGTGATGGCCCAGCGGACAGCGCGCGGTGCCGGCGGTGGAGCAGGGGCGGCAGTTCAGGGTCCGCTCCAGCACCACCGCGCGGGATGTATAAGGAAAGAAGCCGAAGGCGCGGACCGTGGGACCGAACAGCGCGACCACCGGCGCGCCCACGCCGGTCGCCATGTGCATCACGCCGGTGTCCCCCGCGATCACCACCCGCGCCTGCGCCAGGAGGGCGCCCGTCTCCTGCAGCGAGAATTCTCCCGCCGCCGAGGGCCCCAGCCCCGCGAGCTGCTGCGCGAGACCGCGGTCCGCGGGTCCGCCGACGATCACCAGCCGATGTCCCGCGGCGCGGAGCCGCTCGCCCAGCGCCAGCCAGTGGGTGACCGGCCAGCGCTTGGTGGCGTGCGCGGCGCCGGGCGCGAGCGCGGTGATCGGCCCCCCGCCGATTCCCCGGGCCGAGAGCCACTCGGCCACGCGGGCCCGGGCCGGGAGCCCCAGGGCGAACTCGGGCGGGCCCCCGTCGGGCCGGACGTCCAGGTGCCGCGCGGCCTCGAAGTAGCGCTCGGCGACCGGCACCTGCCGCGCCAGGTCGATCTTGGTGGCGACCAGCACCGCGCGCGCCACGCGGCGCTTGCTGTAGCCCGCCCAGCGGCAGCGTACCAGCGCCCGCAACGCGAGACTGCGGAGCGACCCGTGGAGATCGAGCCCGTCGGTGGGATCGATGCCCGCCAGCCGGCGCGCCAGGTGGGTGATGGGCTCGTCGGGCTCGAGGCAGATCACGCTCGAGAGGTGCGGATTGTCCGACAGGAGCGGGGCCATCGCGCGTTTGGTGGCGAACACCAGCTGCGCGTCGGGGTGGCGGCGGCGGAGCGCGCGGACCAGCGGCGTGGTGAGGAGGATGTCGCCGATGGAGCTGAAGCGCACGAGCAGCACGGTCAACACGCGGCCAATGTACCGGCGCGTTGCCCGGCTCCGCCAGTCGGACTAGCTTTGGCTCACGATGCCGCGGCCGAAGAACATTTTGTGGGTGGATGACGAAGTCGAAGGCCTCGCCGCCCACCGGCGCTTCCTGGAGGAGCAGGGGTTCTCCGTCACGCAGGCGGCGCACGGTGACGACGCGCTCGCCCTGCTCCGGCGCCAGCCCTACAGCGTGGTGCTCCTGGACGAGCAGATGCCGGGACGCCGCGGGCTCGAGCTGGTGGGCGACATCCGCGGCATCGATCCCGCCATGCCGGTGGTGATGGTGACCCAGAGCGAAGACGAGAGCATTCTCCGCGAAGCCATCGGCATCGAGGTGGACGATTACCTGGTGAAGCCGGTGCATCCCCGCCAGGTGCTCTCCGTCGTCACCCGGCTCCTCGAAGGCGACCGCATCCGGCAACAGCGCCTGGCGCGCGACTTCGTCACCCGGTTCCGCGATCTGGAAGGCAAGCGCGGCGGCGCGCTGGCCTGGCGGGAGTGGGTGGAGCTGGTGGCGGAGCTGGTGCGCTGGGAAGTGCGGCTCTCCGGCGCCAACGAGCCGGGCCTCAGCGAGGCGCTCACCTCGCTCCAGATCAGCCTCCGCAAGGATTTCACCGACTTCATCCGGCGGCATTACGGCCGCTGGCTCGCCGAGCCCGAAGGGGACCGGCCCCCGCTCTCGGTGGACGTGGGCGCGGAGTTCCTGGTGCCGGTCCTCGAGCGCACCGGGAAGGTGATGCTGGTGGTGATCGACTGCCTGCGGCTCGACCAGTGGGAGGCGCTGCGGGACCTCATCACCCCGCTCTTCGACGTCGAAGAGTCGCACTACTACAGCATCCTGCCCACCGCCACGCCCTTCGCGCGCAACGCGATCTTCTCCGGTCTCTTCCCCTCGGAGATCGCGACCCGGCACCCGGACTGGTGGGGCCACGCCTCGGACGACGAGAGTCTGAACTCGCACGAAGCGGCGCTCCTCACCGAGCAGCTGAAGGACCTCACCGGCCGCCCGGTGCCGGTGCGCTACGAGAAGCTCTTCACCGCGGCGGACGGCGAGGGACTGCTGCGGCGCCTGCCCGCGCACCTGGCGCAGGACGGCGTCACCGCGCTGGTCTTCAACTTCGTGGACCAGCTCACGCACGGGCGCTCCGAGAGCGCGATCCTCTACGAGGTGGCGCGGGACGCGGCGGCGCTGCGCAATCTCACCCGCACCTGGTTCGAACGCTCGCCGGTGCTGGCCTCGCTCGCGGAGGCGGAGCGGCGCGGGGTCCCGGTGCTCCTCACCACCGATCACGGCTCCATTCACTGCGAGACGCCGGCGACGGTGTACGCCAAGCGGGACGCCACCGCCAACCTGCGCTACAAGTTCGGCGAAGACCTGCGGGCCGAGGAGGGTGAGGCCGCGATCGCGGTGGAGGACCTCAAGGCCTGGGGGCTCCCCCCGATGGGACTCGGCGTGCGGATGCTGGTCGCGACCGGGGACCGGTTCTTCGTCTATCCCACCAAGCTGCGCGAGTATCAGGCGCGCTACCGCGGCTCCTTCCTGCACGGCGGCGTGTCCCCCGAGGAGATGATCCTGCCGGTGGCGCTGCTCACGCCGCGCCGCGCCGGAGGCGCGCGCTGATGGGCCGGGGCGCCCGCCTCATTCAGCTGGTTCGTCCGTACACGCTGCTCTTCTTCGTCACCATCGCCGTCACCGTGGTCTCCTCGGTGCTGGACGGCCTCACCTTCGTGCTCCTGATCCCGTTCCTGCGCACCCTCTTCGGAGAGCAGGCGCTCCCCGCGACCGGCGGGTCCGGCGTCGAGGTGGTACTCTCCAAGATCGTGGGCCCGTTCCTCGCCGCGGGCACGCCGGAGCAGGCCCTGCGCAACGTGGTGGTGGTGCTTCTGCTCGCGCTGATTCTCAAGAACGCCACCGAGTACGCCGGCGCCATGGCCAGCGTGGCCATCCAGGAGGGCGTGGTGCGCGACCTCCGGGTCAAGCTCTTCCGTCACCTGCAAACCCTTCCGCTCGCGTTCTTCCAGCGCACCAAGGCGGGCCAGCTCCTGGCCCGGCTCATCAACGACACCGATCAGGTGAAGGGCGCGGTCACCGCGTCCCTCGCGTCGCTGATCCAGAACGTGTCGCTGATCCTCGTCTTCCTCGTCATTCTCATCGGCCTCTCCTGGCGGCTCACGGTCCTCGCCGTGGTGTGCGCGCCCCTCCTCGTCGTCATCATCCGGCCCCTGGTGACGCGGGTGCGGCGCCGCTCCCGGGAGCAGGCCGAGGACCGCGGCGAGCTGACCAGCCTCGCCGGAGAAATGGTGGCGTCGGTGAAGCTGGTGCGGGCCTATGTGGCCGAAGCCTTCGAGTCCAGCCGCTTCGAAGCGCTCTCCAACCGCTACCGGAAGCGGGTGCTGCGGGCCCAGCGCTTCGCCACCCTCACCAGCCCGGTGAGCGAGGTGTTCGCGGGCGGCGTGATCGTGCTGATCTTCTCGGTGGGGACGCACCTCGCGCTGGGCGTCGGCGCCACGCTGCGGCCGGAGGTGCTGATCGCGTTCATGGCGGTGGCGTTGCGCCTGATGTCGCCCGTCAAGTCGGTGGCGAATTTCCCGACCACGCTGGCCGGCGCCGCCGCCGCCGCGGACCGCGTCTTCGAGATCCTGGAACTGCCTCCCGACGAAGGGGACCGGCCCGGCGAGACCGACGCCCGGTTTGAGGGGCGGATCGAGTACAAGCACGTGGGGTTCGCGTACGGGCGGGACGCGGCGGTTCTGCACGACGTGAGTCTCGAGGTACGCCGCGGCCAGATCGTCGCCATCGTCGGACCGTCGGGCGCGGGGAAGACCACGCTGGTGGATCTCTTGCCGCGCTTCTACGAGCCGTCGCAGGGCGAGATCCTGATGGACGGCGTGCCGCTGTCCCGGTTCACCCGGCGGTCGCTGCGGGGCCTGATGGGCATCGTGTCCCAGGAGACGGTGCTCCTGAACGACACCGTGTTCGCCAACATCGCCTACGGGCGGAGCGATTTCGGTCTGCCGCAGGTCGAAGCCGCGGCCCGCGCGGCCAACGCCTCCGAGTTCATCGCCCAGCTCCCTTCGGGCTACGACACCCTCCTGGGCGAGCGGGGGACGCGGCTCTCCGGCGGCCAGCGCCAGCGGATCGCCATCGCCCGGGCCCTGCTGCGCGATCCGCCGATCCTCATTCTCGACGAAGCCACGAGCTCGCTCGACACCGAGTCGGAGCGCCTGGTGCAGGAGGCGATCGACCGACTGATGGCGCATCGCACGGTGCTGGTCATCGCGCACCGGCTCGCCACGGTGCAGCACGCGGACACCATCATCGTCCTGCAGGAAGGCCGGATCGTGGAGCGCGGGGACCACCAGACCCTGCTCGGCGGCGGCGGTCTCTACCGGCGGCTCTACGACATGCAATTCCGCACCTGACGATGGTGGCGGGGCTGTCCGGCTTCACCCTGGTGCGGAACGCGGTGCGGCTCGATTACCCCATCGTGCCCGCCATCCGCTCCCTGCTCGAGGTCTGCGACGAAGTGGTGGTCAACGTCGGGCGCTCCGACGACGACACCCGCGGTCTGGTCACCGGAATCGGCGATCCCCGCGTCCGGGTTCTCGACACCGAGTGGGATTTCTCGCGCGGGAGTGAAGTGCTCGCCATCGAAACCCAGCGCGCGCTCGACGCGTGCCGCGGCCGCTGGGGCCTCTACATCCAGGCGGATGAAGTGCTGCACCAGGACGGCGCGGCGAGCATCGCTCGCGCGGTGGCCGAGTGCGAGGCGGACGCGCGGGTGGAAGGCCTGCTCGTCAATTACCTGCACTTTTACGGCGGATTCGACACCATCGCCACCTCGCGTCGCTGGTATCGCCGCGAGGTGCGCTGCGTCCGGCTGGGCGCCGGCGTCAGGAGCTACCGGGACGCGCAGGGGTTCCGCGTCGGCCCGGAGCGGCGGCGGGTGGCGGCGCGTCCCACCGATGCGGTGATGTTTCACTACGGCTGGGCCACGAGCGCGGAGGCCACGCACCAGAAGCACGAGGCCGCGAAGGCGATCTACTCCTGGGCCGAGTCCCGGGCCCGCATCGAGCGGGCGCAGGCGCGCGGAGACCTGGAGTGGGTGCCGCTGCTGCGTCCCTTCACGGGCGAGCATCCGCGCGCGGCGCGGGAGTGGATCGCGGGGCGGGCGCACCGGGCTCGAGGACGGATCGGTCCGCGCGACTTCCGGCTCGACTACCTGCGCACCTACCTGTCGGACTGGATCGAGCGCGCCACCGGCCACCGGCTCTTCGAGTACCGGAACTACCGCGTGGTGTAGGGCGTGGCGCGGCCGGCGGGAAGCCTCCCGGTCGCGAGCAGGCCGTCGAACAGCCGCGCGTACTCCTTCGCCATCGCGAGGTGCGTGAAGTAGCGCTCGGCGTGGGCGCGGCAGGCGCGCGGGTCGCGGGTGTGGATGGTGCTCGCGGCGCCGATCATCTCGTCCAGGGTGTCGCAGAGCGCCCCCACCTCGGGCGTCACCACCTCCGGCAAGGCGCCGCGTCTGGTCGCGAGGACCGGCGTCCCCGAAAAGAGGGCCTCGATGGTGGTGAGACCGAAGGGCTCGTCCCAGAGCGCCGGCATCCAGAGGCAGCGCGCGCTCGCCAGGAGCTCCGCCTTTTTCCTTCCGCCCACCTCGCCCACGTAGCGGATCCGTCCCGTGAAACTCGGCCGCCAGCCGCCGGCGAGGAGGAGCCGGCGTCCCGAGCGCTTGGCGCCCTCCACCGCCCACTGGTAGCCCTTCACGCTGTGCAGGCGGCCGAGGAACAGGTCGTAATCGTCCTTCTCGGCGCGGAAGATGAACTCGGACGGGTCGAGCCCGTTGTAGACGAAGCTCTCGCTCCCGGAGCGGCGCGCGTGGTTGGCGGAGACGAAGATGGCGTGCGGCGGCGCCGCCTGACCGGCCCGGAGATTGCCCTGAATGGTCTGCGCGAACGGGAGGGGCAGCGTGCCGCGGAAGACGAAATGGAAATTGACCACGTCCGCGTCCCTGGGCAGGAAGGGCGTGACGTCCGGGGTCTGGGTCTTGAAATGTTTGGGGGGGACCTCGACGACGGTGACGTCGGGGAGTTTGGTGCCGCTCGCGGCGATGAGGGTGACGCGATGCCCCAGCGCCGTGAGCCCGCGACAGAGCGCCACCACGACGCGTTCGCCGCCGCCGTATCCCGTCACCGGCAGGCGGTAGTGGGAGACCACCGCGACGTGCATCGGCCGCAATGTAGCGTCACCGGGCCGGGCCGTCAGCCCTGCCGCCGATGCTCCTCGTCCAGGGCGCGGAGGTCCCGGACCACGCGGTCCCAGTTGTAATAGGTCTCGACGGCGCGGCGTCCCGCGGCACCGAAGCGCCGGCGCCGCTCGTCGTCCCCGAGCATTTCGATCACCGCCCTCGCCACCGCGTCCGGCCGGTACGGATTGACGAGAAGCCCGGTCTCTCCCTCCCGCACCGCGTCCGGGACGCCCCCTTCGCGCCCCGCGACGACGGCGACGCCGCAGGCCGACGCTTCCGCCACCGCGATCCCGAATCCCTCCACCAGCAGATCCTGCCGGCGCGACGCGAGCACGAACAGGTCGGCGGCGTTGTACAGCGCGGGGAGGTCGTCTTCCGGAACGAACCCGAGGAACCGCACCGCGTCCGCGGTTCCGGTTTCGCGCGCCAGGTCCGCGAGGTGCTCGCGCGCCGCACCGGTGCCGGCGATCGCGTACCGCGCGCCCGGATGCGCGGCGCGAATCGCGGGCAGGGCCTGAATCACGGTGTCGAATCCCTTGTGCCAATCGAGGCGCGCCACGGTGAGGAGCCAGGGTCCGCCCTCGATGCCGTACTTCCGCCGGATGGCCCGGGTGTCGATCCCGGGCCGGAACTGCCGGGGGTCGGTGCCGAGAGGCACCACCCGCACCCGGTCCCCGGCGGACTCGAGCCCGTGCGCCGCGAGAATCCGCCGGGTGTAGTCGCCCGTCCACCGGCTGTTGGCGACGACGACCGAGGCGCCCTCGAGCAGCCGCCGCCCCATCGCGCGGCGCCACGCCGAGCGCCGGATCTTTTCGTCGAGGAGGAGCAGCTCCGCGCCGTGGGTAACGACGCCGTAGGGAATCCCCTGGCGTCCGCGCAGCCAGCGCGCCGGGTAGGCGGCGGGCTTGAGCTCCGCGCACCAGGTGAAGCCCGGCCGGTGCTGGCGCGCGAGCGCCGCGGCCCGCGCCGTCCAGCGGACCAGGCCCTGAACCGTCCGCAAACGTCTCGCGGGGACCGGCACCCGGTCGACGATCTGCGTGAACCGCCGGTCCGACGCCGCGCTCTCCGGGTAGGCGCCGGTCGAGACCACGAGGCTCCGCGCCGGATAACGCAGGGCGATCTCGCCCATCATGCGCGCGATGCCGCCCTCGTGAGGCGGGAAGTTGAATCCGACGAGGAGGGTGCTAACGGCCCGGCTCCGGAGCTGGGCGCCGCCGCGCCAGCGCCTCCAGGTACACGCCCTCGGTGCGCTCGGCCGTTCGCTCCAGCGTGTATTCGCGCCGGACCAGGTCCCGGCCCGCCTGGCCCAGCCGCGCCGCCAGGGCGCGGTCGCCGAGCACGCGCGCGAACGCGCCGGCCCAGGCGCGCGGGTCGAGCGGCGGCACCAGGAGGCCAGTGGTCCCCGCGGTCACGAGATCGGGATTCCCGCCGGCGTCCGACGCCACCACCGGGAGTCCCAGCGCCATCGCTTCGAGCAGGGCGATGGACAGGCCCTCGATGCGGGACGGAAGCGCGGCGACGGTCGCGAGCCGGTAGAACGCGAGCGGGTCGCTCGTGAACGGCACGCAGACCACCCGGTGGCGGGAGGGCACGGCGCTCGCGAGGGCGCGCAGCTCGGCGTCGGCTTCGATGCCCACGCAGGCGAGCACCACGGGACTCTCCAGGAACTGGAGCGCGCGCACCGACACCTGCTGATCCTTGCGGCGGGCCATGATGAGGAGGACGGGGCGGCCGCCGGGGTCGCCGAGGGCCGCGGCGGCCCGGGCCGACGCTTCGGCGGACGGCCCGGCTTCGACCCGGGCGAGGTCGATGCCGTTCGGGACCACCCGGAGTCGCGCGCCGGGATAGAGGCGCCGCCGCAGCGCGCGTGCCACCGCGCCGCTCACCGCGATGGTGCGGTCCGCCGCGAGCCCCGTCGCCGCGAGCTCGATCACCGAGGTGCGGGGCATGGTGTGCCGGGTGAGCACCAGGCCCTGCGGCAGTCTCCCGCGCCAGCGCAGCCAGGTGAGCGCGCGGCGATCCCGGGTGGCGTGGCTGTTCACGAGGTCCACCCGCCGCCGGGCGATGATCTCCGCGAGGGCCCCCGCCAGCGCGCCGAGTCGGGAGAAGTCGAGGGGAACGACGGTGAGCCCGGAGTCCCGGCCCCGCGCCGCGAGGGCGCTGTCGCCGGGACAGCCGAGGAGCACGTCGTGGCCGCGCGCCGCCAGGCGCAGGGCGAGCCCGTGAATGACCGCGGTGGATCCGGAGCCGTGCCGCTGGTGGGTGAGGTGGAGAATGGTGAGCTTCCCGGTCTTCATGGGGTCACCGGCGCGGCGCGTAAGACGTGCATCGGCGCCAATGTACAACGCCCGGCGACGCGTGTCAGGCGCGGCGCCGCCTCCCCGCCGCCGATTGCTCCCGGCCGCCGCTTCCGGTTAGGATTCGACCCGTGACGCCGACGCCGCTCACCATCGTCATTCCCACGCTCAACGAAGCCGCCCAGATCGCCGAGTGCGTTCGGCACGTGTCCTGGGCGGGCGAGGTCATCGTGGTGGACGGCGGCTCGACCGACGGCACCGCCGATCGCGCGCGCGACGCCGGCGCGCGGGTGCTCCTCGCCCCGGGGAGCACCATCGCCGGCCAGCGCAACCTCGGGATCGCGCAGGCCGCGCACGAGTGGATTTTCGCACTGGACGCGGACGAGCGCGTCCCGCCGGAGCTGGCGGCGGAGGTGGACCGGGTGGTCCGCGCCCCCGCGCACCAGGCCTACAGCGTGAAGCGGCGGAATTACCTGAACGGGCGCGTGGTCACGGGCGGTCACTGGGGGCGGGACTGGGTGGTCCGGCTCTTTCGACGGGACCGCCGCTACCTGGAGCGCCACGTCCACGAGTCGCTCGAGCCGGTCCCGGACACCGTCGCGCTCACCCAGGAGCTGGTGCACGTGCCCTACCGCGACCTCGCGCACCACGTCCAGAAAACGCTCAACTGGAGCCGCCTCGGCGCGGAGGAGCTCGCCGCGCGGGGGCGCCGCGCGGGCTGGAGCGATCTGATGCTCCGCCCCGCGATGCGATTTTTCCGCGACCTGATTCTCCGCGGCGGCGCGCGCCACGGCGTGGCGGGCTGGGCCGACGCGGGACTCGCCGCGGTCGGCGTCTTCACCAAGTACCTGTTCCTGTGGGACCGAAACCGCCGCGATGCCTAAGACGCTCCTCCTGACCGACGAATTCCCGCCGATCCAGACCGGCGTCTCCCGGATGATGGGCGAAATCGCGCGCCGTTATCCCAAGGGCGAGTTGATCGTCTCTACCGGCCAGCATCGCGATTCGCTGGAGGTGGATGGCCGTTTCCCCGCGACGATCGACCGGATCCCCATTCCCACCCGCTCGCTCCACGGTCTCGCGGGACTGCTGTTCTGGTCGCGGCGGGTCGCGTCGCTCGCCCGCTCCCACAAAGCCCGCTTCGCCTGGTGCGACTCGGTCCGGCCATCGGCGTACGCCGCCAAGTGGGCCTACGAGCGCGCCGGAACCAAGTACGGGATTCTGGTGCACGGCGGCGACATCCTGCACGAGCTGCACCGGCTCCATCACGCGCCGCTGGCGCGGAAGATGATGCGGTCGATTCTGCGCTCCGCCTCCGCCGTGGTCGCGAACAGCCAATGGACCCGCGAGCAGGCGCAGACCATTCTCCGCGAGCTGGGACTCGATCCTCTGGCCGAGCGGGTGAAGGTGGTGCCCCTGGGCACCGACCCCGAACAGTTCCGCCCCGGAGTGGACGCCCGCGAGGTGCGCGCCCGCTACCGCCTGAACGGCGCGTCCTGGGCCCTCACCGTGGCCCGGCTCGAGCCCTACAAGGGCGTCGACACCGCCCTGCGCGCGGTCGCGCGGGTCCGGAAGGACGGCGCCGACATTCATTATCTGGTGGTCGGCGTGGGGAAGAAGCGCCGCGAGTATCGCCGCCTCGCCGAGGAGCTCGAAATCAGCGAGGCGGTGCGTTTCGCCGGGAGCGTGCCCGACAAGGATCTCCCCGCCATCTACAACGCGGCGAGCGTCTACCTCGGCGTCTCCCGCAAGGCGGGGGGCGAGAGCGTCGAGGGATTCGGGATCGCCCTCGCCGAAGCGAGCGCCTGCGGCCTCCCGGTCATCGCGGGGCGGAGCGGGGGACTCGCGGAAGCGGTGAAGGACGGCGAAACCGGCCTGGTGGTCGACCCGCACGACGCCGAGGCGGTCGCGGCCGCGCTGGCGCGCCTCGTCTCCGATCAGCTCCTCGCGCGCCGGCTGGGCCAGGCGGGCCGCAAGCAGGTCGAAACGCTCTACAATTGGGATCGCGTCGTCTCCGATCTCCGCGCCATCGAAGCCCAGGTCTCCTGACCCCAGGTGGGGACCACCCTCCTCCTGACGTTCGATTTTCCCCCGCACGGCGGCGGGATCGCGCGCATGATGGGCGAGCTCGCCCTCAAGTATCCGAAGGGCTCGCTCGTGGTGTCCACCGGGCGGTATCCGGAAAGCGCGTCGACCGATGCCGCCTTCCCTCAGGTCGTCGATCGCGCATCGGTTCCCGCCGAACGGCTCCGCACCGCGCACGGCCTGGTCCGCTGGACCGCGCGGCTGGAGACGCTGTACCGGCGTCACGCGCCCGGGTTCGCGTGGTGCGGCACCCTGAAGCCGGCCGGGTATCCCGCGCGCTGGCTGCTCGCGCGCCACGGGATGCCGTACGGCGTGGTGGTGCACGGCACCGACCTCCTCCTCCTGCGCGAGAAGATCCGCGGCTCCCCGCTCCGCCGCTGGGCCGCCGCGAAACTCTTGGCCGACGCCGCGGCCATCGTGTCGAACAGCAGCTGGACCGCGTCGCTCGCGAAGGAGGTGCTGACCCTGCTCGGCCGCCCCGACGCCATTCCGCGGGTTCAGCCCGTCCCCTTGGGCACCGAGCCGTCGCGCTTCCGGCCCGGCCTCGACACCCGCGCGGTGCGCGCCAGGTTCGGGCTCGAGGGCGGCCCCTGGCTGCTCACCGTCGCGCGACTGGAGTGGCACAAGGGGATCGACACGGTGATCCGCGCCCTCCCCGCCATCCGCGCGGCGCATCCCGCCGCGCGCTACGCCGTGGCGGGGGTCGGCCCGCGCCGCGCCGCGCTCCTCGCCCTGATCTCGGAGCTGGGGCTGGACGGCGCGGTGCGGCTCCTCGGTCCCGCGTCCGACGCGGATCTGCCCGCGCTCTACAACGCGGCCGACCTTTACCTGGGACCGTCGCGGCTCGCGGAGCAGATGGTGGAAGGGTTCGGGATCTCGCTGGTCGAGGCGTCGGCGTGCGGGATCGCCGTCGTGGCCGGGCGCTCGGGCGGCGTTCCCGACGCGGTGCGCGACGGCGAAACCGGGATCCTCGTGGACCCGGACGATCCGGCCGCGGTGGCGAAGGGTGTGAACGATCTGCTCGGCGATCCGGAGCGGCGGAAGCGGATGGGCGCGGCGGGGCGCCGGGCGGTGGAGACTTATTACAACTGGGAGCGGGTGGCCCGGGACTTCATCCGGATCGACGAAGCGACTCGGCGGCCGCCGGCCGGGCGCTGATGGCGTAGGTGGGGCAGTGGCGGATGAAGCCGCCGTCGGTGGGCGACCAGATCTGCTCCGGCTGGGTCACCACCGCCTTTCCTTCCGTGTCCAGCACGAACATTCCGGGCGGCGCCTGCACCAGACAGGCGCCGCATCCGATGCAGCGCTCGCGCTGCACCCGCACCAGCACCCGCCGCCGCGGGTAGACCCCGGACGCGCCCCGCGCCGGCCACTCGGCCGGACGGTCCAGCGCCGCGGTGGTGGCGCGATACCCTTCTTCCACCACCTCGCGCAGGTGACTGAACGAGAACAGCGAGATGTGCTCCACCCGCGGGTGCAGGTAGTAGATCGGCGGGGTGCCCCACTGCGCGAACCGCTCCTCCAGCATGGTCTGCATCGCGATCTCGGTGGCGCGCGCGAACACCGCCGCGAATCCCTCGTCCTGGGTGTCGGCCCGAAAGGCGGACGACGCCGAGACGTCCACCGCGAGCACCACGTCCGCGGCGATGGTGCGGGTCACGGCCACCGGCAGATTGTCCACCGTCGCGCCGTCCACGTAGTAGCGGCCGCGGATTTCGCGCGGGGGGAGGTAGCCGGGGAGCGCGCAGGAGCCGAAGAGCGCGTCCAGGAGCGGCACGTCGTCGAGGCCGGGGAGGCCCCAGAACACCTGCATCCCGGAGTTGATGTCCACGGTGTTGATGAGGACCGGCGGATCGAGATCGGCGAAAGTCGCGTCCCGCACCAGGCGGCTGATGAGATGCTCGAGGGGCTCGCGCCGGAAGAGGGCGGGGGAGCGCATCCGCTTGAACGCCATGTCGGCGTGCGCCACCGCGAACACGTCCTTGCGGTGCAGGGAAAGCGCCACGTCCTTGAGCTCGGGGATGCTGCGTCCCGCCGCCCAGGCCGCGCCCACCAGGCCGCCCACCGAAGAGCCGACGATGTGGCGGGGAGTGAGCCCGCGCTCCACCAGCGCCTGCAAGACGCCGATGTGGGCGAGGCCCTTCATGCCCCCGCCCCCCAGCACCAGAGTAAAGGGTGTGTCGCCCGTCACGCGCGCGCCTGCTTGCCTCGGAGGTATCCGCCCGGGTAACGTAGCGGAGTCACCTATGGCGGCGCCACTCACCTGGTCTCGCATCTCCCGCGATCCGTGGACTCTCGCCGGTCTCGCGCTCGTCTCCGGGCTCTGCGCCGTCGCGCTGCTCGCGCCCTGGCTCGCGCCGGGCGACCCGCGGCACGGCGATCTCGCGCTCGCCCTGCGCGCGCCCTCGCGCCACTTCCTCCTCGGCACCGACAGTGAAGGCCGCGACGTCTTCTCCCGCGTGCTCTTCGGCGCGCGGCTCTCGCTCGCGGTGGGGCTCATCAGCCAGACCGTCGCCATCGCGCTCGGCCTCACCCTCGGCCTCGTCGCCGGCTACTACGGCCGCTGGGTGGACGCGGCGGTGATGCGCCTCGCCGACGTCACCCTCGCGTTTCCGTCGTTGCTGCTCCTGATTGCGATCGCCGCCGCGGTGCGGCCCTCGCTCCCCCTCGTCTTCGTGGTGATCGGCATCGTGGGCTGGGCCGGAATGGCGCGCCTGGTCCGCGGCCAGGTGTTGCAGGTGCGAGGACTCGAATACGTGGACGCCGCGCGGGCCCTCGGCGCCCGCGACGCCCGCATCGTGCTGAAACACGTGCTGCCGAACGTGGTGGCCCCGGTGATCGTCGCGGCGACTCTCGGCATCGGCGCCGCGATCATGGCGGAAGCCGCGCTCTCGTTCGTGGGACTGGGCGCCCAGCCGCCCACCCCGTCCTGGGGCGCCATGGTGGCCGAGGGCCGGGACCTGCTCCGCGTCGCCCCCTGGGTGTCGCTCGCGCCGGGCGTCGCCATCGGCGTGGCGGTGCTCGGGGTGAATCTCCTGGGCGACGGGCTGCGCGACGCCTTCGCGGTGCGCGGCGGCGTGAGAGCGGTATGACCGACATCGCCTACCACCCCACCCGGATCCGCGCCCTGCGCGAGAAGTTCCGGTCGCTCCGCACCACCGAGTTCCCCTGGACCGCGGACACCATCTACCTGAACAACGCGTCCATCGGACCGATTCCGGAGCGCACCCGCCGCGCGATCGACGAGTTCACGGCCAAGCGCACCGCTCCCCATCTCCTGCCCGACCGGGATTTGCAGGCGGTGTTGCAGGCGGCCCGCGAAGCGTGCGCCAGGCTGCTGAACGCCGAGTCCGGTGAAATCGCGCTCGCCACCAACACCAGCTACGGCCTGAACCTCGCGGCCACCGCCCTGCCGCTGAAAAAGGGCGACGTGGTCCTCGTCTCCGATCGCGAATTCCCCGCCAACGTCTATCCCTGGCTGCTGCTGCGGGAGCGGGGGGTCGAGGTCGAGATGGCGCGGGTGACGGCCGAGGGCTGGCCGGACGAGGATCACCTGGTGGAGCGGCTGCGGGATCCGCGGGTGCGCGCGCTGGCGGTCTCCTTCGTGCAGTTCTCGAACGGATTCCGCGCCGACCTCGGCCGCCTGGGTGCCGCCGCCAGGGCCAACGGCGCGTATCTCGTGGTGGACGCGATTCAGGGACTCGGCAACTCGGTGCTCGACGTCAAGGAGACGCCGGTGGACATCCTCGCCTGCGGCGGGCAAAAATGGCTGCTCTCGCCGTGGGGCACCGGGTTCGTGTACGTGCGCAAGGACCTGGTGACGAAACTCGAGCCGGTGGTCGCGGGCTGGATGGCCTTCGAGGGGACCGACGATTTTTCCCGCCTCACCGAATACAACCCCACCTTCCGCTCCGACGCCCGCCGCTTCGAGATGGTGACCCTGCCGTTCCAGGACTTCTACGCGATGCAGGTGTCGCTGGCGATGCTGCTCGAGCTGGGCCTGCGGGACGTCGCCGAGGCCACCCACTCGATGCACGAGCCGGTGATCAAGTGGGCCGAGGAGCGCGGGGTGCGGGTGGTGTCGCCCCGGGACGACGCCCACCGCTCGGCCATCATCTGCGTCTCGCCGCCGAAAGCGGTGGAGGCCTATCACGCGGTGAAGAAGGCGCACATCGTGTGCTCGCTGCGGGAGGGCGCGATCCGGCTCTCGCCCCACTGCTACAACACGATGGAAGAGATCGAGAAGGTGGTGGACGTGCTGGACGACGCGCTCTAGGCGCCGGCCCGGAGCAGCGCGAAGTCCTTCTTCCCCTTCCGCAGCAGGACGTTTCTTCCCGAGAGCCAGTCCCCCCTCGCGAGCGCGCGGTCCGCCGGCTCCCGCTTCTGGTTCACGTACACGCCGCCCTGTTCCAGCGCGCGCTTCGCCTCCCCCTTCGACTTGACGAGGCCCGACTGGGTGAGCGCGTCCACGATGGTGAGACCGTCGGCGGCGGGCGCCGCCGTGGTGGGAATCTCCGCCGCCAGCACGTCGAACACCGTGGGCTCCGCCCGGTGGGGATCGAATTCGCCGAAGAGGATCTCGGAAGCGGTGACCGCGTTCGCGGCGGCGTCGCCGCCGTGGACCAGCTCGGTGATTTCGCGGCCCAGGGCGCGCTGGGGGGCGCGCTCCGCCGGATTTTTCCGGCCCTCCGCCACCAGCGCGTCGATCTCCTGGCGCGGCTTCAGCGAGAAGAGCTTCGCGTATTTCTCCGCGTCCCGGTCATCCACGTTGACCCAGAACTGGTAGAACTTGTAGGGCGACGTCATCGCGGGATCGAGCCAGACCGTCCCCTCCTCGGTCTTGCCGAACTTGGCGCCCGAGGCGCTGGTGACGAGCGGCGCCACCAGCGCGTGCGCCTCGCCCCCTTCGATCTTTCGGATCAGGTCCGCGCCCAGCGTGATGTTGCCCCACTGATCGCTGCCGCCCACCTGCAGGGTGCAGCGCTTGGTGCGGTAGAGGTGCAGGAAATCGAATCCCTGCAGCAACATGTAGCTGAACTCGGTGTAGGAAATTCCGGCGTCGAGCCGCGCCTGCACCGATTCTTTCTGCAGCATCACGTTGACCGTGAAGTGCTTGCCGATGTCGCGCAGGAAATCCACCAGCTTGAGCTCGACCAGCCACTTCGCGTTGTCGAGCAGCAGCGCCGACGCCGGACCGGGATCGAAGTCGAGAAAGCGCGCCATCTGATCGCGCTGGTGGTGCAGGTGATCCTTGAGCTGCTGCTTGTCGAGGAGCGGGCGCTCCCCACGCTTGCCGGACGGATCGCCGATCAGCCCGGTGCCGCCGCCCATCAGCACGATGGGCGTGTGGCCGTGTCGCTGGAAATGCCGGAGCAGGAACAGCGGCATCAGGTTGCCGAGCTGCAGCGACGGGGCCGTGGGATCGAAGCCGCAGTAGAGGGTGCGCGGCTCCGCAAGGTGCGCGTCGCACCCCGGCGTCCGCTGCTGGACGAAGCCGCGCCACTCGAGTTCGGAGAGGAGATCGGTCATGGCGCCGAATCGTACGAGCGGCCGCGGGCGCTGGCAAGCGGCGAGGCCCGTCGCTAGGTTGTGACACGATGACCGGCTTCCGGCGTTCCATGCCATCACTCGAGTCGGCGCGCTCCAGCTGGAATCACGTCGTGACGCGGGGCCGCGTCCTCGCCGCCCTGGCGCTGGGCGCGATGTTCGTGGCCGGCGTCGCGTACGGTTCCTGGACCCGCGTCTGCGCGGCCGACCGCTGCCCCTCCATCTCACGCCTGGTCGGCGGCCCCGGGCCCCAGCAGACCTCCAAGGTCTACGCCGCCGACGGCCGGCTCATCACCGAGCTCGGTACCCAGCGGCGCACCGTGCTCCGCCTCGATCAGATTCCCGTCTTCGTGCGGCAGGCCTTCATCGCCACCGAAGACAAGCGCTTCTACGAGCACCACGGGATCGACTACCTGCGGATCTTCGGCGCCATCCGCGCCGACCTGATGTCGCTCTCCTGGTCCCAGGGGTTCTCGACCATCACCATGCAGCTCGCGCGTAACGTCTTTCCGGACGAGATCAGCCGCGACAAGACCCTCACCCGCAAGCTCAAGGAAGCGCGCGTCGCCATCGAGCTCGAGCACAATTTCCCGAAGGACTCCATACTCGAGCTCTATCTCAACCTCATCAACCTGGGCGCGGGCGCGAACGGCGTCGAAGCGGCGGCGCAGATCTATTTCGGGAAGTCCGCCCGCGATTTGAACGTGGCCGAGGCCGCGATGCTCGCGGCGCTCCCCAAGGCCCCCGGCTCCTACGACCCACGGCTCCATCCCGACCGCGCCATCCGCCGCCGCAACACCGTGCTGGCCCTGATGCGGGATCAGGGCTTCCTCACTCCGGAACAGGCCGAGCTCTGGCGCGCCTATCCGCTGGTGCTCACCTCCAACCGCACCAATTACGGGGACGTGGCGCCCTATTTCGTGGAGTGGGTGCGCCAGCAGCTCGACGCCCGCTTCGGCCGCGATCTCTACGAGGGCGGCCTGCGGGTCTACACCACCCTCGACCTCGACATGCAGGATGCCGCCGAGCAGGCGCTGCAGGCCCAGCTCGACGCGATCGAGTCCGGCGTGTACGGGAAGCCGCTGGGCCGCACCACCTACCGCGAGTACATCGAGTCCTCCCGCGCCTCGGGCGAGGACCACGGACCCTTCACGCCGTACCTGCAGGGCGCCTTCATCGCGATCGACGCGCAGACCGGCGCCATCCGCGCCATGATCGGCGGCCGCGACTTCGACGACTCCAAGTTCAACCGCGCCGTGCAGGCGGTGCGCCAGCCCGGGTCCACCTTCAAGCCCTTCGTGTACTCGGCGGCCGTCCGCGCCGGCCACCCGGTCACCGAGATTCTCGACGACTCGCCGCTGAACCCGCCGGTGCTCCAGCTCGACTCCACGCTGTGGCAGCCCAAGGACGACGACGACACCACGCTCGGCCCCATCCCCATGCGCGAGGCGCTGTACCTGTCGCGCAACCTCGCGACCATCAAGCTGGGAATGAGCCTGGGCGAGCAGACCGTCATCGGCGAAGCGCGGCGCTACGGGATCACCACGCCCATCAAGCCCTACCCGTCGCTCCACATCGGCGCCAACGGCGTGATCCCGATGGAGATCATCGACGCCTACACCGCGTTCGCCAACCTCGGCACCCGCGTCAGCCCCATCGGCATTCTCCGGGTCGAGGACCGGACCGGCAAGATTCTCTACCAGGCGACCCCGGAGCGGGACGAAGTGCTGGACCCGGCCCACGCCTGGCTGCTGGTGGATATGATGAAGGACGTGATCCGCCGCGGCACCGCGTTCACCGCGGTCTGGAAGGCCGGGTTCACCTACCCCGCGGCCGGCAAGACCGGCACTACCGACGATTACTCCGACGCCTGGTTCATCGGCTACACCTCGGAGCTGGTCGCGGGAATGTGGGTCGGGTACGACCTCTCCCAGCCGATCCTCCAGCACAACGGCGGCGGGGGCCGGATCGTGGCGCCGGCGTGGACCTCGTTCATGCGGGACGTCTACGCCCGGCGGCCGCCCCCCTCCGACTGGCCCCGGCCCGATTCGCTCGTGACCCGGGAGGTGGACGGCTCCACCGGATACCTCGCGTCACCGTTCTGCCCGCTCGACGTGCGGCGCTGGGAATGGTTCTTCCCCGGCACCGAGCCGACCCAGGTGTGCCCGGTGCACGCTCCGTTCGGCACCGGCGTCTCGCCGTAGGCGATCGTGCTGCGCCTTCGCGCGGGCACGGTCCACCCGGTCACGGCGCCGCCGATTTCGGACGGCGCCGTTCTCGTTGACGGCGGCCGGATCGTCGCCGTGGGTCCCGCATCTCGCATCCTGAGTCCCGCGGGCGCGGGGAATCTCGAGTTTCCCGAGGCCGAGCTCGTCCCCGGGCTCGTCAACTGCCACACCCATCTCGAGCTGACCCACTTGGCGGGCAGGAACGGCGAGCCGGACTTCGCGCGCTGGATCCGGCGGGTGCGGGAGCTCAAGGACGAGACCCCGGCGCCGGAGTTCCGCCGGGCCGCGGAAGCCGGAATCCGGGACGGCTGGAGCCGCGGCGTCACCACCTTCGCCGACACCGGCTCGACCGGCGCCCCCCTCGAGGCGATGGCCGCGCTCGACGCGCGCGGGATCTACTATCAGGAGGTCTTCGGTCCCGACCCCGCCCAGTGCGACGCCGGTCTCGCGGATATGGACCAGGCGCTGGCCCGCCTGCGCCCCCTCGCCTCGGCGCCCCTCCGCCGCCTGGGCGTGTCGCCCCACGCGCCCTATACCGTCAGCGCGCCGCTCTACCGCGCGGTGGCCCTCCGCGCCCGCGCCGCAGAATTGCCGATCGCCGTGCACCTGGCCGAATCGCGGGAAGAAACGGAGTTCGTGCGGGACGGCACGGGACCGTTCGCGGAGGCGTTGGCGCGGCGGGGCATCGAGGTCGCCGCCCAGCGGCGATCTCCGGTTCAGTACCTCCTGCAGCTGGGCGTCATCCGGCGCGGCACCCTCTGCATTCACTGCGTCCAGGTCGATCAGGCCGACGTCGCTTCGCTCGCGCTCGCGGGCGCCGCGGTGGCGCACTGTCCTCGCTCCAACGCCGCGCACGGGCACGGGAGCGCGCCCCTCGCGAGCCTTCGGGGCGCGGGCGTCCGGGTGGGCCTCGGCACCGACTCCGCCGCGAGCGTCGGCGACGTCGAGCTGCGGGCGGAGGCGGCCCACGCCGGGCTCGCGGGCGCGGACGCCCTCCGGATGCTCACCCTCGAGGGCGCGCGGGCCCTCGACTGGGATGAGGAAATCGGGTCCATCGAGGCGGGGAAGGCGGCCGATCTCGCGGTGTTCCCGGCGGGCGGATGGGCCGGCGCCGCGCGGGGGCCGGCGCTGCTCACCGTGCTCGCCGGCCGGGTGGTGCATCGGGGAGAGGCCGCGGCGCCGCATAAATAGTAGATTGGATGCATGAAAACCCAGCGCCACGCGGCCATTCTTCGCGCGGTCCGCGCCGAGCGGGTGGCGAGCCAGGAGGACCTCCGGGCCCTGCTGAAGCGGGAGGGATTCGACGTCACCCAGGCGACTCTTTCCCGGGACATCCGGGAGCTGGGGCTCGCCAAGGTGGCCGACGCGGACGGCGGCTCTCACTACGCTCCGCCCGATGAGACCGGGTCCGGCGTGCGGCCCCACCTGGAGCAGCTCCTGCCCACCATGCTGGTGTCGGCCGAGGGCGTCGGCCCGCTGCTGGTCCTGAAAACCACCACCGGCGGCGCGCAGGCGCTCGCCCTGGCGGTGGACGGCGCCGGGTGGAACGACCTCCTCGGCACCATCGCCGGCGACGACGCGATTCTGGTGATCACCAAGAGCGAGCGCGCCCGCCGCGCCGTGCAGACCCGCCTCAAGGAACTCGCCGGACTCCCCCAGTGACGCCTTGACGGCGGCGCCCGCGCCCGTATGTTTATGCATCGTGATGCATAAACCTTCAACGGGGAGCGCGTGATGGGTCCGCTGGTCGTGCTGGCGTATTCGGGTGGTCTCGATACCTCCGCGATCGTCCCCTGGCTCCGCGAGCGCTACAACGCGCGCGTGCTCTGCTTCGCCGCCGACGTGGGGCAGGGCGGGGGCGAGCTCACCGGCCTCGTCGAAAAAGCCAAACGCTCCGGCGCCGTGGACTGCGTGGTGGAGGATCTCCGCGAGCAGTTCGTCACCGACTTCGTGTTCCCCACGCTCCGCGCCGGCGCCGTCTACGCCCGCACCTATCTCCTCGGCACCTCGATGGCGCGCCCCCTCACCGCCGCCCGCCAGGTCGCCGCCGCGCGGCGCGCGGGCGCGGAGGCCCTCGCCCACGGCTGCACCGGGAAGGGGAACGACCAGGTGCGCTTCGAGCTCACCTACGCCGCGCTCGCGCCTGAAATGCAGGTCATCGCGCCCTGGCGGGAGTGGGAGTTCAAGAGCCGCGAGGACCTGATCGCCTACGTGAAGGCGAAAGGGATTCCCATCCAGGCCACCGCGGAGAAACCCTACTCCCGCGACCGCAACCTCTGGCACTGCTCCCACGAAGGCGGGATCCTCGAGGATCCGTCGCAGGAGGCCCCGGCCGATCTCTTCCTCCTCACCCGCGATCCCCTCGACGCGCCGGACCAGCCCGAGGTGGTGCAGGTCGGGTTCGAGGAAGGCACCCCGGTGTCGGTGGACCACCGGCCGCTCGGTCCCGTGGCGCTGGTCGAGACCCTGAACGAAATCGCCGGCCGCCACGGCGTGGGGCGCGCCGACATCGTCGAGGATCGCCTGGTCGGCATGAAGTCGCGGGGCGTCTACGAGACGCCGGGCGGCACCCTGTTGTACGCGGCGCACCGCGAGCTGGAGCAGCTGGTGCTCGACCGCCGCGCTCTGCGCCTGAAGGACGAGATCGCGCTCCGCTACGCGGACCTGGTTTACGACGGCCGCTGGTGGACCCCGGAGCGCGAAGCGCTCGACGCGCTGGTCACGAGCACCCAGCGCCGGGTCACCGGCACCGTGCGGGTCAAGCTCTTCAAGGGCGGGGTGTCGGTGGCCGGGCGGGAGAGCCCCTTCGCGCTCTACCAGCCGTCGTACGCGACCTTCGGCAAGGACAACGTCTACAACCAGAAGGACGCCGAGGGCTTCATTCACCTGTACGGTCTCGCCACCCGGATCGGCGCCGGACTCGAAGCGGAGCGCGCGCGGCAGATCGGCGCCGCCGCCGACTGATGCCGTCCCCCAAACAGCCGGCCGACGCCGCCTCCACTCCCCATCAGATGTGGGGCGGACGTTTCGCCCTGGGGCCTTCGGAAGCGCTGGACGCGCTCAACCGCTCCCTCCCCGTCGATCACCGGCTCTGGCCGCAGGACGTCGCCGCGAGCAAGGCCTGGGTCCACGCCATCGGCCGCGCGGCGGTGCTCACCGCCGCGGAGGAGGCGGAGCTCCTGGACGGCCTCGATCGCGTGGCCGAGCGGCTCGCGGATGGGGCGGCGGTCGGCGCGCCCGACGAGGACGTGCACACCCTGGTCGAGCGTCTGCTCTACGAAGAAGTGGGCGCGGTCGCGGGGAAGCTCCACACCGGCCGCTCCCGGAACGATCAGGTCGCCACCGATCTCCGCCTCTGGACCCTGGACGCGATCGATCAGCTCGATCAAGACCTCGTGGTCCTCGGCCGCACCCTCATCGGGCGCGCGCGGGATGGCGTGGACGATCTCCTGCCCGGCTACACCCACGGCCAGCGCGCCCAGCCGGTGCGCTGGGCGTACGTGCTGCTCGCGCACGCGTGGCCCCTGGTGCGCGACCGCCAGCGCCTCGCCGACGCGAGACGCCGCACCGCCGAGCTGCCCCTGGGCTCGGGCGCCCTCGCCGGGTCCGGGTTCCCGGTGGACCGCGTGCTCCTCAAGGAAGCGCTCGGCCTCCGCGCCGTCTCCGCCAACGCGCTCGACGCCACCGGCGATCGCGACTTCGTCGCCGAAGTGCTGTTCGACCTGGCGCTCATCGGCACCCATCTCTCGCGGCTCGCGGCGGAGCTGATCCAGTACAACACGTCGGAGTACGGATTCATCCGGCTCTCGGACGCGTTCAGCACCGGGTCGAGCCTCCTGCCCCAGAAGCGGAACCCCGACGTCTTCGAGCTGACCCGCGCCAAGGCGGCGCGGCTCCTGGGCGACCTGGTGTCGCTCCTCGCGACCTTGAAGGGCGTGCCCGCGGGCTACCAGAAGGATCTGCAGGAGGACAAGTCGCTCCTCTTCGACGCGTTCGATACCCTCACCGCGGTGCTGCCCGCGGTGAGCGGCGCGATCGCGAGCCTCACCTGGGACCCGGCGCGGATGCGCGCGGCGCTCGATGCCTCGCTTCGCGCCACCGATCTCGCCGACCGCCTGGTGGAGGCGGGCGTTCCATTCCGCGAAAGCCACGCGCTGGTGGGACGCCTGGTGCGCGAAGCGGAGGAGCGCCGCCTTCCGCTGGACCGCGTGCCCGCGGAGGTCGCGCGCGCGCTCCATCCCGCGCTGGGCGACGCGGTGTCCAGGCTCGGCACCTGGGAAGACAGCGTCGAGGGACGGGGAACGCCGGGCGGCTCGTCGCGGCGCTCGGTGGAGGATCAGCTGGAAGAGCTCCGCAAAGCCTTCGGGGACAGCGTCACTTAGGGGCGCTTGCCGTGTCACGAGGCTCCCGCTAGCATACTGCAACGGGCCGCCCGTTCGTGGTGAGCGAGGCGGCCATTTCTTGGCCGGGAGAGGCCTCACGTGCGTTGTCTCGCGCTGAACGCGTCTTTTGAGCCGCTGACCATGGTGCCCGTCCGCCGGGCGCTCCGCCTGGTGATCGACGGCAAGGCCGAAATCGTCGAGTCCGAGGGCGCGATCGTCCGCTCCGAGCGGCTCGCCTTGCCGCGGCCCGCGGTGATCCGGCTGGTCAAGTTCGTCCACGTGCCGCGCCGGTTCCGCCGTCAGGTCACCAACACCTTCCTCTTCGCGCGCGACAACTACCGCTGCCAGTTCTGCGGCCGCTCGCAGTACGAGCTGAAGCACCGCGAGTGCCTGACCCGGGACCACCTGATCCCCCTCTCCCGCGGCGGCACCAACGCCTGGACCAACGTGGTCACCGCCTGCTCGAGCTGCAACCCGCGGAAGGGCAACCTGCTGCCCGACGAAGTCGGCATGCACCCGCTGGTCCCGCCGCACGAGCCGCATTTCGTGCACCTCTC